>NZ_JBRIQO010000011.1:0-283450 GCF_052983175.1 Streptosporangium sp. G12 | reverse complement strand
CAGGCCAAGAAGGACGCCCTGGAGAAGGTCGGCGTCCGCGTCGGCAGGACCCCGAGCGAGACCGCCCGCCTGATGCGGTCGGTGCTGGCCGCGCTGGGTACGCCGCCCGTGCCGCCCGTGCCGCCCGTGAAGGTCTCCCTGGGAGCGGGGGAGGCGCCGTGAAGTTCGACGTCAACCTCTCCATCCTCTTCACCGAGCTGCCGCTGCTGGAGCGCCCCGCCGCGGCGGCCAAGGCGGGCTTCGACGCGGTCGAGCTCTGGTGGCCCTTCGCCGTCCCCTGCCCGGCCGACCGCGAGATCGACGCCCTGCGGCGGGCGATCGAGGAGGCCGGGGTGCGCCTGGTCGGCCTCAACTTCGACGCCGGGGACATGGCGGCGGGGGAGCGGGGCCTGCTGTCGCGGCCCGACGGCTCGGCCAGGTTCCAGGCCAACGTCGAGGTCGCGGCGGGCCTGGCCGGAGCGCTCGGCTGCCGGGTGCTCAACGCCCTCTACGGCAACAGCGTGGCGGGGCTGACCCCGCGGGCCCAGCGCGAGCTGGCGCTGTCCAACCTGTCCCTGGCGGCGAGGGCGGCGGCCGGGGTCGGCGCCACGGTCGTGGTTGAGGCGCTCAACTCCTACGAGAGCCCCGACTACCCGATCACCTCCTCGGCCGCGGCCTTCGAGGTGATCGACCAGGTGGACGCGGGCAACGTGGCCTTCCTCGCCGACCTCTACCACCTGCACCGGATGGGCGAGGACGTGCTCACCCTCATCGACACGAGCGTCCACCGGTTCGGCCACGTCCAGATCGCCGACGCCCCCGGCCGGGGGCAGCCGGGCTCCGGCGCCATGCCGTACGACCAGATCCTCGAGCGCCTGGAGACCTCGGGATACCGGGGCCACATCGGGCTCGAGTACCGCCCCACCGGCCCCAGCGCCGAGAGCTTCGGCTGGAGGGACGCTTGACCTCCCGCACGGGCCGTACGGGGCACACCACCGGATCGCGCGCGGTGACCGGCCGCGCCCCCACCCCCGGGCCGAGGCCCGGGGTCTCCACCTTGGAGGTATTCGATGAACGCTGAGCGAGGGAGGAGCGGTGAGCCGCTCATGAACATCGGATTCATCGGCCTGGGGATCATGGGCAGTCCGATGGCGGCGAACCTGGTCAGGGCCGGGCACACCGTCGTCGGCTACGACATGAGCGCCGAGCGGATGGACGCCCTCGCCGTGGCCGGCGGCAAGTCCGCGGGCAGCGTGGCGGAGGCCGTCGCGCAGGCGGAGGTCGTGATCACCATGCTGCCCGACTCGCCCCAGGTGGAGGAGGTGGCCTTCGGCGACGACGGGCTGCTCCAGCAGGGCAGGCGGGGCCTGATCCACATCGACATGAGCACCGTGCGGCCCGAGACCTCCCGCAGGGTCGCGCAGGCCGCTGCCGTCAAGGGCATCAGGGCACTGGACGCCCCGGTGAGCGGCGGTGAGCGCGGCGCGGTCGACGGCACCCTCTCGATCATGGTCGGTGGCGCCGCCGCCGACTTCGCGGCCGTACGCCCGCTCCTGGCGGTCGTCGGCACGACGATCGTGCACGTGGGTCCCGCCGGGGCGGGGCAGACCGTGAAGGCCGCCAACCAGCTCGTCGTCGGGGGCATCTACGGCCTGGTCGCCGAGGCGATCGTGCTGCTCGAAGCCTCGGGGGTCGACCCCGCGGGCGGACTCGACGTCCTGGCCGGCGGGCTGGCGGGCTCCCGCATCCTCGACCTCAAGCGGCACTCCATGATCAGGCGCGAGTTCGCGCCGGGGTTCCGGATCGACCTGCACCACAAGGACATGGGCATCGCCATCGCCGCGGCGCGGGAGGCGGGCGTCTCGCTCCCGCTCACCGGGCTGGTCGCCCAGCTCGTCGCCGCGGCCCGTGCCCAGGGGCACGGCTCCCTCGACCACTCCGCCCTGCTCAAGGTGATCGAAAGGATCAACCAGTGAAGCGGATCCCCTGCATGGAGGCCGTGGTGGCCGTCCTGGAGTCCGAAGGCGTCGACACCGTCTTCGGCATCCCGGGCGCGGCGATCCTCCCTCTCTACGCGGCGCTCCAGCACAGCGACATACGCAACGTCACCGTCCGCCACGAGGAGGGCGGCACGCACGCCGCCGACGGCTGGGCCCGGGTCACCGGCAACGTCGGCGTCTGCATCGGCACCTCTGGCCCGGCCGGCACCAACATGATCACCGGCCTCTACACCGCCCTCGCCGACTCCATCCCCATGATCTGCATCACCGGGCAGGCGGCGCGCGACAAGCTCCACCAGGAGGCGTTCCAGGCGGTCGACATCGTGGAGATCGCCAAGCCCGTCACCAAGTGGGCGGTCCAGCTGAAGGAGCCGGCCCAGGCCCCCTGGGTGTTCAGGGAGGCCTTCAGGATCGCCAGGTCCGGCCGGCCGGGCCCCGTCCTGATCGACCTGCCGATCGACGTGCAGCGCGGCACCTGCCTGTACGACGCGGAGATCGACACCCCGCTCCCCATCGACGTCCCGCAGCCCACGGCCCCGGCGGTCCGGGCGGCGATCGACATGCTCATGGGCGCCCGGCGGCCCCTCATCCTGGCCGGCGGCGGGGTGGTCATCGCCGACGCCGCCGCCGAGCTGCGCGCGCTCGCCGAGCACCTGCAGGTTCCCGTCCAGGTGACGCTGATGGGCAAGGGGGCCTTCCCCGAGGACCACCCCCTGTTCGCCGGCATGGCGGGCATCCAGACCCAGACGCGCTGGGGCAACGCGGCGCTGCTGGAGAGCGACCTGGTGCTGGCGGTGGGCGCCAGGTTCGGCGACCGGCACACCGGCGACCTCGACACCTACCGCCGGGGGCGCAGATTCATCCACGTCGACATCGAGCCCACCCAGATCGGCAAGGTCTTCGAGCCCGACCTGGGCGTGGTCGGCCACGCCCGGCCCACGCTGGCGGCCCTGGCGAAGGAGGCGCGCGGCCGTACCGAGGCCCGCCGTCCCGGACGGTGGCCCGCGCGGGTCACCGAGCTGCGCAGCACGCTGCTGCGGCGCGACGACTTCGACGACGTGCCGATCAAGCCGCCGAGGGTCTTCCGGGAGCTGAACGACTTCTACGGGCCCGACACGACGTTCGTCACCGCGATCGGCCTCTACCAGATCTGGTCGGGACAGTTCCAGAAGACCTACCTCCCGCGCCGATACCTCGTCTGCGGGCAGGCCGGGCCGCTGGGCTGGGAGGTGCCCGCCGCGATGGGCGTCAAGTGCGCCTACCCGGAGCGGCAGGTGGTGGCCGTGGCGGGCGACTACTCCTTCCAGTTCCTGATGGAGGAGATCGCGGTCGCCGCCCAGTACCGTATCCCGTTCGTCATCGTGATGATCAACAACGAGTATCTCGGGCTGATCCGCCAGGCCGAGATCCCCTACGACATGAACTACGCCGTCGACCTCCACTACGGCGAGGGCGGTGTCGACCACGTGAAGCTCATGGAGGCGTTCGGCTGCCCGGCCCGGCGCGTCGAGCTGCCCGGTGAGATCGGCGACGCGCTGGCCTGGGCGAGCGCGGAGTCGGACCGCCTGCAGCTCCCGGTGCTGGTCGAGGTCATGGTCGAGAGAGAGGCCAACGCGGCCATGGGCCCCGCACTCGACGCGATCAAGGAGTTCGAGCCGCTGCCCGAGCAGGAGCTCGCCCTGGCCATCGACTGGTCCGACTGAATCGACCGGTCCAACCGAGGAGACCACCCATGTCACTCATGCTCAAGCCGGGGTCGGCCTGGTCCGACGCCTACGACCGGTGCGTGGCGGCGGCGCCCCAGGCCTTTCACGACGACCGGGTGCTCAACCACTGGGGCGGCTTCTGGCAGCGCGACGGCCGCCCGGAGCCGGCCGCCTCGCCGGTGGACGGCACCGCCATCGCCGGGCCGCCCCGCCTCGACAGGGCCACCGCCCTGCGCGCGGTACGGGCCGGTCTCGACGAGCACCGCCTCTGGCGCCACGTGCCGCTCGCCGAGCGCAAGGCCCGCGTCACGGCGGCGCTGGAGGCGATGACCGCCCACCGCGACCTGCTGACCCTGCTGCTGGTCTGGGAGATCGGCAAGCCGTGGAAGCTCGCCGCGGCCGACGTCGACCGGTGCATCGAGGGGGTGCACTGGTACGTCGGCGAGATCGACCGGATGGTCGCCGGCCGCGTCCCCCTGGCCGGCCCGGTCAGCAACATCGCCAGCTGGAACTACCCGATGAGCGTGCTGATGCACGCCATGCTCGTGCAGGCCCTCGCGGGCAACGCGGTCATCGCCAAGGCGCCCACCGACGGCGGGCTCGCCTGCCTCACCCTCGCGACCGCGCTCGCCGCCCAGGAGGGGCTGCCGTTCACCCTTGTCAGCGGGGGAGGCGCCGAGCTCTCCCCGGCGCTGGTGCGCGGCAAGGAACTGGGCTGCGTCTCCTTCGTCGGCGGGCGCGACGCGGGCGGGCAGGTGGCCACCTCGCTCGCCGACCTCGGCCACCGGCACGTCCTGGAGCAGGAGGGGCTCAACTGCTGGGGGGTGTGGGAGTACGGCAACTGGGAGCTGCTGACCGGGCAGATCCGCAAGAGCTTCGACTACGCCAAGCAGCGCTGCACGGCCTACCCGCGCTTCGTGGTGCAGCGCTCGCTGTTCCACGACTTCCTGGCCGCCTACCTGCCGGCGGTCCGGTCGGTGCGCTTCGGCCACCCGCTGGCCGTGCAGGGGCCCGACGACCCGCCGCCCGACCTCGACTTCGGCCCGCTGATCACCAACGCCAAGGTCAAGGAGCTCGCCGACCAGGTGGACGAGGCGGTGGCCAAGGGCGGGGTCCCCCTGTACCGGGGCTCCCTCGACGACGGGCTGTTCCTGCCCGGCCAGGACACCTCGGGCTATCTGGCGCCCGTCGCCGTCCTCGGCCCGCCGCGCTCGTCCCCGCTCTTCCACGCCGAGCCCTTCGGGCCGGTCGACACCATCGTGCTGGTCGACACCGAGGCCGAGTTGCTGGCCGCGATGAACGCCAGCAACGGCGCGCTGGTCGCCACGGTCTCCTGTGACGACGAGGAGACCGTCAGGCGGCTGGCCCCGGAGGTGCGGGCGTTCAAGGTGGGGATCAACGCGCCCCGCTCACGCGGCGACCGGGAGGAGCTGTTCGGCGGGCTCGGCGCCTCCTGGCGGGGTGCCTTCGTCGGTGGCGAGCTGCTCGTCCGGGCCGTCACCCAGGGGCCGGAGACCGAGCGCCTGCCGGGAAACTTCCCCGGCTACACCCTCCTGCCCACCTCCCGCTGAAGGCAGGGGGAGCTGAGGGGGCGTCAGAAGGCGCCGAAGAAAGCCGGGGAGCCGAGGGAGGTGTCAGAAGGCGCCGAAGCGATCGGCGGCGAGCAGGATGAGGAAGGTGAGCAGCGCGACGCGCAGGAGACGCCCCCCGTTTCCCAGGGACGGCCACGACATGTAGGCGAGCCAGCCGACGAACCCGATCACCGGAAGCACGGCGACGCCGCCCCAGAAGGACGGCACCGCGAATCCGGCCAGGAGGAGGACCACCAGCGCCACCGGGGCGATCCACCGGGGGAGCTGGAACAGGAAGACGAGCGGGGCCGCGCTGCGTCGCTCGACCTTCCGCCGCAGCCCGGTCGCCCCCGGCGTGAAGAACTGCTCACCCGGGGGCAGCGGGCGCTTGCCCTGCCTGGGGCGGGGCTGTGCCAGCGGGTGTGCGGGGCGTTCCTGACGCTTGTCGGCCACAGGCCGAGCCTAACGCCACCGCGCCCGCCGCGACATGCCCGGAGCCGGGGACCATCCGCTGCCCGCTGCCCGCTGCCCGTTGCCCGTTGCCCGCTGCCCGCCGCCCATCCCGTACCCGGGAACGGGCGGGGCGGCGCGGCAGCGCCAAGCCCCCAGGGGCTTGGCGTCTCAGGGCACGGCCTCTCAGGGCACGGCGTGGCCGGGACCGGGAGCGGGCTCTGTCATGCTGGGCGGATGCTTGCTCTCATCCGCTACTCGGTGCCGCCGGGCCAGACCGAGGAGTTCACGCTCCGGGCTCACGAGATCGTCGACACCCTGGCCGGACAGCCGGGCTACGTGCGCGGCCGGGTGTCGAGGTCGGTGGACGAGCCGGAGCTGTGGGCGCTGGTCAGCGAGTGGGAGGGCGCGGGGTTCTACCGCAGGGCACTGGGCGCGGCGCGGATGGCGATGTATCCGCTGATGACCCTCATGATCAACGAACCGAGCGCGTTCGAGGACGTCGAGCGCCCCTGACGCCCCGCCCGTCGTCCCGCCGTCATCCCCTGGGAAGCTTTGCCCGGACGAGGCGGGCGTCGTGGTTTATCCGCACGTCCCGGGGGTTCGTCTCCCCTAAGCTGGGAGCTCAATCAATTCCTCGCCGACCTCCAGCCGGATGGAGATTCTCCCTTATGGCACGCCGTACGGACATCATGGACACCATCGTCAGCCTCGCCAAGCGGCGCGGTCTTGTGTATCCCTCCAGCGAGATCTACGGCGGCCTGCGCGCGTCGTGGGACTACGGTCCACTGGGCGTGGAGCTCAAGAACAACGTGAAGCGGCAGTGGTGGAAGACCGTGGTGCAGGGGCGTGACGACGTGGTCGGCCTCGACTCCTCGGTGATCCTGGCTCGCGAGGTGTGGCAGGCCAGTGGCCACGTGGAGACCTTCACGGACCCGTTGACCGAGTGCCAGTCGTGCCACAAGCGCTACCGGGCCGACCACCTCGAAGAGGCCTACACCGAGAAACACGGAAAGCAGCCCGTCAACGGTCTGGTCGACATCACCTGCCCCAACTGCGGCACCAAGGGCGCCTTCACCTCGCCGAAGCAGTTCAGCGGCCTGCTGAAGACCTACCTCGGCGCGGTCGAGGACGAGTCGGGCCTCGCCTACCTGCGTCCCGAGACCGCCCAGGGCATCTTCATCAACTACCTCAACGTGCAGCA
This sequence comes from Streptosporangium sp. G12, assembly GCF_052983175.1. Lineage (NCBI taxonomy): Bacteria > Bacillati > Actinomycetota > Actinomycetes > Streptosporangiales > Streptosporangiaceae > Streptosporangium > Streptosporangium sp. G12. The sequence goes on along the minus strand of NZ_JBRIQO010000011.1, from coordinate 276,540 downwards.
GTCGGCGCGCAGGAAGGTCCCGTTCGGCATCGGCCAGATCGGCAAGTCGTTCCGCAACGAGATCACCCCGGGCAACTTCATCTTCCGCACCCGCGAGTTCGAGCAGATGGAGATGGAGTTCTTCGTCAAGCCGGGCAGCGACGAGGAGTGGCACCAGTACTGGATCGACGAGCGGTTCCGCTGGTACACCGACCTGGGCATCAACAAGGACAACCTGCGCATCTACGAGCACCCGAAGGACAAGCTCTCCCACTACTCCAAGCGGACCGTCGACATCGAGTACCGCTTCAACTTCACCGGCACCGAGTGGGGCGAGCTCGAGGGCATCGCCAACCGCACCGACTTCGACCTGACCGCGCACGGCAAGGCCTCCGGCACCGACCTGAGCTTCTTCGAGCAGGACACCGGCGAGCGCTACGTCCCGTACGTGATCGAGCCGGCCGCCGGTGTCGACCGGGCCACGCTCACCTTCCTGATCGACGCCTACACCGAGGACGAGGCGCCCAACGCCAAGGGCGTCATGGAGAAGCGCACGGTCATGCGCCTCGACCACCGGCTCGCGCCGGTCAAGGTCGCGGTGCTCCCGCTGTCGCGCAACGCCGACCTGTCGCCCAAGGCCAAGGACCTGGCGGCCCAGCTCCGCCGCCGGTGGAACGTCGAGTTCGACGACGCGGGCGCGATCGGCCGCCGCTACCGCCGTCAGGACGAGATCGGCACGCCGTTCTGCATCACCGTCGACTTCGACACGCTCGACGACCAGGCGGTGACCATCCGCGAGCGCGACTCGATGGCCCAGGAGCGGGTGGCTCTCGACCAGGTCGACGCCTACCTCCGCCGGCACCTCAACGACTGAGGTACGCCCCGCCCGACCGGTCACGGCCGGCGCCCCCCGCACCCGGGGGTCGCCGGCCGTCGCTGTTCTCCCAGCCTCGGCGGTCCCTCCACCGGGCGGCCCGGGGCGAAAGACGAGATAAAAAGCAGGCTTACGGCGGTTTTCGGAGGCTTTTGATGACATCAGGGTGATCGTTCGTTCAACGAAGGGGAGAACGATGGCACGCGTATCACCTTGGAAGGCCGTTCCGGGGGTCGTGGCCCTCGGCGGGGTCGTCTTCCTGCTCACGGGAAGTGCGGCTCACGCCGATCCGCGACCCGCCCACGACGCGATCGAGCTGCGGCTGCTCGTCGACGACTGCCCGGCCTCGACCTCCGCGATCGCCCCGTGAACGAGTACACCGAGCACGTCGAGCACACGGACCACGTGAGGGAGATCCCGTCAGGTACGGACGGCGGGGCGGAGAGAGCGCCGGAGAGTGCCGTGCTCGGGCGGGCGCTGTTCGAGGTCAAGCGGGTGATCGTCGGCCAGGACCGCATGGTCGAGCGCCTGCTCGTCGCGGTCCTCGCCCGGGGGCACTGCCTGCTCGAGGGGGTTCCCGGCATCGCCAAGACGCTGGCCGCCGAGACGCTCGCGGGTGTCGTGGGCGGCTCGTTCGCCCGGATCCAGTTCACTCCCGACCTGGTGCCCGCCGACATCGTCGGCACCCGCCTCTACCGGCCGTCCACGGAGAGCTTCGACATCGAGCTGGGCCCGGTGATGGCCAACTTCGTGCTCGCCGACGAGATCAACAGGGCTCCGGCCAAGGTCCAGTCGGCGCTGCTGGAGGTGATGGCCGAGCGCCAGGTGAGCATCGGCGGGCGCACCCACCCGGTGCCCGCTCCGTTCCTGGTCCTGGCGACCCAGAACCCGATCGAGTCGGAGGGCGTCTACCACCTGCCCGAGGCCCAGCGGGACCGCTTCCTGATGAAGATCGACGTGGGGTATCCGAGCGAGTCGGAGGAACTCGCGATCCTCTACCGGATGAGCACCGGCCGGCCGGTCTCCCGGCGGGTGCTCGACTCCCGGCGGCTGCTGGCGCTCCAGTCGGCCGCGGACGACGTCTTCGTCCACCACGCCGTCGCCGAGTACGCGGTCCGGCTGGTGTACGCGACCCGGGAGCCCGCGCGGTTCGGGCTGGAGGAGGTCGCCCCTCTGCTGGCCTTCGGCGCGAGTCCGCGGGCGACGCTCGGCCTGGTCGCCGCGGCCCGTGCGCTGGCGTTGCTGCGCGGGCGCGACTACGTGCTGCCCGAGGACGTCGCGGACCTGGCCGGTGACGTGATCGCGCACCGGCTGGTGCCGTCGTTCGACGCGCTGGCCGACGACGTCTCCCCCCGGCGGATCGTGGACCGGGTGGCCGCGGCGATCCCGATGCCCAGGATCGCCCCCGGCCAGGGAGAGGCGGCCTGATGCGGCACCTGCTGTCCGAGCGGGTGCTCCGGCGGCTGGAGCTGACCGTGGTCAGGCGTCTCGACGGGCTGCTGCAGGGCGACCACCAGGGGCTGACCCCCGGTCCCGGTGGCGAGCTCGCCGAGGCGAGGCCGTACACGCCGGGTGACGACGTGCGCCGGATGGACTGGAACGTCACCGCCCGCACGGCGGAGCCGCACGTGCGGGACCTGATCGCCGACCGGGAACTGGAGACCTGGGTGCTGCTCGACGCCAGCGCCAGCATGGACTTCGGCACCGCGCTGATGGAGAAGAGGGAACTCGCGCTCGCCGCCGTCGCGGCGGTCGGTTTCCTCACCGAGCGGACCGGTAACCGCGTCGGGGCGCACATCCTGCACGGCGGCGAGGTCCGGCGGTTCCCCGCCAGGAGCGGGCGCCCGCATCTCATGGCGCTGCTGGGCGCGGTGTTCTCGCTGCCGCGTACCGAGCCGGGTGTCGCGACGCCGCGCGTCGGACCGGCCGCCGACGACCTGCGCCGCGTCGTGCGCCGCCGCGGGCTCGTGGTCGTCGTCTCGGACTTCCTCGATCCCCCGGAGAGCTGGGAGAGGCCGTTGCGCCATCTCGCGCTCCGCCACCAGCTCCTCGCGGTGGAAGTCGTCGACCCCAGGGAGCTGACCCTGCCCGACGTGGGGGTGCTCACCCTCGTCGACCCGGAGACCGGCCGGCGCAGGGAGGTCTCCACGGCCGGCGCCCGTCTCCGCGAGCGCTACGCCGAGGCCGCCGCGGGACGGCGGGCGGCCATCGCGACCGCCCTGCGCCGGTGCGGGGCCGCGCACCTGCGCCTGGACACCGACCGCGACTGGGTCCGCGACCTGGTCCGTCACGTCGTGCTCCAGCGCCGCCTGGCGCGGGCCCGCGGCGCGCAAGGTACGAGAGGCGGTGTGGCGTGACGTTCCTGTCTCCCGTCTGGTTGTGGCTGCTGGTGCCCGCCCTGATGCTCGCGGTTCTCTACGTCGTCATGTATCTGCGGCGCAGCCGGTACGCCCTGCGGTTCACCAATCTGGACCTGCTGGACAAGCTGGCGCCCAAGGGGCCCGGGTGGCGCAGGCACGTGCCCGCCGCGGCGTTCATGGGGATGCTGGTGCTCCTCGTCGTCGGGTTCGCGCGGCCGACGGCCGAGGTGCGGGTCCCGAGAGAGCGGGCGACGATCGTCGTGGCGTTCGACGTCTCCGCGTCGATGCAGGCCACGGATGTGGCGCCCAACCGGTTCGCGGCGGCGCGGGAGGCCGCGCGGCGGTTCGTCGCGGACCTGCCCTCCCGGTTCGACCTGGGCCTGGTCACGTTCTCGTCCTCGGCCTCGGTGAGCGTGCCGCCCACCGCCGACAGGGCGGCGGTGCTGTCCGCGATCGACCGGCTCACCACGGACTCGGGTACGGCCATCGGCGAGGCGGTGTTCTCGTCCCTGGACGCGATCGACGCCCTGGAGGGCGGTGAGCGCGGTGAGCGGCCGCCCGCCCACATCGTGCTGATGTCCGACGGGTCGAGCACCATGGGCCGGACGCCGGAGCTGGCGGCGCGGGAGGCGGCCTCCCGGCGCGTGCCGGTCTCGACCATCGCGTACGGCACGCCGGACGGCACGATCCAGATGGGCGGCAGGGAGACGCGGGTGCCGGTGGACGGCCCGGCGCTGCGCGAGCTGGCGGAGAGCACCGGCGGGGGTTTCTACGAGGCGGCCTCCGGCGGCGAGTTGCGGGCGGTCTACGACGACATCGGCAGCTCGGTGGGCTACCGGACCGAGCGGCAGGAGGTCTGGCCGTGGTTCGTCGGGGTGGCCCTGATCGGCGCGGTCGTGGCGGCCGGAACCTCCCTGTTCTGGTTCTCGAGGATCCTGTGAGGAGGCGGCCATGGTGACGTCACACGATCGGCCCCCGGGGCTCGGGCGGCCCCGCGGGCCGGGTTTCACGCCGGGGGCCCCGCCCGCGGCCGCACCGCGGCGGGAGACCGGCCCGTCACCGGGCACGGTGACCGCCGCGCGGAAGGCGGGGGCGGGACGCGTCCTGGTCGCCGCGGCGCTCGTCGCCATGGTCACCGGTGGAGCAGCGGGCGTCGCGACGGCCCGGCTGGCGGGAGAGGAGCGGGCCGCTCCCGTGGCGCTGCCCCGGTCCACCGCCGTCCCGGCCGTCCCGTCCGGGCCGGCGGGTGTCACGGGCGGCCTGCGCGGCACGGCGGCCAGGGTGCTGCCGAGTGTCGTGTCGGTCGAGTCGGGCCGGGGCTCGGGCTCCGGCTTCGTGATCGACGGCGCCGGGCACCTGCTCACCAACGCGCACGTCCTGGCCGGCGGCGCGGGCGTCACCGTCGTGCTCGGTGACGGGCGGCGGCTGCCCGCCACCGTCGTGGGCACCGACGAGGCGTACGACCTCGCGGTGCTCAGGGTGGACGACGCCCGCGGGCTGGTCCCCGCGGAGCTGGGCAGGTCCGCGGACCTCGCGGTGGGGGACCAGGTGCTCGCCGTCGGCTCCCCGCTGGGACTGGCGGGTACGGTCACCGGCGGCATCGTCAGCGCCCTCGACCGACAGGTGAGGCTGGGCGGGCGCGGGCAGACCGCGTTGCAGACCGACGCCTCCATCAATCCCGGCAACTCCGGAGGCCCGCTGGTCAACGCCCGGGGCGAGGTGATCGGGGTCAACACCGCGATCGCGACGCTCTCGCGGCGCGGGGCCGGATCGATCGGCATCGGTTTCGCGATCCCGATCGACAGGGCGGCGCCCGTCGCCGAACGGATCATCCGGGAGTGAACGGAGGCGGACGGACCTTCTGGGAGCGGATGGAAGCGGACGGAAGTGGAGGGAAGGGAATGCAGGGGAACAGGGGCGCGGTATGGCGGTGGCATCCGCGTTTCCGGCCGCACACGACCTAGGTTCGTACCATGCGACTGCTCGTTGTCGAAGATGAGGAAGACCTGGTCGACGCCCTGCGCGTGGGGCTCGTCCGGGCCGGATACGCGGTGGACGTCGCCTGCGACGTGGCCCAGGCGCGGGAGAAGCTCCAGGTCAACTCGTACGACCTGGTCCTTCTCGACCTCAACCTGCCCGGAGGGGACGGCTTCGAGGTCTGCCGGGCACTGCGCGGGACCGACCAGGGCCAGGCCGTGCGGATCATCATGGTGACCGCGCGGGACCGGCTGGACGACCGGGTCAGGGGGCTGGACGAGGGCGCCGACGACTACCTGGTCAAACCGTTCGCCTTCCCCGAGCTCCTGGCCCGGGTCCGCGCGCTGCTCCGCAGGGAGCCGGGCGGCGGTACCGCGATCCTGCAGGTCGGCTCGCTGCGGCTGGACACCTCCCGGGTGGAGGCCCACTCGACCGGGCGCGAGCTGGGGCTGACCCCCAAGGAGTTCGGTGTCCTGCACTACCTGATGACCCGCCCCGGGCACGTCGTCTCCGCCGAGGAGCTTCTGGAGCACGTCTGGGACGAGCACACCGACCCGTTCACCAACACCGTGCGGGTGACGGTGGGGAACCTGCGGCGCAAGCTCGGCGCCGACGCCGTGATCGAGACCGTGGTCAGCAAGGGCTACCGGCTGCGGGAGGACGTGTGAGGTTCTCCTTCGTGCAGACGATCCGCTTCCGGCTGACCGTGCTCTACTCCAGCCTGCTGTTCCTGCTCTCCGCGCTGGTCGTCGGCCTGCTGTACGTCGCGGTGGCCAGGAGCGCCGAGGAGCGGCCCTACACCGTCCAGCAGGCCAAGCTCTACAGCGTCGACACCGAGCGCTACGTCGGCAAGGCTCCCGTCGTCGAGCTCGCCGAGGTCGAGAACGCGGTCAACCTGCTCACCCTGCGGACCCTGCGCGACTACTCGCTCCTCACCCTGGGCGGGCTCTTCCTGGCGAGCTTCGGCATCGGCTGGGTCCTCTCGGGCCGGGTGCTGCGTCCGGTGCGCTCGATCACCAGGGCCGCCGCCGAGATCCAGGGCACCGACCTGTCGCGGCGGATCCTGCTCACCGGCCCGAAGGACGAGCTGCGCGACCTCGCCGACACCGTCGACACCATGCTCGGCCGCCTGGAAGGAGCCTTCCTGGCGCAGCGGCAGCTGATCGACGACGCCTCCCACGAGCTGCGCAGCCCGCTGGCCATCATCCGGGCCAACGTGGACGCCGTCCTCGCCTCGCCCGACAGCACCGAGGAGGAGCGGATGCGCGCGGTGGCCATCGTGGACCGGGCCACCACCCGGATGACCCGCCTGGTCGAGGACCTGCTGGCGACCGCGCGCCGGTCCGCGCCCGCGCTGGCCGACGCCGAGGTGGACGTGGGGACGCTGGCCGCCGAGGCGGCCGAGGAGTTCACCGCGCTCGCGGCCGGGCGCGGGCTGTCGATCCGCAGGGCGCTGCCCGCCGGGCTGCGCGGGGTGGGGGACCACGACGCGCTGCGCCGGGCGGTGGGCAACCTGCTCTCCAACGCGGTGCGGCTCGCGCCGGGCGGGAGCGAGGTCGTGGTGGCGGCGGGCCGTACCGGGGGCTGGATCTGGGTGGCGGTGCGCGACGCCGGGCCCGGGGTGCCCGAGGACGACCACGCGCGGGTGTTCGACCGGTTCTGGCGCGGCCAGACCAGCCGCCGCGACCGGCACAGCGGGCTGGGCCTGGCGATCGTCCGCCAGATCGTGGAGTCGCACGGCGGGCACGTGCGCCTGTTCTCCCGGCTGGGCGAGGGAAGCGTGTTCGTGCTGTGGCTGCCGTCCGGCGAGGGCCCGGCGGAGGGGGAGGTTCCCGACCTGAACCCTCTCGCCGGAGCCGGCCTGGCGGGTCGCTGAACCGGTCGTGAACGGGTTTGAATGGGCGGGAAATTGGTTTATACCAATTGGTGTAAACCAATTTTTGAGGTGATCGATATCCTCGCGTATTTGATCTGGATTTGAATTGGATTAGACCGGTTTGCCTGCTTTGAGCTGCGATGATGCTGTTCTGTGTGGTGAGTGCCGTTTCATCGTCTTGTTCGTCGGTAGAGTCCGGAGAGAGGCGGAACCAGACGCCGATTGAAGTCGCAGAAGGAGCAACCGTGCCGAAGTACGTTTACGACTTCACCGAGGGCAACAAAGATCTCAGGGACCTGCTCGGCGGCAAGGGAGCGAACCTCGCCGAGATGACCAACCTCGGGCTGCCGGTGCCCCCCGGCTTCACCATCACCACCGAGGCGTGCCGGAGCTTCCTCGCCGACGGGGTCCTTCCCGAGGGGATGCAGGAGGAGGTCTCCGAGCACCTGTCCGCCCTGGAGGCCGCGATGGGCCGACGGCTGGGCCAGGCCGACGACCCGCTCCTGGTGAGCGTGCGCTCCGGAGCCGCGTTCTCCATGCCCGGCATGATGGAGACCGTCCTCAACATCGGGCTCAACGACGACTCGGTCCACGGGCTGGCCAAGCAGGCGGGCGGCAACGAGCGCTTCGCCTGGGACTCCTACCGGCGCCTCATCCAGATGTTCGGCAAGACCGTCCAGGACATCGACGGCGAGCTCTTCGACAACGCCCTGGAGGAGCTCAAGGACGGCCGCGACGACCTGGAGCTGGAGGCGGCCGACTTCAGGCGCCTGGTCGCGACGTACAAGGAGATCGTGCGCGCCAAGACGGGCGAGGACTTCCCCGCCGACCCGTACCGGCAGATGCGCATGGCGGTGGAGGCCGTGTTCGCGTCGTGGAACGCCCCGCGCGCGGTCCTGTACCGCCGCCAGGAGCGCATCCCGGCCGACCTGGGCACGGCGGTCAGCGTCTGCTCGATGGTCTTCGGCAACTGCGGCATGGACTCCGGCACCGGGGTGGCCTTCACCCGCGACCCCGGCACCGGCCAGCAGGGCGTGTACGGCGACTACCTGCAGAACGCCCAGGGCGAGGACGTGGTCGCGGGCATCCGCAACACCATGCGGCTGCAGGAGCTGGAGGGCATCGACAAGCCCGTCTACGACGAGCTCATGCGGACCATGAAGACGCTGGAGGACCACTACCGCGACCTGTGCGACATCGAGTTCACGGTCGAGCGCGGCAAGCTCTGGATGCTCCAGACCCGGGTGGGCAAGCGGACCCCGGGCGCCGCGTTCCGTATCGCCGTGCAGCTCGTCGACCAGGGCGTGATCGACCTCGACGAGGCCGTGACCCGGGTGACCGGCGACCAGCTCGCCCAGCTCATGTTCCCCAGGTTCGCCGAGGACGCCGGCAGCAAGGTGATCGCCAGGGGGATGAACGCCTCGCCGGGCGCGGCCGTCGGCAAGGCCGTCTTCTCCACGCCCAGGGCCGTCGAGCTCGCCGAAAGCGGAGAGGCCGTCATCCTGGTCCGCCGCGAGACCAACCCCGACGACCTGGCCGGGATGATCGCCGCCCAGGGCGTGCTGACGAGCCGCGGGGGCAAGACCTCGCACGCCGCCGTGGTCGCCAGGGGCATGGGCAAGACCTGTGTCTGCGGCGCCGAGGAGCTGGAGGTCTCCGCCGCGGACCGCGCGTTCACCACGGCCTCCGGCCTCGTGGTCTCCGAGGGCGACGTCATCTCCATCGACGGCACCAGCGGAGCCGTATATCTCGGCGAGGTGCCCGTGGTCCCCTCCCCGGTCGTGGAGTACTTCGAGGGCTCGGGCGACCGGGACGACGAGCTCGTCCGCGCCGTGCACCGGATCATGTCCCACGCCGACGGGGTACGCCGGATGGCCGTGCGCGCCAACGCCGACACCGCCGAGGACTCCGCCAGGGCGCGCAGGTTCGGCGCCCAGGGCATCGGGCTCTGCCGCACCGAGCACATGTTCCTCGGCGACCGTCGCGGCCTGGTCGAGGACCTGGTGCTGGCCACCTCCGCCGAGGAGCGCGAGCGGGCGCTGGCCGCGCTGGAGCCGCTGCAGCGGGCGGACTTCACGAAGATCTTCCAGGCGATGGAGGGCATGCCCGTCACGATCCGCCTGATCGACCCGCCGCTGCACGAGTTCCTGCCCGACTACACCGAACTGTCGGTGCGGGTCGCCCTCGCCGGTGACGCGGCGGAGGAGAAGGACCGCAGGCTCCTGGTCGCGCTCAAGCGGCTCCACGAGGAGAACCCGATGCTGGGCCTGCGCGGCGTCCGGCTCGGCCTGGTCATCCCCGGCGTGTTCGCCATGCAGGTCCGGGCGATCGCGGCGGCGGCCAAGGCGGTGCCCGGCAGCCGTCCGGAGATCATGATCCCGCTGGTGGCCGCCGTCCAGGAGCTGGAGCACGTCAAGGACGAGGCGCGGCGGATCCTGGAGGAGACCGGCGTCGACGCGCTGATCGGCACGATGATCGAGGTGCCCCGCGCGGCGCTGACCGCCGGGCAGATCGCCGAGGCCGCCCAGTTCTTCTCCTTCGGCACCAACGACCTGACCCAGATGACCTGGGGCTTCTCCAGGGACGACGTCGAGGCGGCCTTCTTCGCCAAGTATCTGGAGCTCGGCGTCTTCGGCGTCTCTCCGTTCGAGACCCTGGACCGCGACGGCGTCGGCAGGCTCGTCGAGATCGCCGTCGAGCAGGGCCGCGCGACCCGTCCCGACCTGAAGCTGGGCATCTGCGGCGAGCACGGCGGCGACCCGGACTCGATCCACTTCTGTCACCAGGCCGGTCTCGACTACGTGTCCTGCTCGCCGTTCCGCATCCCGGTCGCCCGGCTGGAGGCCGCCCGCGCCACCCTGGTGTGCGGCGGTTCCGACACCCGCTGACCCCCGCCCACTTCGCGAGGCGCTCCGGCACCACCGGAGACGACGCCCCGCGGAGCCGGTCCCCGCGGCCCGCCCCACCCTCACCGGGGCGGCCGCGGGCCCGGTACGCGCCACGCCAGCGCGGTCGCGCTCCTGGCGGGCCTCCCCCGACGGGCCGCTCGTACGGGTGGGGAACGGCGGCACGCGCCCGGTGACCAGGTGTTTTCCCGCCGTTCGGCATGGCAGGGCCCTTTCGCGGATAAAATCAGTGCACTTATGCATGGCTATGACGAACACGATCAGGCCAGGTGGGTGCCGGAACCGCCCGGCAACCCCGGCCGAAGCCCGTTCGAGCGCGATCGGGCACGGGTGCTGCACAGCGCCGGGCTCCGCAGGCTCGCCGCCAAGACCCAGGTCGTCGGCCCGGGGGAGACCTTCGGCAGTGGCCAGCACATCCCCCGCACCCGCCTGACCCACTCCCTGGAGTGCGCGCAGATCGGCCGCGAGATGGGGGAGACCCTCGGCCGCAACCCCGACCTGGTGGAGACCGCCTGCCTGGCCCACGACCTCGGCCACCCGCCGTTCGGCCACAACGGGGAGACGGCGCTCAACGAGCTCGCCGCCGGGTGCGGAGGCTTCGAGGGCAACGCGCAGAGCCTGCGCCTGCTGACCCGGCTGGAGGCCAAGGTCGTCACCGAGGACGGCCGCAGTGCCGGGCTCAACCTCACCCGCGCCTCCCTGGACGCCGCCGTCAAATACCCGTGGACCCGCGAGAGAGGCGCCAAGTACTGCGTCTACGACGACGACACGACGGTCTTCGAGTGGATCAGGGAGGGCGCGCCGGAGGGACAGGTCAGCTTCGAGGCCCAGATCATGGACTGGGCCGACGACGTCGCCTACTCCGTACACGACCTGGAGGACGCCCTGCACTCCGGCGGCGTGGTCCTGGAGGCGATGCGCGATCCCGCCGAGCGCCGCGACGTCTGCGCGACCACCCGCGAGTGGTACGCCCCCGACGCCGAGCCCGGCGAGCTGGAGGACCTCTTCGGACGCCTGATCACCCAGCCGCTCTGGCCCCGCCACTTCGACCGCTCACTCGCCGACCTCGCCGCGATCAAGGGGCTGACCAGCTCGCTCATCGGCCACTTCTGCAAGTCCGCGGAGGTCGCCACCCGCGAGGCGTACGGGCCGGCGGCCGGCCGCTACAGCGCCGACCTGATCGTGCCCAGGGCCACCCGGCTGGAGTGCGCGCTGCTCAAGGGGGTCACGGCCCACTACGTGATGGCGAGCGACGCGCACAACGCCAACCAGGCCAGGCAGCGCGAGCTGATCCACGACCTGGCCCACCACATCATGCTGGGCGCCCCCGGCACCCTGGAGCCCGCGTTCAGGCCCGCCTTCGCCAGGGCCGGCGGCGACGGCGGCCGGCTCCGTGTGGTCGTCGACCAGATCGCCTCGCTCACCGACACCTCCGCCGTCGCCTGGCACCGCGCCCTGGCGGCCCGCTGACCGGGCCGTGTCACGTTCCCTGGGCCGGCCCGGCGCCCCTCCACGAGGCCCGGTGCCCCGTACCGGGCGGTGTCGTGGACGAGCCCGTCGCGGGCCGCCGTGTCACGTTCCCGGGGCCAGGGTGCCGGTGCCGCCCAGCGGGATCTGCTCCGGCTCCGGCGGCTTCGGCTTCCTGGTGGGCTTCTTCGTCGGCTGCGGTTTCGACGCGCACAGGGTGAAGCACCGGGGAGCCGCGCCGGTCTGGTTCATCACGGCCTGCATCTCCTCCCTGGGGGAGAGCGTGGGGTTGCCCTTCAGCCAGGCGTCCAGGTAGTTCCAGGGCTTGACCATGCCCCGGCGCACCCACCACATCGAGGGGGAGGTCTTCCAGGAGATCGCGAAGTAGAGGTTGCTGGCGGTCGAGCGGGCGTTGCCCGAGTTGCCGATCTGGCCCAGGACCTGACCGGCGCTGACGCGCAGTCCCGGCCTGATCCCCAGGGCGACCTTGTCCAGGTGGCCGCCGAGGTAGCGCACGCCGTCGTCGCCGATGACCGTGACGAACCGGCCCTCCCGGTCGGCGCCGCGGTCGGTGGAGGGCTTCCACCGGTTCTTGGTGTTGACCTCGTCGACCACGCCGTTCACCGGCGAGACGAACGAGCAGCCCTTGCCGGCCCAGATCGTGGTCTTGGGCAGCACCAGGAGCCTGCTCTCGTAGGTGACCGAGCAGCCCTTCACCGGGAAGGCGTAGGTGTGCTTGGAGACCTTCGGCGGCGGGACCCGAACCGGCGGGTCGGCCTTGGGGCGGTCGACCGCGGTCCGGGGGGCCGGGGTCGGGGTCGCCTCGGGTATGGTCGCGGTGACCGACGAGGCCGGTGACCCGGCCGCGGACTCCGTCCCGGGGGTCGGAGCCGCCGTGCCGATGCCCGCAACCCCGCCGGGCGACGCGCAGGCTCCGGTGACGAGCACCGCGCCGGTCACAGCGGCCAATCGTGCTATATGCCCCGATCGCATGATCTCCACCCGCGTACATTATCGAGAATCCGCCTTTACCTTTGTAACCGACGTCCTGGTTGGTCACGACCACTTCGGGAAAGTCATCGTTCCTCCTGTCCCTCCCGTCTCGGCAGTAGCGCCCCGGCCTGCCGGAAGATCGCGGCGAGGGCGGGCGCACTCGTCGCCCCGACCTGTCGGGGGGCCGGACTAGACTCGCGGCGTGGCAGGCCGGATCAGTGATGAGGACATCGCGCTCGTACGGGAGCGCTCGCCGATCGCCGACATCGTGGGCGAGCACATCCAGCTCCGCAACGCGGGCGGCGGCAACCTGAAAGGGCTCTGCCCCTTCCACGAGGAGAAGAGCCCGTCCTTCAACGTGACCCCCACCCGGGGTTACTGGTACTGCTTCGGCTGCGCCGAGGGCGGTGACGTCATCACCTTCGTCCGGCGCCTGGAGCATCTGTCGTTCGGCGAGGCGGTCGAGCGGCTGGCCAACCGGGCCGGCGTCCAGCTCCGCTACGAGCAGGGCGGCTACGTCCCCGGGCGAGAGCAGGGCGAGCGCATCCGCCTGATCGAGGCCCACCGGGCGGCGGCGGAGTTCTACGTCTCGAAACTGTCCGCCCCCGACGCCGCGATCGGGCGCAGGTTCCTGTCGGAGCGCGGGTTCGAGCGGGTCGACGCCGAGCGCTTCGGCGTCGGATACGCCCCGGCCGAGTGGGAGGCCCTCTCACGGCACCTGATGGCGCGGGGCTTCACCACCGCGGAGCTGATCAAGGGCGGGTTGGCCAAGGAGGGGCGGCGCGGCCCCATCGACCGCTTCAGGGGACGGCTGGTCTGGCCCATCCGCGACATAACCGGCGACGTCATCGGTTTCGGCGCACGGAAATTGAACGATGCCGAAGACGGGCCTAAATACCTGAACACCCCGGAAAGTCCGCTCTACAAGAAGAGCGAGGTCCTCTACGGCGTCGACCTGGCCAAGCGCGAGATCTCCAAGCGCTCCCAGGCCGTGATCGTCGAGGGCTACACCGACGTGATGGCCTGCCACCTGTCGGGCGTGCCGACGGCGGTGGCCACCTGCGGCACCGCGTTCGGCGAGGAGCACATCAAGGTGCTCCGGCGGCTGCTGCTCGACCAGTCGGGGTCGCGCGGCGAGGTGATCTTCACCTTCGACGGTGACGCCGCGGGCCAGAAGGCGGCCCTGCGCGCCTTCGCCGACGAGCAGAAGTTCGTCACCCAGACCTTCGTCGCCGTGCAGGCCGACGGCCTCGACCCGTGCGACCTGCGCATCAGGCACGGCGAGGCGGCCGTGCGCGACCTGATCGCCGGTCGGGAGCCGCTGTTCGCGTTCGCCATCCGCAGCGTGATCTCCCGCTACGACGCGAGCACCAACGAGGGGCGGCTCTCCGCCCTCGACGCCGCCGCCCCGATCGTGGCCGGCATCAAGGACAGGTCCCTGCGCCGGCTGTACGCCGTCGACCTCGACCGGTGGCTGGGCTTCAACAACGAGCAGTTCGTCCTCGACCGGATCACCGAGGTCTCCGCGGCGGCCCAGCCGCGCGCCCAGCAGCGCCCCGCGGGGCCCCGCAAGGTCGCCGACCTCACCGATCCCGGCGTACGGACCGAGGCGGAGGTGCTGCGGCTGGCCGTGCAGCGTCCCGCGCTGCTCGGCCCGGCCTTCGAGGCGCTGGGAGCGGAGGCGTTCACGCTTCCCGAGCACGCGGCCCTCTACCGGCTGATCGTCGGCTCCGGCGGCACCGCCACGGCGGGGCAGGGCGGGCGAGAGTGGGTCGACCTGCTGCTCGGCGGGGCCGAGGACTCCCTGCGCGGGGTCGTCACCCGGTTCGCCGTGGAGGAGCTGCGCGCCGACCTGGCGAGCGAGGAGCGCTACGCCTCGGCCATGCTGGCGGCCCTGGAGCTCGTCTCGGTGGCGCGGGCCATCGAGCGGCTCAAGTCGAGGATGGAGCGGACGAACCCGGTCGACGAGCAGCAGGAGTACAACCGGCTGTTCGGAGAACTGGTCGCGCTGGAACAGCAGCGGCGGGTGCTCAGGGATCGTGCCGCCGGGAGCTGACGGCGTAATTGGCATTAATATCCGCGGGATGTTTCCACCAAACCCGAATAAGGTCTCGATCCGATAATGATCGCGGCCTTACCTCCGGTGACAAAAATAGGTCTGCCATTTAGGGGACCCAATACAGCAGACTGTCTCCCGTGGGTGCATCGGTGCTGCCAAGTGGGCCGCCATCGGTAGACCAGGTGGCCGACCTCGTTACGAAGGGAAGGGAGCGCGGAAGCGTCACGGTCGATGACGTGGCCGCCGCTCTCGACAAGTCCGAGCTGCCGTCCGACGCGCTCGAACGCGTCGTCCGCATGCTCGCCGAGCACGGAGTGGAGGTCCTCGAGCCCCAGGGCGACGAGGAGCCCGTCCGGCCCGATGAGGAGGATGTCGGGAAAAGGGCCCCGACCAGCGATCTTGTCCGCATCTACCTGCGGGAGATCGGTCGCGTGCCCCTGCTCACGGCCGAGGAGGAGGTGGAGCTCGCCAAGTCCATCGAAGCGGGCCTGTTCGCCGAGGACAAGCTGACCAGCGTCGTCTCGCGTCTGGTCTTCCCGGAGTTCAAGGAGCTCGCCTGGCAGGGCACGCGGGCCAAGCAGCGGCTGATCGAGGCCAATCTGCGGCTGGTCGTGTCAATCGCCAAAAGATATGTGGGACGCGGGATGCTGTTCCTGGATCTCATCCAGGAGGGCAACCTCGGCCTCATCCGGGCGGTCGAGAAATTCGACTACACCAAGGGCTACAAGTTCTCCACATATGCCACCTGGTGGATTCGCCAGGCGATCACCAGGGCCATCGCGGACCAGGCGCGCACCATTCGGATTCCGGTGCACATGGTCGAGACGATCAACAAGCTGGTACGGGTCCAGCGCCAGCTCCACCAGGACCTCGGCCGCGAGCCCGCGCCCGAGGAGATCGCGATGGAGATGGACCTGCCGATCGATCGGGTGATCGAGATCCAGCGGATCGCCCAGGAGCCGGTCTCCCTCCAGTCGCCGATCGGCGAGGAGGACTCCGACCTCGGAGACTTCATCGAGGACGCGGACGCGGTGGTGCCGATGGAGGCGGCGGCCTTCATCATGCTGCAGGACCAGCTCGACGACATCCTCGCGACCCTCTCCGATCGCGAGCAGCGCATCATCCAGCTGCGCTTCGGGCTCGCGGACGGGCATCCCCGGACCCTGGAGGAGGTCGGCAGGGAGTTCGGCGTGACGCGCGAGCGCATCCGGCAGATCGAGTCGAAGACCCTCGCCAAGCTCAGGCACCCGACGAGGGCGCAGATGCTTCGCGACTACCTCGACTGAGGAGCCACACGGCGCGGGGCCTGTTGTGATCGTCGTGGAACCTCCGTTCCCGGGGCCCGCGCCGTTGCGCGGGGCCTGTTGTGATCGTCGTGGAACCTCCGTTCCCGGGGCCCGCGCCGTTCCGGGGGCCGTGCCGCGCCCCTCTTCGGCGCATTCGAGGCAGGCCGGGCTGTTCTCCTGACCGATACAGGCGCAGACTGGGCGAATGGAGTCGCGAGCGGCGGTCGACGACGCCGCGCTCGGGCGCGAGGCGTGGTCCGTGCTCGACGCGAACTGGACGGGGTCCGCGACCGTCCCCGCGCCCGGCCTCTACCCCCACCAGTGGAACTGGGACTCCACCTTCGTCGCGATGGGCCTGGCCCGCTGGGACACCCGCAGGGCCGGAACCGAGCTGATCAGCCTGCTGGCGGGGCAGTGGGGCACCGGGATGGTGCCGCACATCGTCTTCCGCCCCGTCCGCGCGGAGGGTTACTTCCCCGGCCCCTCGGTCTGGCGCTCCCCGGACCATCCGGCCTCTCCCAACGCCGTGTGCACCTCCGGGCTGACGCAGCCGCCGCTGCACGCGCTGGCCCTGTGGTGGATATGGCGGCACGCGGCCGACCGGGACACGGCCGTCGCCCTCGTACGGCGGATCTACCCGATGCTGGCCGCCCAGCACGACTACCTCGCCGCGTCCAGGGACCTCGGCGGGGGAGGGCTGGCCGCGATCGTGCACCCGTGGGAGTCCGGGATGGACGACAGTCCCGCCTGGGACGCGCCGCTGGAGGCGCTGCCCCCGGTGCGCCACGCCTACCACCGGCGCGAGGAGCCCCCCGAGTGGCATCCCGACAGCCGCCACGACCGCTACATGGCCCTCGTCCTGGGCTACCGGGACTCCGGCTACGATCCGGCCTACCTGCGGGACGAGCACCCGTTCGCGGTCGAGGACCCGATGTTCAACGGGATCTGGCTCGCCTCCTGCCAGGCCCTCGCCGAGCTGGCCCCGGTGGCGGGCGCGGACGCGGGCCCGTACCGGGAGGCGGCGGAGCGGATCCGTGCGGCGCTGCTGGAACGCCTCTGGGACGACGGCGTCTTCCGCGCCCGCGACCTGCGCGGCGGGCGGCTCAGCCCCGTCTGCACGGTCGGCTGTTTCGGGCCGATGCTCGACCGGGAGATGCCCGCCGACCGGGTCGCGGAGCTGGTGAGGGTGCTGGAGTCGGCTCGCTTCATGGGAGCCGCCGGATACCCGGTGCCGAGCTGCGAGATCCGCGCCCAGCAGTTCGACCGGTCCTGCTACTGGCGCGGGCCGTCCTGGGTGAACACCAACTGGCTGTTGCGGCGGGCGGCGGGCGCGCACGATCTGCCGGGACTGGTGCGGCTGCTCGGCTCGGGCACCCTGCGCCTCGTGCGGCAGGCGGGCTTCCGCGAGTGCTTCGACCCCTTCGACGGCAGCGGGCGGGGCAGCAGGGACTTCTCCTGGTCGGCCGCGCTCACCCTCGACCTGCTGGCGGATACCGTGGAACGGTGAAGCTCTTCAATCGCATGCCCTCCGAGGTCCGCGCGGCCCTCGCTCCGGGTGACCGGGTGCTCGTCTACGCCGAGGGGCCCGACGGCTACGTGATCGCCGCGGACAAGGCCCTCTACCTGGGCGGTGAACGCCTGCCCTGGTTCCAGGTGGATCGCGGGGTGTGGGACGAGGAGGGGCTGACGGTCGGCACCACCGACGGGCGGTCGCACCGGGCGCTGCTGCCCGAGCCCGGCCGGATCCCCGAGGCCGTGCGGGAGCGGGTGACCGCCTCGATCGTGGTCAACCAGTACGTTCCGCTGGACGCGCGAGGAGGGGTGCGGCTGGTGGCGAGGAAGACCGACGCCGACCGGCTGATCTGGGAGTTCGTCTTCGACGCCGGTCTCGATCCGGAAGATCCCGGCCTGCGCGCCCTCGCGGAGCAGGCGCTCGAGGAGACACGCCGGAGCTTCGGCGTCTGAGACGCCGGAGCCGGGCCGCCCGGGGCCGATCGGCTGAACCGGCTGAAACTTCCCGTTCCGGTATGAGGACCTACGTTCCGGTACGGGCCGGGTTTCCGGGTGAGCCGGGCTCCCGTACGAACCGGTTTCTCGGAGGAGCCGGGTTTCCGGGTGGGCCCGGGAGTGGGTGAAGATCGGCCCCGGACACGCGAAAGGCCCCTGGAGGGGCCTTTCGCACCGGCGGGCCGTTCCCGGCCCGTGAGTGCCGACGGGGCGGCTGGAAAGATCAGTAGGGCGCGTTGGTCCTCTGGTTTTCCGGCCAGCCGGTGCCCGTGTCGTCGTGCTCGTCGCCGTGCCAGCCGTTGGCGGAGCGCAGGAACGGCAACCGGTTCCTGGCCACGTCGCTCACCTTGGTCCTGGCCACGCCCGTCGCCTTGGAGACCTTGGCGCCCATCAGGCCGGCCGTCTCCTGCACGGTGGGGTTGTCGGAGATCCGCTGGGCCAGCCCCTTGATCTGTTCGTAACGTTCCCGGCCGGCACGGCTCCCCAGGACGTAGCCGACCGCGAATCCCAGCCCGAGCATCAGTCGATAACGCATGTCCACCTCCACAAGCATGTTCCGCGGACCCTGTCCTGTGATCACTCGCGGATCGCCTCGTCTCGCACCTACCCCGGAGTATCGATGCGACACACACCCATGGAGTGCGCTAATCTATTCCTGCGCCGCAAGGAACGGGGAACACCCGGTCCGACCAGCGCAAAGCGCAATCCCGTGTAGCTCAATCGGCAGAGCAGCCGGCTGTTAACCGGCAGGTTATAGGTTCGAGTCCTATCGCGGGAGCCAGTCGAAAGGCCCCGGAAGCCCCGCTTCCGGGGCCTTCGTCGTCTCTCGTTCCGATTCAGGTGGCCTCTCGCGTCGCGATTCGCCGGACAAACCACGGTGAATCACAGAAAATGAGGAACGCCGCGCCCGGTGCCGCCCTGATCGCGGCGAGTGAGCCGATGCGCGGTTGCCGCGGACAACAGCGATCGCAGCGGGGAAGGGCCGCCGCGTTCAGGGCACCGCGCCGCCCGGAACGGTCGTCGTGCCCGTGAGCCACAATTGGTGGTTTTTTCTGTGCTGACCTGGCGAAGGTCCCGGCGGCGTGCGCCGGATCCGATCTATGACGTCCCCGGCGTCCCTGACGTCCTCGGGGTCCCCGGGATCCTCGGTGGTGTCCCCGAGGTGCCCCCGGTCGACGTGGCGGCGGCCGAGGACTACCTCGAGCTGTTCCACACGGAGAATCCCGGGGCGGGAGTACTGCGGGAGCGCCTGCGCGAGGTCCGGCAGGAGATCGCCAGGACCGGGACGTACACGCACACTCCCGGCGAGCTGATCTTCGGCGCCAGGGTGGCCTGGCGCAACAGCGGCAGGTGCATCGGACGCCTGTACTGGCGCTCGCTGCGGGTGCGCGACCGGCGGCACGTCACCACGGCCGAGGGGGTCGCCGTCGAGTGCGTGAACCACCTGCGGGACGCGGCGCCGAGTCGCCGGATCCGCCCGACGATCACCGTTTTCCCGCAGGACCGGCCGGGGGCCCCGGGGCCGCGGATCTGGAACGAGCAGCTCATCCGCTACGCCGGGTACGCGATGGAGGACGGCTCTGTCGTCGGTGACCCCCGCTACACCGATTTCACCGCGATGCTGCGCGAGTTCGGCTGGCCCGGCGGTCCCGGAAGTCCCTTCGACGTTCTCCCGCTGGCGGTCTCGGTGGGGGACGGGCCGCCGCTGCTGTCCACGATCCCCGGCGACGCCGTGCTGGAGGTCGCGCTCTCGCACCCCACCCACCCGTGGTTCGAGCAGCTGGGACTGCGCTGGCACGCGGTGCCGGTCATCTCGAACATGTGCCTGGAGATCGGCGGGATCTGCTACCGGGCGGCCCCGTTCAACGGCTGGTACATGGGTACCGAGATCGGCGCCCGCAACCTGGCCGACACCGACCGCTACGACCTGATGCCGCTGATCGCCCGGCGCATGGGACTGGACACCGAAAGCGACCGCTCGCTCTGGCGGGACCACGCGCTGGTGGAACTGAACGTGGCCGTCCTGCACTCCTTCGAGCGGGCGGGGGTGACGATGACGGACCACCACACCGAGTCCAGGCACTTCCTGATGCATCTCGAACGCGAGGAGAGGGAGGGACGGGTCTGCCCGGCCGACTGGACCTGGATCGTTCCCCCCATGTCCTCCTCGGCCACGCCGGTCTTCCACCGCTACTACGAGGACCGGCTGCTGTCGCCGAACTTCGTCCACCATCCGGACTCCATGGAGCGTGCACTCGGTCACCGGACTGCAACGGGGGGTTAATCCGGAGGAAACGTACCGGCGATGCACTTGCAGTGACCCACCTCATGGTGGGGCGCACCTAGGGTTCCGCCGCCGCCGACGCCGCGCGCCACGATCGTGAGGTCGTACGGCGTCGGCGCGGGACTGGTCCGAGAGGTGCAGGCGGCCACGCGGCCGTTCCACGGCGGGACAAAAGCCCGGGAGGCCGGCCGATCCCGGCTGCCCTCCGGCCGGGTTCCGAGCTGATCGGAGCTCCATGCACTGGCACCCGTCCGCTTCCGACCCCGCCCGCCAGGGTCCTTCCGGCGCGGCCCCCTCGGGGCCCGGCCGGTACGGCCCCGAGGCCCGCTTCGCCGTCGAGCGCGAGGCCGAACTGCCCACCACCAACTGGGAACGCGAGGTCGCCTGGGCCCTGGAGGTGGGTCTGCAGGGCGCCGACTCCATCGTCGACCGGCGCATCCCGACCTTCTCCCGGGGAGAGCTGCCGCACTTCGCGGGGATCAACACCTTCCTCAAGGCCCCGTACGTCGAGGACGTGCGGCGCTGCGGGGAGTACGACGTGGCGATCCTGGGCGCGCCGTTCGACGGCGGCACGACCTACCGCTCGGGCACCCGCTTCGGCCCGCAGGGGATCAGGAAGATCTCCGCCCTGTACGGGCCCTACAGCTTCGAGCTGGGGGTGGACCTGCGCGAGTCGATCACGATGGCCGATCTCGGGGACGTGTTCACCATTCCCGGCAACATCGAGAAGACCTTCGACCAGATCTCCAAGGCCGTCTCGCACGTCTACTCCAGCGGGGCCTTCCCGGTCGTCCTGGGCGGCGACCACTCCATCGGGTACCCGACCGTGCGCGGCGTGGCCGAGCATCTGTCGGGCAATCTCGGGATCATCCACTTCGACCGGCACGTGGACACCCAGGAGACCGACCTCGACGAGCGCATGCACACCACGCCGTGGTTCCACGCGACCGACATCCCCAACGTGCCGCCGCAGAACCTGGTGCAGATCGGCATCGGCGGCTGGCAGGCGCCCCGGCCGGGGGTGAAGGTCGGCCGCGAACGCGGCACCACGATCATGACGGTCACCGACTGCGTGGAGATGGGCATCGAGGCGGCGGCCGAGCGCGCGCTGGAGGTCGCCTGGAAGGACGCCGAGGCCGTGTGGCTCTCCTTCGACGTCGACTGCCTGGACGCCGCGTTCGTCCCCGGCACCGGCTGGCCGGAACCCGGAGGCTTCCTGCCGCGCGAGGTCCTGAAGTTCATCCAGATCATCGCCGACGCGGCGCCGCTGGCCGGGATCGAGGTCGTGGAGTGCTCGCCGCCCTACGACAACGCGGAGATCACCTCGTTGATCGCCACCCGCGTCATCTGCGACACCCTCGGCTGCCTGGTCCGTTCCGGGCACCTGCCCGCGAGGAAGGGAGCCTCCTGATGCTCCGCCGCCCGCTCGTCACCCTCCGCTCACTCGGCCTGTTCGGTTCGCGGCGTTCGTCCCGTGCGCTCGGCCCGCTCGGTTCGTTCCCCTCGTTCCCCCGGCCTCGGTCGCCCCGGTCGCCGCTCTCGCTTCGCCTGCTCGTCCCGCTCTGCCTGCTCGTGGCCTGCGCGGCGTGCGCGTCCACCCCGGGAGGGGCCGCCGAGCCCGCCGCCCCCGGCGGGAAGAAGACCCTCACGCTGGGCTTCTCCGCCTGGCCCGGCTGGTTTCCCTGGCAGGTCGCCCAGGAGAAGGGGTTGTTCGCCAAGAACGGCCTCGAGGTCGAGCTGAAGTACTTCGACAGCTACACCGACAGCCTGACCGCGCTGGCCACCGGCAACGTCGACGCCAACAGCCAGACGCTCAACGACACCATCGCCTCGGTGTCCGGCGGGGCGAAGCAGACGATCGTGCTGGTCAACGACAACTCCACCGGCAACGACCAGATCATCGCCAGGTCCGGCGTCTCCACGGTGGCCGACCTGAAGGGGAAGACCGTCGCGGCCGAACAGGGGACGGTCGACCACTACCTGCTGCTGCTCGCGTTGCGGAAGGCGGGGCTGACCGAGAAGGACGTCACCTTCAAGCCGCTGCCGACCGACGCCGCCGCCGCGGCCTTCAAAGCGGGCCAGGTGGACGCGGTCGGCGTGTTCGCACCCTTCACCACCACCGCCCTGGAGCTGCCCGGTTCGACGGCGATCGCCACCTCCAAGGACTTCCCCGGGGCCGTCCCCGACCATCTGGTGGTGGCGACCTCACTGGTCGCCGAGCGGCCGCAGGAGGTGCAGGCGCTGGTGAAGACCTGGTTCGAGACCCTGGAGTGGATCGCCGCCAACAAGGCCGACGCCACCGCGATCATGGCCAGGCGGGCGGGGGTGAGCGAGGCCGACTACGCGAGCTACGACGCGGGGACCACGATCTTCTCCCTGGAGGACAACCTCGCCGCCTTCGAACCGGGTGACACCGGCGATCGCCTCGGCCACCAGGCCGCCCTGATCGCGAAGTTCCTCGTCGACTCGGGCCTGGCCGACACCGAGCCCTCGCTGGACGGCCTGTTCGAGCCGAAGTTCGTCAGGAGTCTCAAGCCGTGATCCGTCAGGAGCCGCAAGCCGTGAGAGCTGCGAGAGCGGGAGCGTCGACATGGAGACGACGCCGGGCGACGACCGGTTGTTGCCAGGGCGGGTCCGGCTCGCCCTGCTCGCCACCCGGAAGGTCGAGGCCCTCATGAGCGCGCGGACCACGGAGCCCGTCGCGTCTCCCGGCGCGGGGCGGCAGGACTGGGAGCCGCTGCCCCGGCGCCCGGTCCGGCCGGGACGCCTTCGGGGACGGCGCCCCGGCTCTGGTTCCGGCCTGTCCGGCGGGAAAGACCGGTCCGCCGCGAAAGGCCGATTCCCCGGGAAAGGCCGATCCGGCGGGCAGGGCCTGTCCGTCCGGGCCCGCTGGGGCCTGCGGGCGGCCTCGGTGCTGTTCCCGCTCGCCCTCTGGGCCGCCGTCAGCACGGCGGACCTGGTGGATCCCACCTTTCTGCCCTCCCCGCTGGCCGTCCTGGAGGCGTTCGCGGAGATGCTGGGCACCGGACAGCTGGTCGACGACACCCTCGCCAGCCTCGGCAGGGTCGGTGCCGGGTTCGGGCTGGCGGTGCTGATCTCGGTGCCGCTGGGCGTCGCCATGGGCACCTCGGCCGTGGCGCTGGCGCTGCTGGAACCGGTCGTCGGCCTGCTCCGCTACATGCCGGCCGCCGCCTTCATCCCCCTGCTGATCATCTGGCTGGGCCTCGGCGAGCCCTCCAAGATCGCGATCCTCGTGCTGGGCGTGGTGTTCTTCAACACGCTGATGGTCGCCGACGCCGTACGGCGGGTGCCCGGCGAGCTGGGCCAGGCCGCGGCCACCCTCGGCGCCCGGCGCGGTGAGATCCTCAGGAAGGTGACCTGGCCGTACGCGCTCCCGGCGGTCGTGGACGCGGCGCGGATCAACGCCGCCGCCGCGTGGAACTTCGTGGTGGTGGCCGAGCTCATCGCGGCCGAGTCGGGGCTCGGCTACCGGATCGTCCGGGCCCAGCGGTTCCTGCAGACCGACAAGATCTTCGCGGTGCTCATCGTGATCGGGGTCGTCGGCCTGCTGATCGACGTCGCGCTGCGCGTCCTGCGCGACCGTCTCGGGAGGTGGGTGGTGTGAGGTCCACGTCACGAGTGCCGAGCGACCGTTCCGGAAGGTGGGCGGCATGACCCTCGTGCTGAGCGGTGTGGCCAAGGACTACGGCACCACGCGCGTCCTGGACGGCATCGACCTGTCGATGGAGCCGGGCGAGTTCGTGTGCGTGGTCGGGGCGAGCGGCTCCGGCAAGTCGACGCTGCTGTCGTTGATCGCCGGGCTCACCCCGGCGAGCGCGGGATCCATCTCGCTCGACGGGGCACCCGTCACGGGCCCCGGGCCCGAGCGCGGGCTGGTCTTCCAGTCGGGCGCGCTGTTCCCCTTCCTCACCGTCGCCGAGAACGTGGCCTTCGGGCTGCGGCTGCTGCCGATCTCCCGGGCGGACAGGGAGCGGCGGGTCCGCTGGTATCTCGGCGAGGTCGGGCTGTCGTCCCTGGCGGGCGCGCTGCCCCGGCAGCTGTCCGGCGGGCAGCGCCAGCGGGTGGCGATCGCCAGGGCGCTGGCGTGCGAGCCGGCCGTGCTGCTGCTGGACGAGCCCTTCGGGGCGCTGGACGTACAGACCAAGGAGGACATGCAGCTCTTCCTGCGCGAGGTGTGGCGCGACACGGGCACGACGGTGCTGATGGTCACCCACGACGTGGAGGAGGCCGTCCTGCTCGCCCAGCGGGTGCTCGTCTTCGCCTGCGGTCCCGGCAGGGTCGCCGCCGAGGTCCCGATCGACCTGCCCGCCTACCGGGCCCTCACGGTCAAGCGCACCTCCTCCTTCCTCGGCCTGCGTGCCACGGTCGAGGATCTGGTCCGCTCGCACATGCTGACGCCGGAGAGGGAAAAGGTGTAGAACGATATTCTGTGGCTCTCCGGGCGGAGAGCCCCGACGGGCTTCCGAGGGGATGCGGGATGGTCGATCTGGTGCTGTCGTCGATCGAGCGGGGCGTGCTGACGCTGACGTTCAACCGCCCGGACCGGCTCAACGCCTGGACCGACGAGATGGGCCGCCGCTACTTCGACCAGCTGGCCGAGGCCGAGAAGAACCCCGAGGTCCGGGTGATCGTGGTCACCGGCGCGGGGCGGGGTTTCTGCGCCGGTGCGGACTTCCGGACGCTCACCGCCCTGCAGGACGGCTCCTACGCGGGGCGGCCCGACCCGCGCCCCACCACCTTCCCGACCACGATCCGCAAACCGATCATCGCCGCCGTCAACGGCGCCTGCGCCGGGCTCGGCATGGTCCACGCCCTGCTCTGCGACCTGGTCTTCACCGCCGCCGAGGCCAAGTGGACCACCGCCTTCGCCCGGCGCGGCCTGATCGCCGAGTACGGCATGTCGTGGGTCCTGCCCCGGCTGGCCGGTCAGGCCAGGGCCATGGACCTGCTGCTGTCGGGCCGCACCTTCACCGGCGCCGAGGCGTACGAGCTGGGCCTGGCCGGCCGGTCGGTGCCGGGGGAGAGGCTGATGGAGGAGACGCTGGCCTACGCCCGCGAGCTGGCGACGTACAGTTCCCCGGCCTCGATGGCCGTGATCAAGCGTCAGGTCTGGGGTGACTGGCAGCAGAGCCTGGAGGCGTCGGAGTCGGCCGCGACGCGTCTGATGGCCGAGTCCTTCGGCCGGTCGGACTTCGTCGAGGGCGTCGCCAGCTTCGTCGAGCGCCGCGCGCCCGGCTTCCCGCCCCTGTAGTCCTCCGCGGCCCCTGGGCTTCTTCGCGGGCGAGGCCGGCGGCCTTCCGTTCCGTCGAGCGCCGGACGCCGTCGAGCGCGGGACGCCGCCGGGCCGCCGGGCCGGGGCGGCTTCCGGCGCGAGGGGTGCGAGGGGTGCGAGGCCGTTCCGGATCAGGCGGGCGGTTTTCCGGTCACGAGCACCGCGACGCCGTCGAGGATGCGGTCCATGCCGAAGGCGAACTCGTCGTCGGGACCGCCCGACATGTCGAAGACCCGGGCTTCGAGAAGCTCGTGGATCTCGGGGAAGCGCTCGGCGTCGGTGAGCCTGGCGAGTGACCGGGCGTAGCCGGACAGCGCCTCCTCGTCGGTGACCTGGGAGGCGTCGAAGGCGTCCTGGAGGTCGGCCAGCAGCGCCACCTCGGTCCTGACGAAGCCGTTGACCAGCAGCAGCGCCGCCAGCTTCGTGTCCGGGTCGAGTCCGGTGCCGCGCAGGCAGCGCAGCCCGGCCTCCAGCCAGGCGACGTGGTTGGGCATGATCCCCGGGCCGGTGATGGGGATGCGCAACGACCAGGGGTGCCTCTGCAGGGAGGCGCGCATGGCGGCGGCCCACCGGTGGACGCCCCGGCGCCAGTCGTCGCCCGGCTCCGGAAGCGGGGGAGGAGGGCCGAGCACCGCGTCCGTGATGAGCATGAGCAGGTCGCCCTTGGAGGTGACGTAGCGGTAGAGCGCCATCGTGGAGACGCCGAGCTCGGCGGCGATCTTGCTCATCGAGACCGCGGGGAGTCCCTCCGCGGAGCCCACGCGCAGGGCCGCCTCCACGATGTGCTCCAGGCTCAGGGTGCGTTTGGGCCCCTTGCCGGGCCGCTCGCGCAGCCCCCAGGCGATCTCCACGCTTTCCGGCACTTCCATCGCGCTCCCGGGCTTGACCGTCCTTTCCCGTGAGTGTATACCTTACGCAATACCGCGTATGCCATAAACAGTAGAGCGTACGCCATACGCAGGAGGGGCAGTGGAACCAGCGATAGAGGTCGTCGGCCTCACCAAGTCCTACGGCCGGGTCGCCGTCCTGACCGGTGTCGACCTGCGCGTCGCCAGGGGCAGCGTGTACGCGCTGCTCGGTTCGAACGGCGCGGGCAAGACCACGACCGTGCGCACCCTGGCGACGCTGGTCAGGCCGGACGCGGGGCGGGCCACGGTGGCCGGGTTCGACGTCGTGCGCGACCGCCGCCGGGTCCGCCGCGCCATCAGCCTGACCGGCCAGCACGCGGCGGTCGACGAGCTGCTGACCGGCGAGGAGAACCTGCGGATGATGGGCCGCCTGTCCGGTCTGTCGCGCGCGGCGGCCCGCCGCAGGGCGGCCGAGCTGCTGGAGCGGTTCGACCTGGTCGAGGCGGGGAGGCGGCGGGTCGGCACGTACTCGGGCGGCATGTGGCGACGGCTGGACCTGGCCGCGGGGCTGGTCGGCGCGCCGTCGGTGATCTTTCTCGACGAGCCGACCACCGGTCTCGACGTGCGGAGCAGGCAGGCGATGTGGGAGGTGATCACCCAGCTCACCGGCACGGGTACCACGGTCTTCCTGACCACCCAGTATCTGGAGGAGGCCGACAGCCTGGCCGACAGGATCGCGCTGCTCGACGGCGGGCGGGTGGTGGCGGAGGGCACCGCCGACGAGCTCAAGGCGAGGGTCGCCGCCTGGCGGCTGGACCTCGTCCTGTCCGACGCGCGGTCGTTCGCCGAGGTGACGCGCCTTCTCGGGGCGCGGGCCCTCCACGCCGATCTCGCCACGCTGACCGTCGGGGCGGCCACCGACGGGAGCGCCACGGGGATCCGCGCCCTGCTGGACGAGGTGGACCCGGGGCGTTCGGCGGTCGAGAGGTTCACCGTGCGCGGCGCCACGCTCGACGACGCGTTCCTCGCGCTGACGGACAGGGAGCGGGCCGGTGTCTGAACTCGCCGCCTGGCCGGTGATGACCGGCCGTGCCGTCCGCCTGTCGCTGCGCAACCTCGACGCGCTGCTCACCTCGTTCCTGATGCCCGTCCTGGTCATGCTGCTGTTCGTCTACCTGTTCGGCGGCGCGATACAGACCGGCACCGACTACGTCACCTACGCCGTCCCCGGCATCCTCGTCATGTGCGCCTCCTACGGCGCCTCCCTGACCGCGGTCGCCGTCAGCCACGACATGAGCCGGGGGATCGTCGACAGGTTCAGGTCGATGGACGTCGGCGGCGGGGCGTTCCTGGGCGGGCACGTGGCCGCGAGCACCGTGCGCAACCTCACCTCGCTCGCCATCGTGTTCGCCGTCGCGTTCCTGCTCGGCTTCCGGGCGGACGCGGGCCTGTCCGGCTGGGCCGCGGCGGTGGGCGTCCTGGTGGTGTTCGTCCTGGCCATGTCCGCCGTCTCGGCCCTGGTCGGCCTGCTGGCCAGGACGCCGGAGGCCGCGGGCGCCTTCACCTTCCTGGTGATGTTCCTGCCCTACCCGAGCAGCGCCTTCGTCCCGGTGCACACCATGCCCGCGTGGTTGCACGGGTTCGCGGAGAACCAGCCGGCCACGCCGATCATCGAGTCCGTACGCGGCCTGCTGCTCGACCGGCCCGTGGGGGGCGACCCGTGGAAGGCGCTGGCCTGGTGCGGCGGTTTCCTGCTGGTCTCGGCGGTCCTCTCCGCCAGGATGTTCCGCCACCGCGCCCGCTGAGGTCGCGGGGGTGCCGGGGCGGTGGGGGTCGCCACCCCCGGCACCCCCGCCCATGGTTCAGCCGACCAGGGTGAGCCAGCGCGGCGCGTCCCCGAAGGGGGCGGTGCGGGAGGTGACGGCCTCCATCAGCCAGGCGGCCGAGGCTCGGGCGTTCTCGACCACGTCGGTCGGGTAGGCGTACTTGACCCGGTGCTCCTCGAACTCGTCCTCGTCGTCCAGGAAGACCCTGCTCGGGCGGCCCTTCAGCAGGTTCCGGCGGGTCCGGATCACGTCGAGGTCCAGGTCGACCATGGTGACCTCGCCGTCTCTCCACTCCGGCACCGTGGAGACGTCGCAGTAGATCTCGTGCTTGTGCGGGGCGGCGTTGAAGGCGGCCGTCCACCAGGCGTCGCGCGGGAAGAGCATCACGAACGGATGCGGCCAGGGGACCGCGGGACCGTCGCCCTTGTGGCCACTGGAGTCGGCCACGCAGCCCGTCCACACCCCGTGCTCGTCCTCGCCGAGCAGCAGGCCGCGGTGATGCCAGTGCAGTGATCCGTCGTACTTGCGGTAGACCACGTTCACGCTCTCATAGGACATTCCACGACACTAAGCCTTGACAGAGATCTATGTATTTCCTACCTTCTAAATAGGTTAAGAGCGTCAGTGAGAAGCCCCGGCTGGCTGACCGGCAACCCTCGCACCGCGGCGGGGTGCCTCCGGGGGAGACCTGGCGGCACGGTGGGCGTGCCGCAAGCGCGGACCCCCTCAACCAGGGTCACCGAGACATGCCGGGAGCGCCACATGTCGAAGACCAGCACACTGAACCACGCGAGCCCCGTCGACCTCGACACCCACGGCCACTACCGGCCCGGTGGCAGGCCCGGCCCGCGCTACCCCTTCCAGGGGCGGATCGGCACACCCGCCTTCCCCACCGAGCCCGGGCGCTACCACCTCTACGTCGCGGCCGTCTGTCCGTACGCGCAGCGCGCGTCCATCGTGCGCTCCCTCAAGGGACTCCAGGACGTGGTCTCGCTCTCCTACGTCGACGACGAGCGCGACGGGCGCGGGTGGGCGTTCCGCGAGCGGCGCGGGGCCGACCCGGTCAACGGGTTCACCATCCTTCGGCAGGCGTACGAGGTGACCGAGCCCGGCTTCGACGGGCACGTCTCGGTGCCGGTCCTGTGGGACAGGACGACCGGCCGCATCGTCAGCAACAACTTCCCCGACATCACGATCGACCTGGCCACCCGGTTCGGCGGCGACCCCGAGGCCGACCTCTACCCCGAGGAGCTCAGGCCGGAGATCGACGAGCTCAACACGAGGATCTACGAGATCGTCAACACGGCGGCGGGCCGCGTGGCGGCGACCACCACCGAGGCCGCGTACACCGAGGCGCGCGGGGCCGTGGTCGCCTTCCTGGACGAGCTGGACGCCCGCCTGGCCGACCGCAGGTTCCTGTTCGGCTCGGGGATCACCGAGGCGGACGTGCGGCTCTGGCCGACCCTGCTCCGCTTCGACCTGAGCGACAACCCGGCGGCGAGGATCAGCGAGCGCCCGCTGACCGCCTTCCCCAACCTGTGGGCCTACGCCAGGGACCTGTACGCCCACCCCGCCTTCCGCGAGAACACCGACTTCGCCGTCGTCGCCCGTCCGTCGGGCGAGACCGACGCTTGGCGGATCCCGGTCGAGCCGTCGCACGCCGACTGGGACCAGCCGCACCGCAGAGCCGCCATATGAGCGCCTCGATCGCCGTCGTCGGCGCCGGGCCGACGGGCACCTGCCTGGTGGAGCGCATCTGCGCCAACGCCGCCGACCTGCTCGGCTGGCCGTCGCTGGACGTCCACGTGATCGACCCCCACCCGCCGGGCGGCGGGCGCGTCTGGCGCCACGACCAGCCGGACCTGCTCTGGATGAACTCCGCCGCCGCCGACGTGACGCTCTTCACCGACGAGTCGGTGCGCTGCGAGGGACCGATCCGCCCCGGACCCACGCTGGCCGAGTGGCTCGGCGGCGACCCCGGCAGGTTCGCCTCCCGCCCGGCACAGAACGGCTACCTCTCCCACGTCTTCCGGCAGGCGGTGGCGAACGCCCCGCGCGGCGTCCGGGTGCACGTGCACGCCGCCCGCGCCGTCGACCTCGCCGACGTCCCCGGCGGGCAGGCGGTGACGCTGGACGACGGCCGGACGATCGAGGCCGACGCGGTGATCCTGGCCCAGGGACACGGCGACGTGACGCCGACGAGGGAGGAGGGCGCGCTGGCCGATCTGGCCGCGCGCGGGGGGCTGCGCTACCTGCCCACCGGCTACGCGGCGGACCTCGACCTGGACGGCGTTCCCGCGGGAGAGCCGGTGATCGTGCGGGGGATGGGGCTGGCCTTCGTCGACCTGATGGTGCTGCTCACCTCGGGCCGGGGCGGCCGGTTCGTCCGCGAGTACGACGGGGAGCTGGTCTACCTGCCCAACGGGCGCGAGCCCCTCCTGCGCGTGGGGTCGCGGCGCGGCGTGCCGTACCACTCCAAGACCGGTTACCCCTTCACCGGCGCCCGCCCGCCGGTGCCGCGCTTCCTCACCCGCGAGACGCTGGGGGAGGGACCGTGGAACTTCCGCCGCGACGTGTGGCCGCTGGTCGCCAAGGAGCTGGCCTTCGCGTACTACCACGAGCTCATCACCGCCCACCCCGAGCGCGCCAAACTGGGCTGGGCGCAGTTCGAGGAGGGCTTCGCCGCCGAGGAGTGGCGCAGCCTCGGGATGCGCAGGCTGATCCGCGAGGCCGTGCCCCGGCACCCGGACCGGCTCGACTTCGACCGGCTCGACCGGCCGCTGGACGGCATCCGGTTCGGCGACCAGGCCGGCCTGCAGAAGTGGATGCGCGGCTATCTCACCGTCGACCTGGAACGACGTTCGGATCCGGCGCACAGCGCCGACCACGCCATGATCCTCGGGCTGCTCTCCGTCTACGGTGTCCTCGCCGAGCTGGGCGTCTCCGACCCGTGGTTCGGCGGGTTCTTCAGCTACGTCGCCAGCGGCCCGCCGGGACCCCGGCTGGAGGAGCTGCGCGCCCTGGCCAGGGCGGGGGTGGTCACCTTCCTCGGCGCGGACCTCAAGGTCGACCACCACGACGGGCGCTGGCGGGCACAGAGTCCCACCGTGCCCGGCGGCGTGACGGCCACCACCCTCGTCGAGGCCAGGCTGCCCGCGCCCAGCGTGAGCCGGGCCGTCGACCCGCTCATCGCCGCGCTCCGCGACCGGGGCGAGCTCGACGAGGAGTCGGGTCTGGTGAGCGTACGGCCCGCCGACCGCCGCCTGCTCGACAGGTCCGGCACCCCGCACCCCCGCAGGTTCGCCTTCGGCCCCTGGGTCGTCGGCGGCCGGGCCACCGGCGGCTTCGCCAGGCCGCACCTCAACGCCCCGCTCTTCCGCCACGCCGACGCCCTCGCCCGGATCGTGCTGTCCGAGGCCGCCGGAACCCAGATACGACGGCACGTCGCATGAACCGCCCCGATCACCCCGATCACGCCGGTCGTCCCGGCCGGCGCCTCACCGAGCCGTCCGAGCCCGCCGCGCAGCAGCACGCCGTACAGAGGCATGTCGTACCGAAGCACGAGGAGAAGAACGTGAAGTTGCGATGGGGCGCCCTGGCGCTCGCCGGGGTGCTGGCGCTCACGGCGTGCGGAGCCGAGAGCGGGGCCCCGAGCGCGGCGGCCGGCGGTGAGGGCGGCGGTGGTGACGGTGGTGACGGCGGGTCGCTCGTGTGGGCGGTGGAGACACAGCCGATCACCTTCAACCCGCACCAGTGGGGTCAGAACAAGGCCCGCCTGCTGGTCCACAACCAGTTCGACGCCCTGATCGCCCGGGGGCGGAACGGCGAGTTCCTGCCGTGGCTGGCCACGTCCTGGAAGGTCTCCGAGGACGGGCTGACCTACACCTTCGAGCTCCGCGACGACGTCACCTTCCACGACGGCGAGAAGTTCGACGCCGCCTCGGTGAAGGCCAACCTCGACCAGCTCGTCTCGCCCGGCTACAACGCCGCGGTCAGCGCCGTCCAGCTGCGCAACTTCGACAGGGCGGAGGCGACCGCGCCGCACACCCTGAAGGTCACGCTGAAGGCCCCCGACGGGTTGTTCCTGGACTTCCTCTCCTCCCCGTACGCGGGCCAGGTCTCCCCGAAGTCGCTGAAGAGCGCCAAGGACCTCAAGGCGGGCGGCGTCGACGTGGTCGGCACCGGGCCGTTCGTCCTCGACCGGTTCGTCCCCGGCCAGGAGGTCCACTACAGGCGCAACCCGAACTACAACTGGCCGCCCACCGGCTCCGCCCACCAAGGGCCGGCGCACCTGGCCGACATCACGTACCGCTTCCTGCCCGAGGCGGCGGTACGGGTCGGCGCGCTCACCTCCGGGCAGGTGCAGGTGATCGAGGGCGTGCCCGCCACCGAGATCGGCCTCATCAAGGGCGACCCCGAGCTGAGGTTGGAGACCAGCCTCAACTCCGGAAGCGCGTTCTCCTACTACTTCAACGTCTCCCGCCCCCCGTTCGACGACAGGCGGGTCCGCGAGGCCTTCCGCGACGCCGTCGACGTGGACGCGGTGCTCACCTCCGTCTACCAGGGCACCGCCAAGCGGGCCTGGAGCGTCATCGGCCAGGGCAGCCCGCAGTTCTACGACCCCTCGCTGGAGAAGACCTTCGGCGACGACCCGGCGCGGGCCAACCGGCTGCTCGACGAGGCGGGCTGGAAGGAGCGCGACGCCGAGGGCTTCCGGGTCAAGGACGGCAAGAGGCTGACCGTGCGCACCGTCAACGCCGCGCCGTTCGTCCGCGACCGCCGCGACGTCCTCGCCCAGGCCGTCCAGGCGGCCGTCAAGCAGAGCGCGGGGATCGACTTCCAAGTCAAGATCGTGGACCAGGGCACCGCGCAGAAGGCCGTCGACGACAACGAGTACGAGATCTTCGAGAACTCGCGCGGCGACACCGACGCCGGGGCGGCGCTCAACCTGATCCTGGTGAAGGACGCCGCGATCAACCGCACGAAGTTCGGGAACGCCGAGCTGGACGAGCTGCTCGCCGACGCGTCGGCCACCTCCGACCTCGCCGAGCGCAAGGAGCTCTACGCGAAGGTGCAGAAGACCGTCGTCACCGACGAGGCGCTCCTGCTCCCGCTCTACGTTCCCGCCGACCAGATCGCCCACCGCGCCTCGGTCACCGGGATCACCTTCGAGCCGGTCTCCGGCACTCCCGACAGTGCTTACGACGTCCGGACAGGGACGTGAGCACTCTCACACTCACCCGGCGGCGGGGGCTGGCCGCCGCCGGGTGGCTCGGCCCGGTGGTCCGGCGGCTCGGAGCGGGCGTCGCCGTGCTCTGGGCCGCCGCCACCGCGGCCTACCTCGCCCTGATGTTCGCCCCCGGCGACACGGTCGACGTGCTCGTCGGCGACGGCCTCGACACCCCCGAGCGGCGGGCGCAGATCATCGCCGAGTGGGGGCTGGACCGCTCCCCGCTCCAGCAGTACGGCGACTATCTGCTCCGCCTGCTGCGGGGAGACCTGGGCCGCTCCTACATCCTGCAGCGTGGCGTCGGCGACGTCCTGGCCTCGCAGATCTGGCCGACGATCCAGCTCGCGCTCACCGCCGCGCTCTTCGGGGTCGTCCTGGCCCTGGTGCTCGCCCTGACCACCGCCGGCCGCCGCCCCTGGCTCGGCGGCCTGGTCGGGCTGGCGGAGCTGGTCGTCGTCTCGGTCCCGCCGTTCCTCATCGGCATCCTGCTGCTCGCCGTCTTCTCCTTCACCCTCGGCTGGTTCCCCGTCGCCGGGGACAGGGGACTCGTCTCCCTCGTGCTGCCGGGGCTCGCGCTCGGGCTGCCGATCGCGGGGGTGCTCGGCCAGGTGCTCCGCGAGGGCCTGGAACGGGCGCTGGAGGAGCCGTTCGCGGTGACCGCCCGCTCGCGCGGCATCACCGAGTGGCGGCTCGTCGCCCGGCACGCGCTGCGCCACGCGCTGCTCCCCGCCGTCACCCTCACCGGCTGGTTCGTCGGCTTCCTGCTCGGCGGCGCGATCATCGTGGAGGCCGTGTTCGGCCGCCCGGGACTCGGCCAGGTCACCGTCGGCGCGGTGAACGGCAAGGACATGCCCCTGGTGATGGCCGTCGTGCTGGTATCCGCCCTCGCCTACGTGACGGTCAGCACGATCGTCGACCTCGCCTACCTCGCGATCGACCCCCGCCTCAGGAGGAGCCGATGACGGTCCCGTCGCGCAAGGAGCCGGCGGTGGTCCCGCCGGGAGGGACGCCCTCGCCGTACGACCCGAGGAGAAGCCGATGACGACGATCACGGAGGTCCCCGGTGTCGCGGCCGTCGCCCCGGCTCCGGCCGGGCGCGGGTACGGCTTCAGCGCGCCGCTGGTCGCGCCGCTGCTGTTCCTGGCGGTCGCCGCCCTGGCGCCCGGCCTGCTGACCGATGCCGACCCGCTGGCCGCTGACCCGCTGCACGCGCTCGCCGGGCCGAGTGCCGAGCACTGGTTCGGCACCGACCACCTCGGCCGTGACGTGCTGTCGCGCGTCGTCCACGGCGCCGGGCACTCGCTGAGCATCGGCGCCGCCGCAGTCCTGCTCGCCGCCGGGGCCGGTGCCCTGCTGGGAGTCCTGGCCGGGCTGTCCCCCCGCCACGTCGACGAGCTGCTCAGCCGCCTGTTCGACGTCGTGGCGACCTTCCCCGAACTGCTGCTCGCCCTGCTGGTCATCGCCATCACCGGTCCCGGCACCGGCAACGTGATCCTCGCGATCGGCATCGCGCAGATCCCCAACTACGCCCGGGTGATCCGCGCCCAGACGTTCGTGGTGCGCCGCTCCGGCTACGTCGAACAGGCGGTCACCCTCGGGCTGGCCAGGCCGGTACTGGTCGCCCGCCACGTGCTGCCCAACGTGCTGGGCCCGCTGCCGGTGCTCGCCACGATCGGCATGGGCACCGCCGTCATCGCCACCTCCGGGCTCAGCTTCCTCGGCATGGGCCCGCAGCCGCCCAGCCCGGAGTGGGGCTCGATGCTGTCGGAGGCCCGCGACTACCTGCGCGTCGCCTGGTGGACCGTGCTCTTCCCCGGTCTCTCCGTCACCCTGACCGTCATCAGCCTGACGCTCGTCGGGCGCCGCCTGCAGCGCCGTTTCGAGGGGAGAAACCGGTGAGCCTCATCGACGTCGAGGACCTGCGGGTCGGCTTCCCCCGGGCGGGGGTGCGGGCCGTACGGGGAGTGAGCCTGTCGATTGAGGCGGGCGAGTGCGTGGCGATCGTCGGGGAGTCCGGCTCCGGCAAGAGCGTCACGGCCAGGACGCTGGTCGGGCTGACCGGCACGGGCGCCGAGGTCGCCGAGGTCGCCGAGGTCGCCGAGGTCACGGCCTCCCGGTTCGCGGTGAACGGCCGGGACGCGCTCCGGTTCGGCGCCCGTGACTGGCGACGGCTGCGCGGGCGGTTCGCGGGGCTGGTGTTCCAGGACGCGCTGACGTCGCTCGACCCGCTCCGTACCGTCGGCGACGAGATCGCCGAGGTGCTCGCCACCCACGACGTCGTACCCCGCGCCGCCCGGAGGGAAAGGGTGATCGAGCTGCTGGAGGCGGTCGGGGTGCCGGAACCGGAGGTGCGGGCCAGGCAGTACGCCCACCAGCTGTCCGGGGGACTGCGCCAGCGCGCCCTGATCGCCTCCGCCATCGCCGCGGGCCCGCCCCTGATCATCGCCGACGAGCCGACGACCGCACTCGACGTCACCGTGCAGGCCCAGATCCTGCGGCTGCTCGCCGCCCGCAAGGCCGAGGGCACCGCGCTGCTCATGATCAGTCACGACCTCGCCGTGGTCTCCGCGGTCGCCGACCGCGTACTGGTCATGAAGGACGGGGTGATCGTCGAGGAGGGGCCGACGGGACGCGTGCTGTCCGCGCCCCGGCACGACTACACCAGGCTGCTGCTCGCCGCCGTCCCCTCCGCCGTCTCGCGCGGCACCCGCCTGTCCGCCATCGCGGCAGGGGGGATCGCGCTGCGCACCCCGCTGCCGGAGCGGACCGTGGACCACACCGCGCCGATCCTGGAGGTCTCGGGGGTGTCGGCCGCGTACGGCTCGCGCACGGTGGTCGACGACGTGTCCTTCGAGGTCTACCCCGGTGAGACGCTCGGCATCGTGGGAGAGTCGGGTTCGGGGAAGACCACGGTCGCCCGGCTCGTCCTCGGACTGCTCGAACCCGCCTCGGGTGAGGTCCGGCTGGGCGGCGAGCCCTGGTCGGGGATCCGCGAGCGCAGGCGGCGTTCCCGCAGGTCCCGCATCCAGGTGATCTCCCAGAATCCGCTCGACTCCTTCGATCCCCGCTACACGGTGGGCCGCCTGGTGGCCGAACCCCTCCTCGGCGCCTCCTTCGAGCGCGGCTTTCCGCACGGCGTCTCCTCCGGGAGCGCGTCTTCGGGCGGCGCCCCTTTCGAGCGCGGTTCCTCGCGCGGCGTTCTCCTCGACCGGGTGGCCGAGCTGCTGGACCGGGTCGGCCTCCCGGCGGACGTCGCCGGCCGGCACCCCCGGCGCCTGTCCGGCGGCCAGCGCCAGCGCGTGGCCATCGCCAGGGCCCTCGCCACCCGTCCCGACGTGCTCGTCTGCGACGAGCCGGTCTCCGCGCTGGACGTGTCGATCCAGGCTCAGGTGCTCGACCTGCTCGCGGAGATCCAGGCCGCCGACGGGACCGCGCTGATCTTCATCTCCCACGACCTCGGGGTGGTCCACCACGTCGCCGACCGGGTGCTGGTCATGCGCGGAGGGAGGGTCGTGGAGGAGGGACACGTGGACGAGGTGTTCTTCCTGCCCCGGCACGACTACACCCGCGAGCTGCTCGGCGCGGTGCCCAAGCTGGTGCCGGCCGAGCCCTGACGAAGGCCACGGATGTCGGGCAGGGCCAGCACCCCCAGGCAGGAGACCGCCAGCAGCGCCGCCGCCCCGTACAGGGTGGGGGCCGTGCCCACCGCCCCGGCCAGCGGCCCGGCCAGGGCCATGCCGAGGGGGGTCAGCCCGAGGGAGAGCAGCCAGTCGTACGCGGACACCCGTGAGATCGCCTCGGCCGGGATGTGCTCCTGCACGGCGGTCTCCCACATGGGGGACATGAAGGCCAGGCCGCCGGTCATCAGCCCGTAGGCCACCGCGACGATCAGCGCGGGCGCCTCGGCGGCGAGCAGGACCAGGGGCAGGGCGCCGAGCGTGAGCGCGACGTTTGCCACGACGAGAGGCCTTCGCGGCCTCGCCCGCAGCGCCAGCAGCGCGCCGCACAGGGCGCCGACCGTGCCACCCTGCACGATCGTGCCCCAGGCGAGCTCGCCACCGAGGCTCGTGACGGCGATCACGGGCCCGATCGTGATCAGGGCGCAGCGGCTGAGGTTCCACAGGGAGTGGCCGACGAGGTTCGTCCAGTACCACCGGTGGCGGCGCAGCTGCGCCCAGCCTTCGGCCAGCTGCCTGACGAACCGCTCGCGCGGCGCGGGCGGGATCGGCGCGAGCCGGAGCCGGCCCAGCAGCACCGCGCTGGCCGTGAACGTCGCGGCGTCCAGGAGCAGTGCCCAGCCGGGCCCGGCGGTCAGCGCGAGGGCGGTGGCGATCCCCGGGCCGAGCAGCATGGACCCGCGCTGGGCGATCGCCATGAGTGCGTTGGCCCGGGGAAGGTGCTCCGCCGTCACGGTGGCGGGCACCAGGCCGGTCGTGGCGGGCAGGAAGAACGCGGAACTGGCTCCCGAGACGGCGGCCAGCGCCGCCAGGTGGACGATGTCGACCGTACCGGTGATCAGCTCGAGGCCCATGGCGGCGTGGGCGAGCCCGCGCACCACGTCCGCGCCCATCATCACGCGGCGGCGCGGGAGCCGGTCGGCCCACACGCCGCCGGGCAGCATCAGCGCCACCGTGGCGATCGACTGGGCGGCCAGGACCACCCCGAGATCGGTGGCCGAGCCCGTCGCGGTGACGATCGCCAGCGCGAGGGCCACGACGGTGATGGAGTCGCCGACGTGCGAGAGGGTCTGGCCGGTCCACAGCAGGCGGAAGCGAGGATCCCGCAGGGGAGCCCATGAGTCGCGCAAGGGGGTCATGAACGGAAATTTACTACGAAAACATAATATATGCATCCGTATTAAAGGCGGCGCGATGTCGACGACGACTCGGCGGAGTGCGGCGTTACCCTTTGGGGATGCCAGAGCCTGATTCCATCGACCGGCACATCGCGCACTGGTCCCGGGAGCTGTCCGACCTGGATCCGCAGGTCGAGGGGATCATCACGCGCATGCAGGCGCTCGTGCGGCTGCTCAAGCGGAGCAAGGACGCCTGGCTGAGCGAGGGAGGGCTCAAGCCCTGGGAGTTCGACGTCCTCCACCACCTGGTCGCGGCCGGGCCGCCCTACCGGGTGACCCCTTCCGTGCTGGCCGGGTGGCTCGACACCCACCCGGCAACGCTGACCAACCGGCTCGACCGGCTGGAACAGGCCGGATACGTCGACCGCGTGCACGATCCCGGCGACCGCCGCCGCCTGCTCGTCGCCCTGACCCCCGCCGGGCGCGCTGTCTGGCAGGAGCGCATGGATCAGGGCGACCTCTCGGAGCGGGAACTGCTCGGCCCGCTCGACCCCGGGGAGCGCGAGGTCCTCGACGATCTCCTGCGCCGGATGGTCCGGAACGCGGAGCGGGACGGCCCGCCGCTGATGCCCGACTGGCCGTCCGGGCCGGGCCCGGCTCCGGGGGCGGATTCGGGTTCGAGGCCGGGGGCGGGGGTGGACCCGGTGGCGGGGCCGGGTTCCGGCGCGGGTACGGGATCGAGCCGGCCGGCCGGGTGACCTCGGGAGTGGAGACGGCCGGCAGGGTGATCTCGGAACCGGTTCCGAGATCACCCTGCCGGCCGTCGGATGATCCTGTGCGCGGGAGCGGGCGGGGTGGTCAGAGCAACCTGCGGGCTCCCGCGGCCGGGGTCGCCGGGTAGATCTCCGGCGCGGCCCAGCCGCGCTCGGCGTAGGCCCCGGTCACCGACTCCCGTACGGACTCCACCCGGTCGTCGGCGACCAGCGCGATCGCCGACCCGCCGAACCCGCCCCCGGTCATCCGCGCCCCCCGCGCCCCGCCCCTGACCGCCGACTCCACGGCCACGTCCAGCTCGGCGCAGGACACCTCGAACTGGTCGCGCAGCGACAGGTGGGAGGCGTTCAGCAGCGACCCGATCTCCCGTACCGCACCGGCTCGCAGCATCCCGATCACCGCCTCGACCCGGTGGTTCTCCGTCACCACGTGCTGGGTGCGCCTGCGCTCGTCGCCGCTCAGCCGCGCGAGGGCGCCCGCCAGGTCCGTGACGTCGCGCAGCGCGTCGACGCCCAGGTGCTTGGCGGCGTTCTCGCAGTCCTTGCGACGGCGGGCGTACTGCCCGTCGGCGAGCTCGTGGTGCACCCCGGTGTTGATGATCAGCAGCTGCAGGCCGTGACTCGCCAGGTCGAACGGGATGCTCCTGGTCCCGAGGCTCCGGCAGTCCATGAACAGCGCCTTCCCCTCCTCGCCGAAGGCGGAGGCCGCCTGGTCCATGATCCCGCACGGCATGCCCACGAAGTCGTTCTCGGCCTTCTGCGCGGCGAGGGCGATCTCCATCTTGGTCAGGCCGAGCCCGTACAGCTCGTTCAGCGCGGTGCCGACGGCCACCTCCAGCGCCGCGCTCGACGACAGTCCCGCCCCCCGGGGCACGTCCCCGTCGATCACCACATCCGCACCGCCGACCGAGCGCCCCCGGCCCTGTCCCTGCCCCTGCCCCTGCTCCCGCTCCGCTTCGCCGAGTGCCCAGAACACCCCGGCCACGTAGCGGGCCCAGCCCTCGGCCTCGTCCAGCGTCGCCAGCGTCACCGGCCCGCCCGCCTGCAGCGACCGCAGCCTGACCACCCCGTCCTCGCGCGGCGACACCGCCGCGGTCACCCCCCACGGCAGCGCGAACGGTTGACCCGCCCCGGGGCGTGCCACACCCCGGCCGGTTCCGTGCCGTACGAGTCCCTGAAAGCTTCAACAACGCGCATGATCCAACACTCCTCAACAAGGTTCAGCAGTAGGGTAGCGAGTACGCCGGGGCTCGGTTCCACTGAAGGTCACATCTTGAACCCGTCCCGCCCGGCAGGTGTGCGAACAGCGTCTACGTTTGGTTGAATGCCGCGTACGGCGTGCGCGAGGGGCGGTAGCTCAGCCGGTTAGAGCAGGGGACTCATAATCCCTGGGTCGCGGGTTCGAGTCCCGCCCGCCCTACCCTCCGTGACCACCCGGAAAGCGCCCCTGATCTGCGTGTTCGCGGTCGAGGGCGCTTTCGGCGCGTCCGGCTGTCACTGATCGCCTCGGTCCCCGGCGGTTGGCCGTGCCGGACACGTGCCGAAGTTCCGGCAACGGCGCCCGGGACGGGGACCGCGCGGTACGAAGGTCCTGGGTCAGGGGCGCAGCAACTGGACGATGGCGACGGTGCCGACCGCCACGATGAGGCCGCGCAGCACCGCGGGGCTGAGCCGGCGGCCCACCCTGGCCCCGATCGAGCCGCCGAAGGCGGAACCGACCGCGATGAGCGCGACGGCCGTCCAGTCGAAATCCGCGGAGAAGAGGAAGAAGATCGCGGCGGCGGTGTTGACGACGGCGACGAGGACGTTCCTCGCGGCGTTGAGGCGTTGCATGGTCTCGTCGAGGAGCACGCCCATCAGGGACATGTAGATGATCCCTTGGGCGGCGGAGAAGTAGCCGCCGTAGACGCTGGCGAGTGTCAGCCCGGTGAGAAGCAGCGGGCCGCCGTCGGGATGGGCGGTGCCGCTGACGCGTTCGCGGCGTCGCCGTACGCTCCTGCCGATCCAGGGCTGGAAGATGACCAGGACGAGGGCGAGGCCCACCAGGGCCGGCACGATCCTCTCGAACGCCGTGGCGGGCAGGGTCAGCAGAAGCGTGGCCCCCGTGAGGCCGCCGAGCAGGGCGCCGACGCTCATCTTCAGGATGCGCCGACCCTGGCCGCCGAGCTCCGCGCGATAACCGATCGCCCCGCTGATGGAGCCGGGGATCAAGCCGAGAGTGTTGGAGACCGCGGCGGTGACGGGCGGCATCCCGGTGGCGAGCAGAACGGGAAAGGTGATCAGCGACCCGGAGCCGACGACGGTGTTGACGGCGCCGGCGCAGGCGCCCGCCGCGAAGACGGCGAGCATCTCCCACGGCGTCACCCTGTCTCCTCCCTCGAGGAATCGGCGTTCATGCCCGGCCCGGCGACAAACGAGGGCGGTGCCGCACGGCGCACCAGCTTAAACACCCCCGGACCCTCGACCGACGGCCTGGTCGGACTCCGCCTCGATCGAGGCGGGTCCCGGCCCTTTCACGATGAGGCGCCAAGGGCGTCGCGGGCGTCCATGAGGGCGAAGCCGAGCAGGTTCAGGCCTCGCCACGTGGCGGGGGAGGCGGCGCGTTCGTCGTCGGCGGCGAGCCCGATGCCCCAGACCCGGTCGACGGGGCTGGCCTCGACCAGGATGCGGGAGCGGGTGCCGAGCAGGAAGTCCCTCAGCTCGGGGTGCTCGCCGAACTTGGCGATGTTGCCGCGCACCACGATCTCGTAGCGGTGCTCGTCCCACACGGCCTCGTCGAAGCCGCGGACCTCGCGGCCGAGTTTCTTGGCCTCGCCGGGGTGCCCGGCGGCGAGGATCCGCGCGGCGGTCCCGTCGTCACCGAACAGCCATGCCTTGTGCGCCATCATGTAGTGCTCGGCCGACCGGAAGTCGTGCCCCTCCGAGGTGAAGACGGCCTCCCACCACTGGCTGAGGCATCCGGCGCCGACCCCGCCGTCCCGCGGCGGCCGGTGGCCCCAGAAGAACAGGTAACGCAACCGCTCCCCGTCTCGCTCGGCGGCGACGGCTTCGGCGACCGAGCGGGGCGCTCTGATGAGATCGGACACCGGTACACCGTGCCACGGGTGGCCGCCGGACGGCCACCGGGTTACCGGCGCGGACGGGACGACCTCGGCGCCGGCCACGGATGACCGGCCTCCGGCATGATCACCGTCCGCGGATGACCGGCCGTCCGGCATGATCACCGCCCGCGTCGACGACGTCGATAATGGGACATGCCCTTCACCCTGAGCCACGCCGTCGCGATCCTGCCGCTGCGGCGGTGGTTACCCCCTTCGGCGCTGGCCATCGGCGCCATGGTGCCCGACCTGCCGTACTACCTGCCGTTGCCCTTCTCCTCAAGGACCACCCACGGCTGGCCGGGCGCGTTGCTGGTGGATCTGCCCGTGGGAGTGGCGGTGCTCGTCGTCTTCAACCTGTTGCTGCGCGCGCCGTTGACGGCGCTCGCCCCGGACGGGTTGCGCGCGCGGCTGCCCGACCCGGCGCCGTCCGGGCGCGGGATCGCGGTGGTGGCCGCGCTGCTGGCAGGCGTCGCCACGCACCTGGTGTGGGACGGGTTCACCCAGGTGGGAGGCTTCGCCGTGGTGCACTGGCCGGCGATGCGCGTCTCGGTCGTCGGGGCGCACCGGGTGTTCAACGTGGTGATGTACGTCAGTTCGCTGGGTGGGCTCGTGGTCCTGGCCTGCTGGTTCGTCCTGTGGTATCGGCGCGCCGCCGTACGGCCGGGACGCCTGCCCGGCGTGACGGGGCGGTCGCGCGGGTGGGTCCTGGCCGCCGGGGCGGGCGCCGCGACCGTCGGCGCGGTCGTGCTGGGGAGCGGCGACCGTGCCGCGGTGAGCCTGTACGACCTGGTGCGGTGCGTGATCCTGGGCGGGATGATCGGGAGCGGCGTCGTCCTGGCCGGCTACGTGGTCGCGTGGCACGTGTGGCCGGCGGCGCGCTCCCGGCGGGGCACGCCGCGACCGGATCGAACCGAGGAGCACGCTCGTTGACGGTACCGAGCCGTCCGCACGCGGCAACCGGGGTGGTCGGGAGGGGGCGAACATCGGTGAGCCGGCCGCCGCGACCGGACGGTCCCGGGCCCCACCCGTCTCAAGGTGGTGTCGCGCGGCGGTGGCGGGGTACCCCGTTCAGGGGGAAAACTCCAGCTCACGATGCTTGGTCGGCTCGGGAAGGACATGGACGATGCCTTTGCGGCAGCCCGGTCACCCCGGGCGCGGAAGCCGGGATCTGGAGATCAACCCGATCTTCAGCCGGGAGCCCCTCCGGGTCCCGCGCCACGCCATGCCGGACGGGGAGATGGAGCCGGACACGGCCTACCAGCTGGTGCACGACGAGTTGATGCTGGACGGCAACGCGCGGCTGAACCTCGCGACGTTCGTCACCACCTGGGCGGAGCCGCAGGCGCTGAGGCTGATGGCCGAGTGCGTCGAGAAGAACATGATCGACAAGGACGAGTATCCGCAGACCGCGGAGCTGGAGAAGCGATGCGTGGACATCCTCGCCCGGCTCTGGCACGCCGAGGACCCCCACCGCGCGACAGGCTGCTCGACGACCGGGTCGAGCGAGGCGGCGATGCTGGGCGGTCTGGCGCTCAAACGGCGCTGGCGGCACCGGCGCCGCGCGAAGGGCCGCCCCGTCGAGCGTCCCAACCTGGTGATGGGCGTCAACGTGCAGATCTGCTGGGAGAAGTTCGCCGACTACTTCGACGTCGAACCCCGGTACGTGCCCATGGAGGGTGATCGATACCACCTGAGCCCCGAGACGGCGGTCGAGGCGTGCGACGAGAACACCATCGGTGTCGTCGCCGTCCTCGGCTCCACGTTCGACGGTAGCTACGAGCCCGTCGCCGACATCGCGGCGGCGCTGGACGAGCTGCAGGCCCGCACCGGCCTCGACGTGCCGATCCACGTGGACGGCGCCTCCGGTGCCATGATCGCCCCTTTCCTCGACCCGGGCCTGCACTGGGACTTCCGGGTGCCGCGGGTGGCGTCGATCAACACCTCCGGGCACAAGTACGGCCTGGTGATGCCCGGAGTGGGCTGGGCGCTGTGGCGCGACTCCCCGGCGCTCCCCGACGACCTGGTCTTCCACGTCAACTACCTCGGCGGGGACATGCCGACCTTCGCGCTGAACTTCTCCCGGCCGGGCGCCCAGGTGGTCGCGCAGTACTACAACTTCCTGAGGCTGGGCTTCGACGGTTACCGCCGGGTGCAGCGGACGTGCCGGGACGTGGCGACCCGCCTGGCCGGGGAGATCGCCGAGCTGGGCCCGTTCGAGCTGATCACCGACGGTGGCCAGATCCCGGTGTTCGCCTTCCGGGTACGGAAGGGGGTCGGCGGCTTCACGGTCTTCGACGTCTCCGCCGCGCTGCGTGAGCGCGGCTGGCTGGTGCCCGCCTACACCTTCCCCCGGAACCGTACGGACCTGGCGGTACTGCGCGTCGTCGTCCGCAACGGCTTCAGCCACGACCTGGCCGATCTGTTGCTGGAGGACCTGCGCAGGGTGCTGCCCCGGCTGGAGGCTCAGGGCGAACCGCGCCGCACCGCCGATGACGCCGGAGGCTTCGCGCACGGTACCGAGGGCAAGAGCCCTCGCCGTCACGGCCACG
This sequence comes from Streptosporangium sp. G12, assembly GCF_052983175.1. Taxonomy (NCBI): domain Bacteria; kingdom Bacillati; phylum Actinomycetota; class Actinomycetes; order Streptosporangiales; family Streptosporangiaceae; genus Streptosporangium; species Streptosporangium sp. G12. The sequence goes on along the minus strand of NZ_JBRIQO010000011.1, from coordinate 232,057 downwards.
GCTGAAGGTACGCGGCGACGATCGAAGACGTCCGCGCCGGACGGGGGAGAACCGGCCGGGCGGAGGACGAGGGAGAAGGAGAGATCGGGATGTGCCGTCTGTTTGGCATGAGCAGCGCGCCTCGGCGCACGTGTGCCACCTTCTGGCTTCTGGACGCGCCGGTCAGCATGAGCGAGCAGAGCCGCCGCTATCCCGACGGGACCGGTCTGGGGTACTTCGACACCGACGGCACCCCGGAGGTGCACAAGACGCCCGTCGCCGCCTACCGGGACCAGTGCTTCGCCGAGGAGGCCAAGGAGACGGAATCCGCCACCTTCGTGGCCCACGTGCGTTTCGCCTCCACCGGTGGCCTGGAGAAACGCAACACGCATCCCTTCCTGCAGGACGGGCGGCTCTTCGCCCACAACGGGGTGATCGAGGGCCTGGACGAACTCGACGCGGAGCTGGGCGAGTACCGGGATCTGGTCGAGGGGGAGACCGACTCCGAGCGCTTCTTCGCGCTGATCACCCGTGAGACCAGGGCGCACGGCGGCGACGTCGCCGCCGGTATCGAGGCCGCCGCCCGCTGGGTCGCCGAGAACCTGCCCGTCTACGCCCTCAACCTGGTCCTCAGCACCCCGCGGGATCTGTGGGCGCTGCGTTACCCCGACACCCACCACCTGTACGTGCTCCAGCGTGCCGCGGGCGGGTGCCGCGGCGGACGGCACCTCGACCAGAGCGGCACCGACGGCCGCATCCGCGTCCGTTCCCGCGACCTGATGGATGTCCCCGCCTTCGTGGTCGCCAGCGAGCACATGGACGACCATCCCGACTGGTGCCCGATGGAGCCCGGCGAGCTGCTCCACATCGGACCGGGCCTCGACCCCACCCGCCGGGTCGTGCTGCCCGACGAGCCCGCGCACCGGCTGAGTCTCGCCGACCTGCGCCCCGAGGCCGCCGCCTCGCAGCAGGCCACCTGAGACCGCGTCTCGCGGTGTGCGCGTCGAAGCACCGGTCAGGGACGAGGTGGCACGACATCAGGTCCGGGACCGCCGAGGCGGATGACCGGGGGACGTGCGAGCAGGAACCCGCGCCAGGTCGACGGGTTCGCCGTACGGGCGGACCGTTCCCCCGGTGACGGTGACGGTGACGGGAGGCGATGGGGCGTGCCGACGGTTCCGGCCGTCGGGCGGTGTTCCGGTACGCCTTCCGACGCGGAGGCGGTCTGGTATTCCCGGTCCTGCGTGAGAACGCACATCACGCGGCCTGAGGGGATGTCCGCTGAGCCGTCGTCCCGGCGGGGTCGATCACGATGCCGGTGACGTCCAGATCTTCGATCATGTGCCGGAGCGCGGGCTCGGTGAGCCGGATCCAGCGCTGGCCGGTGCCGAGCACCTTGGTCAGGCACATCGGCGAGGAGAAGGCGGCTGCCGTCCTCCTGCCCGAATCGGTCCTGAACAGCCGCAGCGACATGCTGAAGGCGCCTTCACGGACCGGTACGTATAACGGGACTTCCGACATTGCTTCCTCCTGGTGAGAACTCGTACGAAAATGACGTTATCTCCCTTTCAGTGGATTTCGGTGTGATCTCTACGTGATTCAGACGGGGATGCCGGAAGCGGTGACGCCACGTTGACGCGCGGCGCGCCGCTGCCCGGGGCGTGCGGGAGGGCATCGCCTCCGGTCGGGGCCCGTTCGGGAGACGGTTCGCTGCTCCTGCTGCGCCCCTGCTGCGCCCCTGCTGCGCCCCTGCTGCGCCGCCGGCCGTTCCGCTGTCCCGCCCGCGGCCCCTGCCGTTCTGCCGGGCCGGGCGACCCGGTGCGGGATATGTCGCGCACCGGGCCCGGCGCGGTGGGCGGAGCGGGGTGGGCGGGGAATCCTCGTGCCCGTCGTCGGTGGTGTGGAACCGTACAGGGGTGCTCGCGGACCGGAAGACGCGTAGAGCTATAAAGCGATAAAATGTGAATCGTTGATATTTTTCCCGAACATCCGGACAGCGTGCGTTCCGGGACTACGAGGACCTTTCTTTCTCCGGTTCCTTGTCGTCGCGCCACGGGTGTTCCGGCCGCGGAGGCTTGGCGTAACGCGGACGGAGCCCAAGGGCGGCTGTCGACGCCGGCTGTTTTTCGTCGGATCCCCTCGGCGGTTCCCCCGTCGGGGACTTCTTTGTTCCTTGGTCGAACCCGGCGGTCCAGGACGAGCCCGCGACCTGTGCCGCCAGGCCGGAACGGGGTCGGTGCGACCGGCCGGTTCCCGTGGTCGGAATGCCCGCGGACCGGAAAAGGAATGACCGGGGAGAAGGAGATCGACTTTAGGTCCCCTTTGCTGATGAATGGCTTTATGGCGAAAGGAGGTGGCGTCCATGTTGATGTCAGTGGAAACGTTGACCTTGTCTGGCGAGAAACCAATATTCAGGATCATCGATGGGATCGGCGCCCACTGCTAGTGTTTCGCCCAACCGGCGGATTCGCCCAACCGGCGATGTGCGCCTATCGGGATAAGTCGCGTTTCTCTGCTTGAGCCGGGTTGATTCTGGTTAAAGGGGGTGTCTCATTTCTGGTCTGGATGGTGACGACTCCGAATTCCGGATGGGCGCGGGAAACGTCAGGACCGGTCTCTCGCCGTCCTCGAAGATCGAGTCGACCTACAACGAGCTCACGGCGCTGGTGGGCGGGATCGCGGGGCCCGACCGGCACCACGGCTTCCAGGGGGGTTCCCAGGACGTCGCGCCGATCCTGGAGGCCACGGAGCGGATGACCGACTTCGTGGTGGCCAGGCTGGGGGTGGGGCAGGGCTCCCGGGTGCTGGACGTGGGCTGTGGCAACGGCCGCCCGGCCGTGCGCCTGGCCCGGACCCTGGGCGCGCGGGTCGTGGCGATCGACATCGACCGGGAGGCACTGCGCGAAGGAGCCGAGCACGCCGAGGCGCAGGGCGTGGCGGAGATGGTGCGGTTCCGGCACGTCGACGCGATGGACCTGCCGTTCGCCGACGCCTCGTTCGACGCGGTGCTGGCCCTCGAGGTCACCCCGAACCTGGACGTCGCGGCCCTCTACCGGAGCATCGCCAGGGTCCTGCGCCCGGGGGGCCGCCTGGTGGTCGAGACGCCTTACCCGCGGGTTGCGATGACCGAGAAGGTCCGCGAGCGCGTCGGCCCCCACCTGGCCATGCCGAACGCCGTGTCGCTCGACGCGCCGGAAGACCACCTGTCGGCGGCGCGGCGGGCCGGGATGGCCGCCACGGAGCTCGTCGACATCACCGAGGACGTGCGTGACTCCTTCTCCCGGCTCGCGCGCGGGCCGCGGGAGCGCAGGGCGCGGCCGGAGGCCGGACGCGGGACGCCCGGCGCCGGGCGGCCACCCGCCGCCTTCACCGCGTGGGCGGACGCCGCCGAGATCGGCGGGGTGGTCATGACCTTCACCAGGATGGAGCACTGACATGACGGATGTGACGGTCATCGGGACCGGGGTGGTCGGTTCCGCGATCGTACGGGCCTGCGTCGACTCGGGCCTGGAGGTCTCGGTCTGGAACCGTACGCCGGAACGCTCGGAGAGGCTCGCGGGACGGGACGTCCACCTCCACGCGACGGCCGCCGAAGCGATCGAGGCCTCCCCGATCGTGCTGCTGTGCCTTCTCGACTACGAGATCACCCACGCGGTCCTCGACGAGACCGCGGCCGATCTCTCCGGCAGGCTCGTCGTCCAGCACGCCAGCGGCATCCCCGACGACGTCGCCCCCCTGCGGAAGCGGGTGGAGGCCGCGGGAGGCAGATACCTGGAGGCCGCGATCCTCAACTACCCGGACGCCATCGGCACCGAAGACTGCTTCACCGTCTACGGCGGGGCGGCCGAGGACTTCAAGGAGCTGGCGGGCGTGACCGAGGCGCTGTCCGGCAAGCAGGTGCGCCTGGGCCCCGACCCCGGCTACGCCAAGGCCTACCACGTCGTCTCCAGCGCCTTCTACTACGCCTTCGTCAACGGTTTCCTCGAATGCTCGGCCATCGCGGAGAGCATGGGAGTCCCCCTCAACGACTTCGCGGAGTCCGTGCCGCTCTACGACCCCGGTTTCCAGAACACGATCGGCGTCGGCCTCGGTCTCATCGCGCGCCGTGACTACACCTTCGAGCAGGCTCCGCTCACCTCGCACCTGGGCGTTCTCAACAACCTGGCGGACATCGCGGAGCGGGCCGGGATCGACCAGTCCTACCTCGGTGTGATGCGCGAGCGCGTGCTGAGGGCGATGGAGCAGGGCTACCGGCGCGAGCACGTGGCGGTGCTCACCGAACAGTTCCGCAGCCGCCGAGCGGCCTTCCATGACCGCTGAGGGGAAACATGCACGGTTTTGAACCGGTCGACGGCGAGCCACCTGACGGTCCTGATGGCCTCCGCGGTTCCGACGGCCCCAATGGCTCCGGCGACTCCGACGGCCTCGGCGGCCCTGACGGCCTCGGCGGCCCTGACGGCCTCGACGGCTCCGGCGAGGACGGTGGGACCGGCGGCGTCGCGAGACCAGGTTCCCCGAGGCCGGGCACTCCCGGTCCCGGCCTTCCCGACCCGGCCGTCCCCGGCCCCGGAATCCCCGGCCCTGGAGTTCCGGGTCCCGGCGCCCCCGGCCCCGGAGGTCCTGATCCCGGTCCCCGGGGTCCCGGCATGCCCGATCCCGGCGCTCCCGATCTCGGGATTCCGGGTACCGGCACCGCGGCCGCCGGCATCGCCTGCCGCTTCCCCGCGCCCGTCCCCGCCGTCCGTACGGGTGGCGACGTGGTGTTCATGTTCCCCGGCGGGGCGGCGCGGTATCCCGGGATGGGCCGTGAGCTCTACCGCGACGAACCGGTCTTCCGCACGGCCGTGGACGAGTGCCTGGACCTGCTGCCCGGCCGCTCCGCCGAGCGGCTGCACGCCCTGTGGGCGGACGCGGCACCGGCCCTCCCGGACGAGGCCGGCGAGACCGGTGTGTCCCCGGACGGGGCGGCGGGGGAGGAGACCGGGAAGGCCGATCCCTCGCCGGCGCCGGCCGTGTTCGTCATGGAGATCGCACTCGCCCGGCTCCTCATGACGCGGGGGGTGAGCCCTTCCCTGCTGATCGGCAACGGCCTCGGTGAGTACGCCGCGGCCTGTGTCGCGGGCGTCATGTCGCTGCGCGACGCCCTGGCCGTCGTGGCCAGGCGCGGAGAGCTCCTGGCAACCCTGCGCGACGGGGCGATGCTGGCGGTTCCGGCCTCCGAGCGGGAGGTCGAGCCCTTCCTCGGGGAAGGAGTGTGCCTGTCGGCGGTCAACGGTCCGGCGTCCTGCGTGCTCGCCGGTCCCGCCGCCCACGTCGCCGAGGTCAGGGAACTCCTGGACCGGCGCGGGATCGCCTGCCGCCTCCTGCCGCTCAGCACCGCCGCGCACTCGGCCCTGGTCGACCCCGTGATCGACGAGTTCCGCGACTTCCTCGACGGCGTCCCGCTGCGCCGCCCCTCGCTGCGCCTCGTGTCCGGCGTGACGGGGACCGGCGACGCCGACTTCGCCGACCCCGGGTACTGGGTCACCCATCTGCGGGCGACGGTCCGCTTCGACGCCGGACTCGGCCACGTCCTGGCCGGCGGTCCGAAGATCCTTGTCGAGGTGGGGCCGGGCACGACCCTGACCACGCTGGCCAGGGCGCGAGCGGGTACGGACTCCGTCGTCGTCAACGTGACCCGCCATCCGGCGGAGGAGCGAACCGACGGGGAGGTCCTGCTCGGCGCGCTGGCCCGGCTGCGGGAGGCGGGCGTCGAGGTCGACCTGCCCTCCTCGCGGCCGGAGCGGCGGCTCGGGCCGCCCGCGCCGCCCCACCCCTTCGCGCCGGCCGCCGTTCACCCGCCGGACCGGCCGACCGTCGCTCACCCGCCGGACCGGCCGCGCGTCACGGATCCCGCCGTCACCGGGCGGGAACGTTCGTCCGTCGGTCTGTACGGGATCACCTGGAAACGGGCCGTGAAGGTGCCCCCGGCCGATTTTGGCCCCACCGTGCGGGAACACCGCTGGATCCTGCTCTCCGACTCGTCACCCCTCGCCGAGGCGGTCACCGCGAGGCTGGAGGAGTACGGGGCCATGACCGTCGTCGTCACCCCGGGGCGCGCGTTCCACCACGCGGCCCGGGACCGGATCACGATCGACCCCCGGTGCGGGGAGGACTACGAGCAGCTCCTGAAGACGGTGGAGGGTGACGCGGAGGGGCCGTCGCGGATCGTCTGCCTCTGGGGAGCGTCACTGCCCGCACAGGTCTGCCCGCCGCTGGGCCACGTCGCCGGCCTGGCCCGTGCCCTGAGCGGCCGGCCGGAGACCGATCTCTGCCTCGTCACCCGGGGAGCCCTGGAGATCACCGGAGGCGAGCGGCTCGACCCGCGGGCGGCCCTCACGGTCGGAGCCGCCGGGCCGCTCCGCCACGAGCTGACCGGCACACGCGTCCGGCTCGTGGACCTGGACCCCGGCGACGACGGAGACCACGGGATCCGGGCCGCGGAGCTCCTGGCCGAGCTCTGCCGCCCGCCGCACGAGGACCCGGTCGGCCTGAGGGCGGGGCACCGCTGGCTGCGCGGGTTCGAGCCGCTGGACGTGGCGCCCGGCACGTACGGGAGTCCCTCGGTGCGCCGGGGCGGGACCTACGTGATCACCGGGGGGACGGGCGGGATCGGGCTGCGGCTGGCCGGACACCTCGCGGCCGTCCACTCGGCGCGGCTCGTCCTGATCGGACGTGAGGCGCCCGGGACGTTCCCGTCGTACGGCCCCGGCTCCGGTGGCGGGGAGGGTGCGGCGCTGAGGGCCCTTCTCGCGGAGCGGGGGGACGACCTGCTGGTGCGCGGTGCCGACGTCGCCGACGCCCGGCGTCTCAGGGAGGTCCTCGAAGAGGCACGGTCGCGGTTCGGCGAGATCCACGGGGTGATCCACGCCGCGGGCGTGCCGGGGGAGGGCATGGCGGAGTTCCTGACCGAGGACGGCATCGCCGCCGCCCTGCGGGCCAAGACCGAGGGGACCGCCACCCTGGTCTCGGTCCTGCGGGAGGTGGGCGCGCTTCCCGATTTCGTGGTGCTGTTCTCCTCGCTGGCGTCGTTCTCCGGGGCTCCCGGGCTCGCCTGCCACGGGGCCGCCGACGCCTTCCTCGACACGTTCGCCCTCGGCGCGCGGCGCGACGGCGGAGGCGTACCGGTGCTGTCGATCAACTGGGACCGGTGGAACGGCGTGGGAACGGCCCGTGACACGGAACGCCGCCACCGTGAGCTCACCGGGGAGGGCCTCACCGGAGGGCTGAGCCCCGAGGAGGGGCCGGCGTTCTTCGAGAGGTGCCTGGCCGTCCTTTCGCTGGGTCAGGTCGTCGTCTCCTCCCGCCCGCCGGGGGACACGGACCCCGCCCGGCGGGCCCCGGCGCCGGATGCCCGGTCACGGCCCCTCCGCCCGCGTCACCTCGCCGCGACCCCCACGGCGGGCGGGGAGTCTCGCGCGCACGGAGACGCGACCCCCCGGGCCGGGGGCGAGGGAGAACCGGAGGCGGCCGGCCCGTACGCGACCCCCGGAAGGAACGACCTCCCGTGACCGAGACGATCCCGGCCGACTCCCGCGTGTGGCTGCGCAGGGAGTGCTCGCTCGCCGAGCCTCGCGCGCGCCTCGTCTGCTTCCCCCACGCCGGGGGTGCCCCGATGTCCTACCGCGGGTGGCAGGACCGGTTGCCCGCCGATGTCGAGCTCTCCGCCGTGTGCTATCCCGGCAGGCAGAACCGCGTCAGCGAGCGGCCGATCGACCGGATGGAGACGCTCGTCGACCACGTCTGCCGGGCACTGGTCACCCTGGCGGACCGGCCGCTCGCCCTGTTCGGGCACGGCATGGGCGCCGTGGTCGCGTACGAGGTCGCGGTCAGGCTCGCCGGACGGTACCGGATCTCCCCGGCGGCGCTGCTGGTGTCCGCGCACGCGGCGCCGCACCTGTGCGCGGACGACGCGAGGAGGATCCCCGTCGGCGACTGCCGGCTCGCCGAGCAGGCCGCCGCCGCGAATCCGATGCTCCTGCGCCTCCCGGAGCTGATGGACCTGGCGATGATCGCGTTGCGGGCCGACCACGATCTCCTGCACGCCTACCGGCCCGCGTTCACCCCGCAGGTCACCGCTCCGATCATCGGCTACCTGGGGACGGACGATCCGCACGTGAGCCACGGGGAGATGCGTGCCTGGAGCCGCGTCGCGGGCTCCGGGTTCGAGCTGCGGACCTTCCCCGGGAGCCCCTTCTGCTCGATGGACGCGGAGGCGGCACTCGTCGCCGACATCGCGGAGCGCCTCGCCGGCGTCGGGGACGTCGACCAGGCGTGCCGTGAGGACTCACCCGCTTCCTCACGGCACGTGTGAGGTTCCCGGCACGCATGGAAGAGATGTCACGATCGTGATCGGCGACAGCCCGGCAGCGGGCGGTGGGACCGGAGGCGGGTCCCCCGACGTCGGTCATCCGGGTGTGCCGCCGGAACGGGCTCCTTGATCGAGGAGGGCGTCGACCATCTGCTGGAGCTGCGTACGCCCGGTGGGACCGAGGGCGCGGCCGAGGGCGTCGGCGAGTTTTTCGAAGGGGTCGACCACCGGCAGCTCCCTCACCCGCTCGGCGAGTTCGTCGACCGTCCACAGGCCGTCCTTGTGGACGTGCGCACCAGGCGACCATCCGTGGTTGACCGTGACCGATCCGCCTCGGATGGAGAGCACCTGACCGGTGAGCGGACACGCCGCGGTGGCCAGGTAGGCGGCGACGGGCGCGTTGGTGGAGGGGTGCAGCGGGTCGAACCGTCCTGCCGGCGGCTCCTCGCGCATGCCGGGGACCTGGAGGGTGAGCCGGGTGCGTGCCATGGAGGGCGAGACGCAGTTGACCCGCACGCCGTACCGGCCGAGTTCGAGAGCTCCGACGATGGTCATGGCCGCGACTCCGGCGTTCCCGGCGGCGTAGGAGGCCTGCGTGGGCAGCGGGTTGAGCAGGCCCGAGCCCGAGGAGGTGTTGACGACGGCACGGTCGACGCGGTCGCCGGCCTCGAACCGTTCGCGCCAGTGACGGGCCGCCCAGCGAGTGACCGCGAACGTGCCTTTCAGCTTCACGGCGACGACGTCGTCGAACTCCTCCTCGGTCAGGTCGGCCATTCCGCGGTTCCGTTCGATGGTCGCGTTGTTGACGACGACGTGGAGGTCACCGAAGGCCCGCAGGGCCGCGTTCACCATGCGCCGGGCGCCGTGCCAGTCGGCGACGCTGTCGGTGTTGGCGACCGCCTGCCCGCCGCGGGCGATGATCTCCTCGACCACCGCGGCCGCCACGTCGCCGTCGCCACCCGTGCCGTCGACGGCGACGCCGGGGTCGTTGACGACGACCCTGGCACCCTCGGACGCGAAGAACAACGCCTCTTCTCGCCCGATGCCGCGCCCGCCGCCGGTGATGAGGACGACGCGTCCGTCCAGACTCCCCACGTGCTCCACTCCCTCTCAATCAATACACTCGATGCATTAATACATTGCATGAAGCAATGCATGGAATGCAATAGGCTGGGGTCATGACGGAGAGCCCGGGGTTGCGGGAGCGCAAGAAGCGGCGCACACGGCAGGCGCTGATCGAGGCGGCGGTCCGCCTGTTCGAGCAGAAGGGGTTCGAACACGTCACGGTGGCCGAGATCGCCGAGGCCGCGGAGGTGTCCACCCGTACGTTCTTCCTCCACTTCCAGACGAAGGAGGATGTGCTCTTCGCCAACGCCGACGTGCGGATCGATCTGGCGCTGCAGGCGGTCGCCGAGCGCGGCGCCGAGGAGCGATTTCCCGGCGTTCTCGCGCGGGCGATGGAACAGATGATCGCCAACAGCTGGGACAGCGATCTGACCAGCGGGCTCGCGGCGCTCCGGGTCCGCCTGGCCGAGTCGGCGCCGGTGTTGCGGGCGCGGTTGTTGCAGGGGTATGTCACCGCGCAGACCGAGCTGGCCCGGGCGCTGCACCAGGCGTATCCGGACGAGCTGGACCCGATTGCCGCCGCTGCCCTGGTGGGCGCGATGGTCGGCGCGGTGAGCGCGGCGACACTGGCCAGCCTTCGGCGCGGCGACTCGCCCGAAGGGGTGCGGAACGCGATGCGGCAGGCCGTGGACCTGGTCGTGTGCTGCCGTCACCGGGCGAGCTGAGGCGCCGTCGCCCGGCCCTCCCTTCGCGTTCGCCGGTCACGCCGAAGCACGTCGCCCTGGAAACTGTCGGTGCCCGTTGTCAGAGTCACAAGGGTCAGCGGCAACGTTCCACCCTCGTCCCCCGGAGGTGCGCGATGGCACGGCGACGGACACCCGCCAAGGCGGTACGACGGCGGGCGTCCGGCGGGCGGAGGCCGCGCCGGCGCGAGGGCGACGGCGACCGGTCGCTGTGGGCGATCGCGGCCGTGGCCTTCTTCGTGGCCGCCGTGTGGCTCGCCGACGTCGTCGTCGCCAACTGGCCGCTGGTGATCGGCGGTACGGTCGTGCTGATCGCGGGTCTGGCAGGGGCGCTCCTGCTCCGCCATCGGGCGATCGAGGCCCGGGAGCGGGAATGGCTGGAGGACAACGCGCGCCTCGAACGCGTCGACCGCATGACCGGTGACCGGTTCGAAGCCCTCGTCGAGACCCTGCTGCGGCGCGAGGGCTTCCGCGGGGTGCGCAGGATCGGCGGCAGCGGTGACGGCGGCGTCGACGTCGTCGCGACCGCGCCCGGCGGCGAACGCTTCGTCATCCAGTGCAAGCGCTGGGGCGCCTCGGTGGGCTCACCCCAGATCCGCGACCTTCTCGGCGCGCTCCACGCCTATCCCGGCCACCGCGGCGTGCTCGTCACCTCGTCGACCTTCACGGCTCCGGCCAGGGAGTGCGCGGCGGGCACCGACCTGACGCTGATCGATCGCGCGCTGCTCGCCGCCTGGTTCACCGGGTCCTTCGCCCTCGCTCCGCGGGCACGCCGCGGGGCCGGTCGGCGGTTCCTGCCGGGACGCCGTCCCGCGATGCCCCGTCCGGACGGCGATACGGGCCTGGAGGGAGCGCTCGGCGACGAACCGGCCTGACGACCGGGCCGTCCGCCGGTGCGCGCCGGTGCATGCCGGGGCACCGCGGAGTATGTCGGTGCATTGCGGGGCCGGAGGACGCCGGGAGACGGCGACCGGCGAGTCTCCCGGCGAGCCGGTGCCGGACCCCGGGCTCGTTCGGCCGGAGGCGGCTCACGATCCCGTGATGTCGAGGGCCTTTTCGAAGGCGGCGTGGGCCTCCGGGGTGAACAGGACGAACCGCAGGTCCGTCACCTTTGTCGGAGTGGCCCGTACGGTGCCGACGGCGATGCGGGCGGCGTCGTCCATCGGCCAGCCGTAGACTCCCGCCGACACGGCGGGAAAGGCGACGCTGGTGGCGCCGAGTTCGTCGGCGACGCGGAGGGATTCGCGGTAGCAGGAGGCCAGCAGGTGCGTGCGGTCCTCGGTGCGGGAGTGGACGGGGCCGACGGTGTGGATGACCCAGCGGGCCGGGAGGTCTCCCGCGGTGGTGGCCACGGCCTGCCCGGTGGGGAGTCCCTTGCCGTACCGGGAGGCGCGCAGGTCTCGGCATTCGGCGAGGACGGCGGGGCCGCCGCGCCGGTGGATGGCCCCGTCGACCCCGCCGCCGCCCAGGAGCGAGGAGTTGGCGGCGTTGACGACGGCGTCGACGTCCTGCGTGGTGATGTCCCCCTGGACCAGCGTGATCCTCATGAGCCATGGCCTTCCTCGGCGGTTCGTCTTCTCGTATCGGGTCCTTCCCCGGTTTCCCGTGCTCTGACGTGTTCCCCGGCGTTCCGCCCCGGACCCGCGGCGGTTCCGCTCCTCGCCGTTCCGGGACGCCGCAGCCGTGCCACGTGACGGGTCGCTTCACCGGTCTGGCCGTACGCCGGGAGCGCGTCACCCGCGCCTGAGCCGTGATCGCCCCCGCCGCCCGCCGCCCGCCGCCGGAAGACCGGAAAACCGGAGAGGAACCGATTTCCGGAGGCGGCGGGCGGTGGGGGCCGTCTCAGACGCGGGTCAGGACACGGTGCCCGGGGTGCGGCTCGCGCCGGGAGCCCGCGTGGCCGGTGCTCACGTTCCCGCCGGGGGCGGGCCTTCCGCCCGGCGCGCGGTGAGCAGCAACCGTCCGGCACCGATCTCGAAGGGCGAGCCGTCAGGCCCGCCGAACCGTTCGACGCCGGTGAACCCGCCGTCGGTGAGGATCTGGCCCAGGTGGGCGCTGGTGTAGACGTGGTGGATCGCGGTGACCTCGAGCTCCTCCGCACCCCGGGTGAAGTGGTATCCACTGATCAGGCGGCTGCGGGCGACGTCGTACCCTGTCGTCGCCGTGACGGTGATGTCGCCCGTCCGCATCCGGCGTGGTTCACCCAGGTAGCCGGGCAGGACGGACTCGGCCGTCGCATTGAAGTCGACCACCAGCCCTCCGCCCGGCCGGACCGCGTCCGCCAGGGCGGCGACGAACTCGCGGGTTTCCTCGGGTTCGAGGTAGCCGAAGCTGTTGCCCATGCAGACGGCGGCGTCGAACGAGCCGTCACGCGGGATGTCCCGCATGTCGGCGATGCCGAGATCGACGTCGAGCCCGGCGTCGGCGGCGGCCCGCCGGGCGTACCCGACGGCCTCGGCCGAGATGTCCACGCCGGTCAGGCGGTGGCCACGCGCGGCGAGGGCCAGCGTGTGCCTGCCGCTGCCGCAGGGCACGTCGAGGATGCGGGCCCGGGGGCGCAGGCCGAGGTGACGTTCGACGAAGTCGACGTCCGCCTCGGTGGATTCCGGCGTCGCCGCGCGCCGCCAGAACTCGTTGGGAAGTTCGGTGAAGAAGTTCGCGTACCAGGTGGATGAGGTGTCGTGTGACATGGAAGAGCTCCAATGGTGTCGTGCGTCAACATGATCGCGACATCACCGGGGCACCACGGGAGAAGGTCGATCGCCACTCGGACGCCACTCGGGCGTCTCAGGCGTCGGTCTCGGTCGTCACCGCGCCGGAACGGCCGGTGCGATGCGGTGGCCCGGTGTCAGATCCCGGGCAGCCATGGCTTCCTCCACGTTCGTCGCCGGACCTCGCCCGGCGGATTTCCGTCAACGCTAACAGAGCAGACCGTCTCGCACCGCTGGGTTTTCCGCCGCGGCCGGTCAGCCCGCCGCCCCGCGACCGCCGTCGGGGATGTCGGGGATGTCGGGGATGCCGGGGGTGCCGGGGGTGTCGGGGGCGTCCCGCACGTTGTTCGCCATCGTCGCGAGCACTCGCTCGAAGGCGGCGACGTCCTCCTCGTCCAGGTCCGCGCGCAGCCGCCGGTCGAAGGCCGTCGCCGCCTCCCGTAGCCGGTGGAACAGGGCCTCTCCCTCCTGCGTGAACTCCACCATGTGGGCGCGCCGGTTGGCCGGGTCGCGGCGGCGGGTGAGCAGGCCCGTGCTCTCCATCGCGTTGAGGTGGTGGGTCAGCGTGGCCCCCTGGATGCCGACCGCGTCGGCGAGCTCGCGCTGGTTGCCCAGCCGGCGGGTCTTGAGGGAGATGAGGATCAGCCACACCGGCAACGACCCGCCCGCCGCGGCCAGCGTTTCGTCGAAGGCGCGGCTGACGGACTTGGCGGTACGGGTCAGGTGCAGGCCGATCGGCGGCCTGAAGGGCGGCGGCATTGGCCCACGGTAACATCGCGCTCTAATCATTTGACGTCTAATTATTAGACATCTATCTTTTGGCGGGACGGGCCGCCGGGGCGCGGCCGTCCACCTCGCCCATCACGCCTCGCCCCTCGCCCCTTGCCGGGAGCACGCGAGGGCCTTTTCCACGGGGAGCACGCCATGACCGCCACGACACACCCGACCGGAGACCGCCCGCTCGACGGCAGGGTCGCGCTCGTCGCCGGAGCCAGCCGCGGGATCGGCGCCGTCACCGCGCGGGCCTTCGCCCGTGCCGGTGCCGCCGTCGTGCTGGGAGCCCGCGACGAGCGGGCGGTGGAATCCGTCGCCGAGTCCATCCGCGCCGAGGGAGGCCGGGCGCTGGCGGTGCCCGTCGACGTCGGTGACGCCGCGTCGTCCGAGCGGCTCGTCCGGCACGCGCTGGACACGTTCGGCCGCCTGGACGCCGCCTTCAACAACGCCACCGACGGGCCCCTGCCCGCGCCACTGGCCGACATCGACCCCGACGACTTCGACCGGGGGATCCGCACCAACGTCCGGGGCACGTTCCTCGGGATGAAGTACCAGGTCCAGGCGATGCTCGGCTCGGGCGGCGGCGCGATCGTCAACATGGCGTCCATCGCCGGGATGCGGGGCACCGCCAATCTCGCCGCCTACGTGGCCGGCAAGGCGGGGATCATCGGCCTGACCCAGGTCGCCGCGCTCGACTACGCCGACCAGGGGATCCGGGTCAACGTCGTGGCCCCGGGGCCGATCCTCACCCACCACCTCAGGGCCGCGGGCGAGGAGGCCCAGCGCATGGCCGGTCTCGCCACCCCCATGCGCCGCGTCGGCCGGGCCGAGGAGGTCGCCGACGCCGTCGTGTGGCTCTGCTCCGACCGGGCGTCCTTCATCACCGGGGTGGTCCTGCCCGTCGACGGCGGCCAGTACGCCGGCAACAAGCCCCCGCGGATGTACCGCGAGGGCCGGCCCGCGCAGCCTCAGAGCCCGTGATCCGGTGCGCGGGCCGGGGGATCACCGCTCCAGCAGCTCGACCGTGCCGCGCTCGCCGTCGACCCTGATCCGGTCGCCGTCGCGCAGGCGCATGGTCGCGTTGCCGGTACCGACCACGGCCGGGATGCCGAGCTCGCGGGCGACGATCGAGGCGTGTGACAGGGGGGCGCCCATGTCGGTCACCACGGCGGCGGCGCGGGGGAACATCGGCGTCCAGCCGATGTTGGTCAGCGTCGTCACGAGGATCTCGCCGGGGGCGAGCCTGTCGCCGTCCTCGGGACCCGCGATGACGCGGACCACGCCCTCGACGACGCCCGGCGCTCCGGGGAAGCCGGTCACGGTGTCGCTCACCGGGGCGCCGCCACCCCTGGCGTCGAAGATGTCCCCGCGCCGTCCGGGATCGGCGGCCCATCGCTCCGGGTCGAACCGGCCGACGATCAGCGTGGGATAGGCGGGCAGGGCCGCGTACCGCTCGTACGTCGCCCGCCGGACCGCCACCTTCTCCGCCGGTACGTCGTCGCCGCGCAGGACGGCGAGGATCTCCTGGATCGACAGGAAGAACAGGTCGTCACCGTGGCCGGTGAGCTCCCCGGCCCGCAGGACGAAGGAGCGCAACGCCCAGAAGGCGCGAATCACCTCCGAGCGGGCCGACTCCCGGTCACGGACGATCGCGTTCCACCTCGCCACCCGCAGGCGGGTTTTAGCCGCCTTGCGGGGGTAACGCTCCTCGAAGCGCCTCCAGGCCGCCTCACGCGCCTCCCGCTGGTGGTCGAGCAGCGCGCCGGTGTGCCCGCCGCTCTCGGAAACGGCCGCGAGCTGCGCGTCGATCCACCGCGGGTCCTCGCCGGGCCGGGGGATGGAGACCTCGAACTCGTGCGCGCCCCGGTGCCCGTAGAGGCGGGCGAACGTCTCCCTGTCGATCTCCTTCGCGGCGAGCTTCTCCAGGCCGACGATCGTCCCGAGGCTGGCGAGTTCCCCGTCGGCGTTGGCGCCGGTGAGTATGGCCTCGGCGTCCCTCTCGCCCACCATCTCGCGCAGCCTGGCGCGGGTCATGACCAGGGTGTTGCCGCCCTGTCGCCCGGCGGCCTCCAGGGTCTGGCAGGCCTCGACGAAGTACGGGAGCAGCTCGGCCTCCCACAGCCCGGCCAGCTCGCCCGTGGTCGCGGTCGCGGCGATCCGCCCGCGCAGTTCCTCGCATCGCCGCCGCGCCGTGGCGAGGAAACCGGGCATCCTTTCCGCGTTGGCCGCGATCCGCCTGCGCAGGGTGAAGGCGAGCGGCAGCACGCTTCTGATGATCTGCCGGCGTGAGGCGGGAAGCAGCGGTACGTCCAGGTCACGCGGCAGCCTGCCGAAGACCTGCTCGACCGCGCCGAGCCGCCTGCGCATGCCCAGAGCGCGCGCCACCGAGAACACGACGCTCAGGTTCATGTAGAAGCGGCCGCCGATGTTGCCGACCATGGTGAAGCCCGGCAGCGCCGACGTCGACATCGCCTCCCCGATGAAGATCTGGACGAGTGACCACGTGGACGGCGTCATCACGTCGGGGATGGCCTCGCCGAGGTTGGCGCCGGTCCACAGGTAGTCGCCGGTCAGGCTGTCGTTCCACTCCTCGACCCGCTGCCTGAGCCGGGTGATCGGGCGGGCCTGCACGATGAGGAACGTCCCCTCGCGCCTGACCCACTCCACGTCCATGGGCGTCCCGTACAGTTCCTCGATCTCCGTCGCGAGCCGCGCGAGCCGGGTGACCTGGGCCGGGTCGAGTACGGGCCGGTGGCGCAGGTCCTCGGGCACGGGTGCCTCACGCGTGCCGCCGGGGGTGCGCACCGTCATGACGGTCTTGTCGCCGACGTGTTCCTCGACGATGTCGCCGATGCCGCTGTTCTCGTCGTGCTCGTCGTCCTCGTCTTTTCCGCCGCCGGTTCTGGCGACGATGACGGTGTCGGGTGTCACCTGCCCGCCGACGACGGCCTCGCCCAGGCCCCACGAGGCGTTGATCACGATCTGGTCGCGCGCGCCGGTGACCGGGTTCGCGGTGAACAGGACGCCCGCGGCGTCGGCGGCCACCAGTTCCTGGACCACCACGGCCAGCGTCACGTCGTCCTGCGGCACGCCGTTCGCGGCCCGGTAGGCGATGGCGCGCGCGGTCCACAGCGAGGCCCAGCAGCGCCGGACCGCGTCCAGCAGGCCGTCGCCCCGGATGTTGAGGTAGGTGTCCTGCTGTCCGGCGAACGACATGTCGGGGAGGTCCTCCGCGGTCGCCGACGAGCGTACGGCGACCGGCACGTCCTCGCCGAGCCTCGCGTGGGCCGCGCGGATCTCGGCGGCGGTCTCCGCCGGTATCTCCCGTTCCGAGAACAGTGCCGCGATCCGCGGCGACGCCTGCTCCGGGGGCATGCCGGAGACGGCCTCCATGATCTGCTCGTTGAGGCCGTCGCGCGAGACGAAGTCGCGGTAGGCGTCCGTGGTGACGTGGAAACCGCCGGGAACCGGCAGGCCCGCGCGGGCCAGCCGGGCCAGTGAGGCTCCCTTGCCGCCCGCCAGCGCGAGGTCGGCCGCTTCGTCGTCCAGGGGGAGGGTCTTCACCGCGTGTTCTCCTCGAACTTCTCTGACTTCTCGAACTTCCCGGACTCCCCGGACCTCCCGTTCTTCTCGAGGCCCAGGGAGACGCGCAGTTTTCGTTGCGCGGCCTCCACGGTGGCGTCGACGTACTCCAGGGTGGCCCGCGTCACCACCCGGGTGACGCCGGCGGGGAGCGGGCCCGCGTTCTCCGTCGCGCTGCCGCCGGCGTCGGCGATCAGCTCCGCCAGCCGCTCGTCGGACGGTCTGTACCCGCCCGGCATCATCGGCGAGACGAGCAGGAACCCGTACAGGACGGAGACGAGCATGGTCACGTGCTCGGCGGGCGACAGGTCGCTCCGCAGCGCGCCGTGTTCCCGCAGCGTGCCGAGGTAGGCCTGGAAGTCGCCGCCCAGCTCGGCGCCGGCCGCGCCGTCCCGCTTCTGGCGCGTGAGCCTGCCCAGCACCTCCGAGTCGCCCAGGATGCTCGCCCGCATCAGGGGCCTGCCGAGAACCTCCGAGGCGAGCGACCTGAGCAGGTCGCGGAGGGTGGCCGGGCCGTCCCCGAGCCGCCGCCGCACCTCGGTGATCATCTCGACCCGCTCACGGCGCACCAGCGCGGCGAACAACTCCTCGCGCGTCTTCCAGTGCAGGTAGATCGTGCCCTTGGCGACCCCGGTCCGCCGGGCGATGTCCTCGACGGTGGTCTTGTCGTACCCCCAGCGCAGGACGAGGTCGGCGGCGGTGTCCAGGATGCGGTGCGCCCGTGCGAGCCGGTGCGAGGCGTCCTGTGGCGGTCGACCCGCCTTCCTGCCCTCCGGCTTCATGGTCCCCACCATTTCCCGTAAATTTGACCAAATGTCCTCATTTGGTCATTTAATTAATACCACACCGCCGGGGAGGTGGCGGTACGGGGACGGGGTGTGAGGCGGGGCGTGGAAGCGGTGTCCGGGGTACGTCCGGGGCGTGCCGGTGAGCGGGGGCGGCGGGTGTGTCCGGGGGTGCGGAAGCGATGCCGGTGAGCGGTGCCCGGGGTGCTTTTCAGGGTGCGTGGAGGCGTGAAGGGCTACGTCCGGGGGCGGCGCGCGGGCAGGTCGAACCAGACGCCGGTCCCGATCTGCCCGGTGCCGCACAGCCGCGTCCAGTGCGCCCCGCAGCGGCCCGCGGTGAACTCGTCGACGATCCGCAGCCCCCGCCCGCCGAGCTCCAGATCGTCCACGCGGCCGGGCGCGGTGAACGGGCGGTGCAACAGGCGTTCGATCAGCGGGACCCCGCCGCCGGCGTCGGCCACCTCGGCCCTGATCGGCAGATCGCCGTCGTGCAGAATCCGAAGTTCGTACGGGCCCGGGGCGTAGCTGCTGGCGTTGGTGGCCAGCTCGGCGACCACGACCTCCATCTCGGCCACCTCGTGGGCGGCGAAAGGCGGCCGGGACAGCAGGTCGCGCAGCAGCTCGCGGGCGCGGCGGGCGGCGTTGCCCTGGGGAAGGCGCCAGGCGGTCATCCGGAAGCGGCCGCGGATTCCACCGTGCACGCCGAACTCCAGAGCCTGAGCGTGCTCGATGAGCATCGTCGCTCCTATCGCGTAGGGCACCAGGGACACGGTGCCGCCGGGGCTTTCCGGCCGCTCGCTGGTCTGAATTACCCATGGTGCGGGACAAGACCGATATACGGAGAGTCGCAGGGCCAATACTGTCCGCAGATCGGTCCGGTGATAGGCGAGACCGATCACCTTGCATGATCGGTCGTACCGATACGGCTTCGGCGGTGCCGGGTCGCCGGTTACCTTGGCGTCAGGGAACCCGTCAAGGCAACCCGTCAGGGGAATTCGGCCGGGAAGGTCGGCATGAACGTCAGCAGTGGGAACGCGCAGGAAATCGACCCCGCGCTCTGGGAACGCCCGCAGATGCGCCAGGCTCTGGCCGTCCGCGACATGGCCACCGTATACCGGTTACTCCAGCGGATCGGGGTCTCCCAGCGTCACATCGCCGCCCTCACGGCCCAGTCCCAGTCGGAGATCTCCGAAATCCTCAAGGGCCGCCAGGTGATGGCGTACGAGGTGCTCGGCCGGATCGCCGACGGTCTGGGAATCCCGCGCGGCTACATGGGGCTGGCCTACGACGCCTCCTCCGCGGCGCTGGCCGGTACGGCGGCGGACGACCACCGCGACGACCCCGGGGAGGACGAGCAGGTGCGCCGCCTCCTCGCGCACGCCGCGCAGGTGACCATCGGCGCGACGGTCGGGGACGCCGAGGAGTGGGCCGAGCCGCTGACGCCCACGGAGACCCCCGTCCCGTACCGCATCGGCATGGCCGACGTCGAGCAGATCGAGGCGGTGACCCGCACGCTGCGCGCCCTGGACTACCGGCACGGGGGCGGTGTCTGCCGCGACGCGGTGGTGGCGCAGCTGACCTGGTCGCAGCGGCTGCTGCGGGCCGCGTGCCCGGAGTCGGTCACCCTGCGGCTGCACCAGGCGCTGGCCGACCAGCACAACCTCGCGGGCTGGACCTCCTTCGACGTCGGCCTGTACGGGGCGGCCAGAGGTCACCTGGCCCGCGCGCTGGAGCAGGCCAAGTACGCGAGGAACTCCTCGCTCGCGGCCAACGTCCTTTACCGGATGGGACGTGTCCACCTCCACTGCGACCGCATCCTGGACGCGCTGCGGTTCTTCCAGCTCGGGCAGATCTGCGCGCAGGACGCCAGCTGCGAGCGGACCGTGGCGATGCTCTTCGCCAACGAGGCGTGGGCCTACGCGCTGCTGGGCGACAGCGACCTCGCCCTCAAGTCGATCAACAGGGCGAGTGACGAGCTGGCCCGCGCCCGCGACCGCGAGTCACCCGCCTGGGTGAGCTTCTTCGGCACCGCCGACCTCGACGCCACGAGCGGCATGGTCCACGCCGACCTCGCCGTGACCCATCTCGACAGTCACCTCGGCATCGCCGAGCGGTTCCTCACCGACGCGCTCGGGCAGCGCGATCCGAGCATGGCCAGAAGCAGGGCCTTCGAGCTGACGGCCCTCGCGACGGTGCAGCTCAGAGCCGGTGACATGACCTCGGGGCTCGCCAACGGCGACGAGGCCGTCACCCTGGCGACCGAGATCCGTTCGGTGAGGATCAGCGACCGCCTCGCGCCGCTGCAGGCCGTCGCCATGATGCGGGCGCACAGCGGCGACGCGCAGGACCTCGCCCGGCGGATCTCGGCGGTGCGCGCCGCATGACGATGACCACCGACCACGCCGGCGGGCTCACCCGCGACCGGCTCCACTCGCTGCTGGCGTCGGTCTGCGCCCGGGCGGGGCTCGTGCCCGGTGACGCCGAGCTGATCAAGTTCACCAACAACGCCGTCTTCCGCCTGCGGCGGGCGTCCGTCGTGGTGCGGGTCGCCGGTTCCTCGGCCGCCCGCTCCCGCGTGCCGACGGTGGTGCGGGTCGCCCGCTGGCTGGCCGACCACGACTTCCCCGCGGTGCGGCTGCTGCCCGGCTGCGAGCAGCCGCTCCAGGTGGAGGGCCACCTGGTCACCCTGTGGGAGAACACCCCCGAGGTGGGGCCGCGCCCCGGCGGCGGTGACCTGGCCGCCATGCTCAGGCGGCTTCACACGCTCGCGGACCCGCCGGTGGACCTGCCGGAGTGGGCCCCGATGACCGAGGTCCGCCAGCGGCTCGACGAGCCGGAGGACCTGCCCCCGGGCGACCACGCCTTCCTGCTCGACGAGTGCGACGAGATCGAGGAGCGGCTCGCCGCACTCGACTACGTGCTCCCCGCCGGGGTCATCCACGGCGACGTGTTCATGGGCAACGTCATCGCCGGTCCCGCGGGGCCGGTGCTGTGCGACTTCGACAGCACGGCGATCGGCCCGCGCGAGTGGGACCTGGCTCCCGTCGCGGTCGGACGCCTGCGGATGGACTATCCCTGGGACGAGCACACGCCGCTCGCCGAGGGCTACGGCTTCGACGTCACCCGCTGGCCGGGTTTCCCGGTGCTGCGCCGCCTCCGCGAGCTGAAGCTGGTCACCAGCGTCGTGCCCGTCCTGCGCAGCAACCCGGGCATCCGGCCGCAGTGGGAACACCGCATGCGCAGCTTCAGGTCCCGCGACCAGACGGTCAGGTGGCAGCCGTACCGGTGACCGGTGAACGGGCCCGGCGGAAACCGCGAACGGCCCCGGGGACACCGGGGCCGTCGCCGGCCGGAGGATTCCGGGATGTGGTCCGGGGGGACGGCAAGCGGTGGCAGGTTGTCGGGAAGCGACACCCGGTCAACGTTCGGGGTGGTCCCCACGGGGGACATAGGGGCTGAACTCCCGACCGTCGCTCGGAGGACATCGCATGCTCAGGATCGGCAAGCTCACCTCTTCGGACCGCCCTCAATGGGAAACCCTGTTCCGCGGCTACAACGACTTCTACGAGCGCACGCTCACGCCCCAACTGTACGACCGTGCCTGGGACGAGTTCCGGGAGGACATCCGGATGCACGCCCTCGGCGCGAAGCTCAACGGCGAGCTGGTCGGCATCGCGCACTTCCTCATCCACTCCAGCACCACGGCGCTGGACGTGTGCTACCTGCAGGACCTGTTCACCGCACCGCAGGCCCGGGGCAAGGGGGCGGGGCGGGCACTGATCGATGAAGTGACCGAGTGGGCACGCGCCCGCGACTGCAGCAGGGTCTACTGGTCCACCCAGGAGACGAACACCGCCGCCCGGCGGCTCTACGACAAGGTCGGCGTGAACAGGGGGTTCATCCTCTACCAGATCGACCTCTAGCCATCGGGCGGAACAGCCGGAATCGCTTCCCGGCCGGCGTCCTGGTGATCCGGTGGGGCCGACCAGGTGACCCGGGCCGGCGACCGGACCCGGACCGGTGCCGCTGGGGCACCGGTCACCGGTCTCACGCGGAGATGCGGTCGGTGCTGTCGGATCGTCGGTGGTCGTGGGCTTGCTTGAGCTCGGTGTTGATGCGCAGGGCCTCGGCGAGCTGGTCCTCCAGGATGATGATGCGGCAGGCCGCCTCCAGCGCGGTGCCCTGGTCGACCAGTTCGCGAGCGCGGGCGGCCAGGCGTAGCTGGTAGCGCGAGTAGCGGCGGTGGCCGCCCTCGGAGCGCTGCGGCTCGATCAGCTTGGCGGTGCCCAGGCTGCGCAGGAACGCCGGGGTGACGCCGACCATCTCGGCGGCCCGGCCCATGCTGTAGGCGGGGTAGTCCTCGTCGTCGAACCGGTGACCGGAGACGTCACCCGGGGTGGCGGGGAGCCCGTCGGCTCTGCCCGCGATGTCGGCCTCGCCGGCCGGTTCAGCCTTGTCGGCGGTGTCGCGGAGCCTGGGCTCCGAGCGGACGGCCGACGCCAACGGTGTTCGATCCATACAACCTTCCCGAAATGCCGACAGGGGCCCCGGCGCCTTGATGCGCCGGGGCCCACGAGGTTCAACACCATCTATCGGCCCTGGGGCCGATCCGTTTCTTCCGCACCGGCCGCCCGATGGGGACGGGGATGCGGGGATCGCGTGTGCGTGACCGTAGACCACCTTCCAATCCGTGGGACTGCGGTACCCGTGCGGCGGAACATCAGCCGTCAACGGGCGATCCTGATGGCGTTCAACACTCCCTTCGCTATCTCTGCTTCTTCGACCTCATGCATCACTGATCACCGCAGCTGCGCGTCCACGGCCGGAACCCTTGACCTGCTGTGCCGGTCCCGGCACGTCCGACGTCGTACCTCGTTACCGCTGTGGCAGCGCGTCCACGGCCGGGACCCTTTCGCCTGCTACCGGTCCCGGCACGTCCGACCTTCTGCTCGTTCGCTGTTCGCCGCGGCTGCGCGTCCACGGCCGGGACCCTTCCGCTGCTTCGGCCCTGGCACGTCCGACGTTGGTGCTTTTTCCGTTACCGCTGTGGCAGCGCGTCCACGGCCGGGACCCTTTCGCCTGCTACCGGTCCTGGCACGTCCGACCCGCTGCCCCTCTTCACTGCTTCGTCTTTGTCGTCCAGCTGTCCACGCTCGTCCGGGCAGTTCGTCGTGATGCCTACGTCCTGCTCTGCCCTCGTGGAACCGTTCCTTGCGATGTCAGGAACTCTATCCCCACCACCCGCGGATGTCTACTTCAGTCACTACAGATTTTCGATACCGAGGAAGTGAGGGCTTGCACTCGCGCGCCGCCCGGGATGTCAGCTGCGGCCGACAGGGGTGGTGCCGAACATCAGGGTGCGCCGCCGGACGTCATAGAAGACGGTCCCGGCGCTGGACAACAGTTCTTGAAGATTGTCGGCGTCGTCGGGATCCAGCGTCAGCACCTCTTCCCAGGCCCCCTGGTCCAGGACGAGTTGCAAGGTGTAGCTGCCGGGCCGGCCCGGCTCGCCGGCGATCCAGCTGAACTGGTAGTGGCTGAGCTGGCGGACGACGATGCTGTCATCGGTGACGGGCTGGCTGGGTTCGGGAGCCATCGGCTTCTCCTGGAAACGTCGTTCACTGGACGGTTTTAGGGGGCGCCATGGCGTCGGGACAGAGCCTGCGTGGCCGGGCTCCCCACCTGGAAGATGCCCGATCACTCCGCTGTCACTCCGTACGGTGACGCCGCTCTCCTTCAAGATCTTCTCGGCGCGCTTTACCGATTCCGTGCGGTCGGGCAGTGTCGGCGAAGCTCCCTGTGGAAACGGTTTGCGGCCCGTCACCCCGGCCAGCATGCTGGACGTCATGCTGATCAGAGACGCGACGTCCGCCGACTGGCCGCTGATCTGGCCTTTCCTGCGTCGGATCGTGGCGGCCGGTGAGACCTTCACCTGGGATCGCGACGTCAGCGAGGAGCGCGCCCGTGCGATGTGGCTTCTCGAGCATCCGGGACGCACGGTCGTCGCCGTCGACACCGGTGGGACCGTCCTGGGCACGGCCAAGATGAATCCCAATCACATGGGGCCCGCCTCACACATCTCCAGTGCGAGCTTCATGGTCCACCCCGATCACGCCGGACGCGGCGTCGGGCGGGCGCTGGGCGAGCACGCCCTGGACTGGGCGCGCGCCGAGGGCTACCGGGCGATGCAGTTCAACGCCGTCGTGGAGACCAACACCCGGGCGGTGGGACTGTGGCGCTCACTCGGTTTCGAAGTGCTGGCGACCCTGCCGGAGGGCTTCGACCACCCGGTCAAGGGCTACGTCGGGCTGCACATCATGTACCGGTCCCTCTGAACGTACCGGCTCGCCTGAGGGCACCGGCCTCGCCGATCGCCGGTACGCCGGTCAGCCACCCCCCGCTCCGGGGCCGGCGGCCCGGCCGCGCCGCCGGCCGGCCGGGACGACGCCGAGACACGGCGCCTCGACGTCCTCGATCGTCTCGGCGCGCCCGCCCGCTCCGGAGGGAGACGATCGCTCGGCCGTCAGCTGGGCGAGCGCGAACAGCAGGAGCTCGCCGCTGCCCCAGTCGGCGCGGTCGCCGCGCCCCAGCTCCACGACCCGCCGCATGACCTCGGCGGGGGTGAGGCCCAGCGCGACGGCGACGTGTCTGGCGGCCTGCAGCAGCTCGTGGTCCCGGGCCCCCATCAGACCCTCCCGAGAGGGCCGCCGCCTCCGGGCGACGGGAGGATCGGAAGCGGCGGTGCCGCCGGGGCCCGATCATGGTGTGACTCGCGCATCTCTGTCTCCTCGGCTCCGCGTTCGGGGGCTGAGGACATGTTCTCCGACGGCGCACCGGCTGGTCCGGTCCTCCCGGTGGCCGATTCCGCGCTCCCCGGCCCCGCGGCCGCACGCGACGCCGGGACGCGGGCCCGCAGCCGCCCTCCCACGCGGGTCAGGACACCCGGGACGGCGGGGCGGTCCACGTGTCGCAGGCGGCGGGGGAGACCGCCCGAAAGCCGCGTTCGAACCAGCGGAGCCGGTTGGCGCCGGTGCCGTGGGTATGGTGGCTGCCCTCGTCGCCGCCGGCGCGGAGCGCGCCGGAAAGCGCCTCCCAGTCCTGTTCGGTACGGGGCAGCGAGCCTCGTACGCTGCCCAGGAACACGCCCGCCAGGCAGTCGGCCTGGAGCTCGTAGCGGCGGCCGAGTTCGGCCTGGCGGGGACGGTCGGCGCGGGCGAGGGTCTCGTAGCGGTCCCTGACGCCGGTGAGGCTCTGCAGGTGGTGGCCGTACTCGTGGGCCGCCACCTTGAGGGGGTACAGGTCGGTCCGGTTCTCGATCCAGTGGCCGGTGAGCGGGAAGACCAGCGTGGCCCGTTCGGTGCAGTAGAAGGCGTCCGCGTTGACGGGCCAGCGCACCCCGCACACGCGCCGCGCCGGTTCCTCGTAGAAGCGGACCGCCGGCCTGCGGAATCCCAGCCCGGCGCGGGCGAAGTGGGCGGACCACGAGGTGTTCAGGCACCCCAGGGCCGCCGTCAGGTACTCGCGCATCATCGGCACGCCCCTGTCGACGATGGGTGGTTCCCGGCAGGAGGTGGCCGCCAGCTTCCCGCTCGTCAGCAGCGGGCTCTTGGGCGGGGCGGCCCGCGCGACCCCGGACGGCAGGACGGTGAGGCACACGGTCACCAGGAGGACCCACCGGGTGAGGGCGGCGGCGTGGAGGCGCATGGTCGGACAGCATAGGACTCCCGGCGCCGGGCCGAGGCGGTGTCGAGCCGGGGCGGCACCGGGCCGCCCGGAGGTCACGACCTCCGCGAGGGGTGGTCGGCGATCCGGTCGAAGACCAGCCCGCTGGAGGCCTCGCCGCGACCGGTCCGCTTGGTCGCGCCGAGCCAGACATGCACCCGGCCTCGCCGGTCGCGGGTGCGCCGGTAGGTTCGCGTCACCCGGATGCCCGCCCGGGGCACCTCCTCCTCGTGGACGTGCAGGCCGGGTGCCCCCAGCAACCAGGTGCGCGGCCGCACCGCGGCGGGCGGGGCCGGGTCGCCGTCGAAGGTGCGGGGCATGGCGGCCCGCCGCAGCTGGATCTCGCGGTTGTCGCCGGGGCGGTGCATCGGGATCATCGGGATCCAGTTCTCCGGCACCGAGGTCATCACCTCGTACCGGACGTGGGTGCCCTCGGCCGGAGGCGGTGGCGTGGGAGAGTGCCCGTGACGGCGCTCGAAGTCGCGCAGCAGGAAGTCACGCAGCTCGTGGCCGGCCTCCGCCCCCGGCATGCCGCCCCCGGCGGGGGAGGGGACGGTCCTCTCGACGGCCCACACGAGGTTGGCCATCTCGTCGCGGACGAACACGACCTCGTCCAGGGGCGCGCTCTCCTGGAGGTGGTCGGCCGTGTCGAGGACGGTGAGATCGTGGCCGGCGACACCTCCAGCGCCGCCGGCCACGCTGGTCCTGAACAGTTTCCAGTCCTCGGACACGGCCGGTTCGATCCAGGTGCGCTCTCCGAACACGTCGGTCACGACGAGGCCGCGCACGCTCGCCACGGTGCCGACCGGAACGGTGAACGGGACGACGAACCAGTCGTTCGCGTAGACCAGCCCGAACTCGATGAGCATCAGCGTGCCCAGGTCGGTGGTGTCGGGCCGGATGCCGCCGAAGTTCGTGTCGCCGTCCTCGAAGGCCCACCAGCGGGTGTTCGGCATGCCGTTGAACGACGCGGCGGTGGGCAGCGTGGTGAGCACGTGCCGGGTCGTCGCCGTCTCGTCGTCGCCCGGGTTCGGCGGGGTGGGGGCGGCGTCGAGGGTGTGCCAGTCGATCCGGCCGTGGAAGTACTCCTCGGCGACCAGGCCGGCCGGGGTGTCACGGGTTCCGGCGTCGGCGTGGAAGCCGTACTCCATCCGTTCCGGCCGCCAGGCGGAGACCTCCCCGGGCCGGCTGATCAGACGGTCGAACCAGGCCGCGAAGCGCACGCCGAGCGCGTCGACCTCGGGCTCGGCGCCGGCGACCCCGTCGATTCCGGTCGAGGCGGGGGTGCCGGACACGATCGACAGGTAGAGGGCGGCGCCGTCCATCAGCCGGTTCGCGGCGGCCCGGTGGGCGGACCAGACCGGGGGGTGGGCGCAGATCCCGGTGTCCCGCACGGGGTCGGGCCGGGGCACGGGGTAGGCGGCCCGGTAGGCACCGGCCGCGGCCGGGCGTACCGTGGCGAGCAGCTTCAACCAGTACCTGCCCATCAGTAGGCGCAGGTCGAGCGGGGTGTCGACGGGCAGGGGCAGCCGTTCCACCTGCGCCTGGGGCGGCAGGTCGGAGACCGTCCTGTCGGCGCCGGGGGCGCGGAACGCCCGTACCGGCGTGGTGTCGACGCGCACCTTCGCCTGGATGGGGGAGCCGGCGTCCTCGCCGCGCAGCTCGCCGACCTGCCACTGGCGGGTCAGCATCCAGAGCGCGTCGCGCACCTCCGCCCGCAGCGCGCGGTCGAAGGCGCGGGTGCGGGGCCGTCCCTCGAGCCGGTTCCAGAACGTCACGCCGGGCTTGCGGCGGGAGGCGATCACCGAGCCGAGTTGCGGGGTGATGTACTTCTCTGTCATGACGGGGCCCTTACGTCGGCGAGCACGTTGTTGAGTGCGAGGTCGGCGGCGATGGTGAGCTGCCTGACCTGACTGGCCATCAGGGTCGTCGGCAGGAAGGACGCGTAGGGGAGCTCACCGATGTGACGCGGTTCCAGCGCCCGCAGTTTGGCCAGGTCCACGGTGTCGCACACGGCGTCGACCAGGTCGTCCCACTGCCACGCGCCGCGGGTCAGGGCCGGCGTGACGAGCAGCATCGCCTGCGGCGCCTCGGTGCCGGGCCGGTCGCTGTGGAAGGCGATGCCGCTCTCCGCGGTGGCCGACGGGATCGTCTCGGTCCACTCGTCGAGCAGCAGGCCCCGCTGGGGCGCGCCCGGCACGACGCCGGACGGCAGGTGGGCGGTGTAGAGCAGCCGGTCGGAGTCGACCACCTGGTCCGGCCGGATGTCGAGGCCGAGCCAGCCTTCGCCGGTGACCGGCGGCAGCTGCAGCGCGTCGAGTTCCGGTTCGGGCCCGCCGAACGCGCCGGCCAGCAGTTGCAGCCGCTCCCAGTCGTGCAGCCGTTCCCGGACCCGCGCGGCCGAGTGCAGCCAGGTGTCCACCGGGAAGTCCACGTCGAGGTGGGCGAACGGTGTCCCGGAGCGGCTCGCCGCCAGCGCCGCCGAGACCTGGGCGGCGTGCCGGCTCTCCAGGGCGAACTCGGCGACGAGCCGGCACTCGTCGCCGAGCAGTGCCCTGGCCGCCTCCTGCAGCGCCGCCACCCGTTCGGCCGGTGAGTCGGTGCCGTCGTGCCGTTCGAACGCGGTTCCGGCCGCCGCCAGCCGCCGGTCGGTCTCGGCCAGCACGACGTCGAGCACCGACCGGGTGTCGGCGAGCAGCCGGGCCAGCCGGTCCTCGGCCGGTGCCAGATCGGGTACGGCCAGGTCGACCGGCGCGGCCGGGGGGAGGGCCATGATGTCGGCGCGCAGGCCCGACACCGTCGTCCGGGTGGTGGCCGCCACGGCCCGGTAGCGGTCCCCGGCCGCGCTCAGGTCGGCGACGGGGCCCGCCCGCAGGGCGGTCGCGTAGGCGGCCGGGGTGGCCGGCCGGGGCCGGATCGGCGTGGTGGAGACGGCCGCCTCGGCCCGGCCCAGGTGCAGGAACCGCTCCTCGTCCGACCCCTCCGCCGGCACCGCCAGGTAGCGGGCGAACTCCTCGGCGAACCGGTCCAGCCGGTCGCCGCAGCGCCCGGCGGTCTCGGCGCACGCCGCCAGCAGGTCCGCGTACGCCAGCCCGAGGGCCTCGTGGGCGAAGTCCCACCCGGCCTGGGGCAGCCCGAACAGGGCCGCGCGCGCGAGCGCGTCCACCGCGGACTCCACCTGGCCGTCCACGTCGGCGACCTGGCCGGGGGTGGCCAGGGCGTCCGCGACCGCGGCCAGTTCCGACCGCACCATCCGCAGCTCGGAGTCCACCGCGCCGACCCGCTTGCGGTCGACGAACGGCGCGGGCTCGTCGCCGGCGCGGGCGTCGACGGTGAGCCGCAGGTCGTTGCCGGTCAGCGGGCGTGACAGGGTCACCAGCCGGCGGGCCGCCCGCAGCAGGGGCAGGAGTTCGAACACGCTGACCCGGCCGGGGGCCGCCTCCTGGTGGTCGACGGTGACGGGCCGGTCGGGGCGAGGGTCGAAGGTCGCCCGGACGAACCGGCGCACCCGGGCGTCCAGCTCGGACAGGGCCTCGACGCGCCCGATCGCCACCAGGTCGGCGGGCTGCAGTCCGAGCGAGGCGAGGGTGACCTCGCGGGTCGTCTCGGTCCCGTCGCCGGCCGAGCGGAAGGTGACCGTGCAGCCGACCTCGTCGAGCGGGGGCAGCACCCCGGCGAGCCAGGCGTCGACCGAGGGCTCGATCCGGGCGCGCGGTGTCGAGCCGGTTCCCGGCGTCGTCGCGGGCGGCAGGTGCAGCGCCACCCGGTGGGTGAGGGTCACGCCGCTCGACGGCGTGCGCACGATGTCGGGCTCGGCGGGGCTCGTCCCCTTGGCGTAGGCGTCGTAGGTGCTCGCCACGCGGTCGTGGTTTCCCATCACGGCCTGGTAGACGCCCTCGGCCAGGGCCAGGTCGGCGACCGCGTCGTGGGTGTCGAGCAGTCGGTGCGCCTCGGCGTCGATCGCGGCCGCCTGGGCCGGGGTCGCCGCGGGCAGGTCCGCGACCCCGAACGGGTAGCCGCTCGCGGTGCGCAGCCGGTCCACCAGGGCCAGGCCGTCCAGCACGTTGCCGGCCTCGACCGCCTCGATCGGCACGTCACCGGCGGTACGGGTGGACGCCATCCGGTCGGCCCGCAGCGGGAACGCCTTGCGCAGCGGCGGGATGAAGGCGTCGACCTCGGCCGTGCCGTACCGGTCGTGCAGGCCCCGCTCGAACCGGTGACCGAGCAGGTCGCTCAGGCTCTGCCCGTCCCGGACCCCGTTGACCAGCGCCAGCGCGGCGCGTACCCGGGCGGAGGACAGGTCGACCGCGGGCCCCTCGCCCGGCGCCACGCCCGACAGGTAGCCGTTGCGCAGCACCGCGGCGGCGACCGCGTGGTTGAGCGAGGGGGTGTGCACGAAGCCCTGGTTGGCCGGGTCGAGTGTCAGCGGCCCGCCCCGGAAGTCGGCGGCGACGTCCTCGTCCTCCGGCTCGAAGCCGAGGCGCCCGGAGCGGCCGGGGCGCAGGTCCTCGACCAGGCCGTAGGCGCCCAGGTGCAGGCCGGTGGGCCGCTGCTCGCGCATCCGGGTGAGCTGGAGGTCGACCAGGCCGAGCAGCCACGCGTCGAGGCGGTAGGAGCAGATGTCGACGTGGTCGGCGAAGGCCCGTTCCAGCCGGGCGGTGGGCGCGTTCTCCAGCCGCGCCAGCGCGTCGAGCTGGGCGGCCAGCTCCGCGCTCTGCGGCGAGCCGATCGTCATCGCGATGTGGTCGCCGACCCGCCGGGTCGGGCTCCCGGTGATCGGCGGGGCGGTGGCGAACAGCGGCTGGTAGCGGCTCTCGCTCAGGGAGTTGCCCGAGGCGATGTGCAGGACGGGGTTGTCGGTCCTGGCGGCCCGTGCCTGCGCCGGCGTGTAGAGGCCGCCGGTCTCGTACAGCCGGACCGCGGCCTCGTGGTATCCCTGCTGCAGGGCGTGCCTGGCCAGGAGGTAGAGCAGTGACGCCGGCGGCCGGTCGCCGGCGAAGCCGTCCTGCTCGTAGAGCCGGTCCAGGCCGTTCCTCGCGGCCGACGCGAGCCAGGCGAGATAGTTGCGGCCGTCCGTGGTGGACGGCCGCAACGGCGCGGTCTCGGACGGTGGCAGCCCGTCCACCACCCCGCCGGTGAGCAGGTTCCGCCGGCCGGAGAACACCTGGTCGAGGATGGGCGGTACGGCGCCGTCGTACCCGTGGCGTCCCAGGAGATGGCGGGCGGCGACGCGTTGCGCGGCGGGCAGGACCTGCTGGATCGCCCCGGCGAGGTTCTGCAGGTTCAGCCGGTTGACCAGGGTGGTGAGGCTTTCCGCGTAGCGCTGCGACCACTCCACCGAGCCCGGGTGCAGCGCGAGCACGTCCAGGAGCGTCTGGTGCGGGTCGTCGGCCGGCCCGCCGAGGCGCGCGACCCGCTCGACCAGCGGCGTCCAGTCCCGGCGGACGGTGTCGAGCACCTGGTAGAGCGGCCCGGAGATCTTGTCCGCGCCGCTGTCGCGGTCCGGCCATTCCAGCCGGGAGAACGCGGTCGCGGGCAGGATGCCGTACGGCTGGGCGCCGAGGCGGATCGCCGGCACGGCGCCGCCGCCGAGCACGTGCCCGATGAGGAACTCGCCGACGCCGCCGGTGGCGCCGTCGTCGAACACCGGACCCATCATCGACCGCATCCAGTACCCGAAGGTGGCCGGCCACAGCAGCGTGTTCATGGCGCGGGCGGTGAGCCGGTCCGCCCCGGCGGCACCGCGGGTGTGGGCGAAGAAGTCGGCCGGCAGCCCGAGGTGTTCGGCCAGCCACTGCCCGTCCCGCTTCTCCTCGGGCCGGGGGGTGACCTCGTAGGCCGGCGCGCACAGGTCGTCGAAGGAGGCGTCGGGGTCGTCGCGGCGGCCGTGGCCCGAGACGGCGTCCTCGCCGTTGTTGGTGGGCGTGCCGTGGGCCACCAGGGCCACGCCGGTGCGGCTGTGGGCGTGCCGCTCCAGCAGGTCGCGCAGCAGGGCGGCGCCCTCCTCCGCGTCGGACCCGAGCCGCACGCCGAGCACCAGCAGCCGGTCGAACCCGCCCTCGGCCTGTTCCGGCGTGAGCGGGATCCGCAGGCCCATTCCCACCTCGACCGCCCGGTCGAAGTCCGACAGCCAGCGCAACCGGTCGGGCACGACCAGGTCGCCGTTCTCGTCGTGGTGCAGCTGGTCCTCGCCGGTGGCCGCGGGGTCCGGCCCGGCGAACAGCTCCTGGTCGACCTCGGCGCCGACCTCGACCAGCGGGTCCTCACCGGTGCGGAAGCCGACGACCACGAAACGCTGGGGCATCAGCAGCACCCGCGGCGCCTGGGACCAGGCGTTCTGCCTGGTGGTGACCTCGGGGAACTCCGGCGGCCCGGACAGGGCGGACGGGTCGAGGGGCCGGTGCGCGGCCCGCAGCCAGGTGGCCCGGCCCGAACCGTGCGCCGCGACCAGCCGCCGCCAGGCCGCCCGCCGCGGGGCCTCGTCCGGGCCGGCCTCGTGGACCTCGGTCCAGTAGCGCCGCACGTTGTCCACCTCCGACGGCGTCATCTCCGCGTCGAAGGTGGAGAGGTGGCAGTCGTCCGGGTACACGCGGACCAGGAGCGCGGGGTCCTCGGCGAACCTGGTCTCCAGGCGTACGGGCATCAGCAGGATCGGTGAGCCGTCGTCGAGGTCGCTGACACCCTCGCGAGGGTCGGTGGTGAACTGGCTCATGGGGATTCCTCGGAGGGTGTGTGGAGCATCTGCGCCGCGTGCACCCCGACCAGTACCGGGGCCTGGAAGAGGATGTAGGCGAGGTCGGCGGCGGTCATCGCCGGATCCCAGCCGACCTGGACGTCCTCGGCGTGCTGGACCGCCTCGGGGGGCCCGGCCGGCGCGGTGAGCGTCAGGGAGGCCGGGGCGGCGGCGAGGTCGAGGTGGCCGCCCGCGGGTCCGGGCCGGACCTCGGGCCAGGACAGGTCGTTCCACACCTCGCGGGGGGAACTCGGCTCGGTGTCCAGGCCGAACCGGGGCTCGCCCGGGCGTTCCTTGATGACGAAGTACCAGCCGGGATCGGCGTCGGGGGCGTCGCCGCCGATCGCCTCCTCCGCGGTGAGGTCGAACCCGAGGACGGTGATGTCCGGGTCGATCCTCGCGGCGTACCGTGGAGTGCGCACCGCGGCCGGATCGTCCGACAGCTGTCGCGGGCCGGTCTGGCCCGGCGCGGGCCACCGGGCCCGATGCGCGTAGACGACCGCGTTCGGGTAGCGCCTGAGCAGCTCGCCGCGGATCACCAGCACGAGCTCGTCCCGCCCGCCGCCGGTGTCGCGGTGGTCGTGGCTGCCCAGCGCGGAGGCGGGCGCCCACTCGTGCAGGGGCGGGATGTCCCGCAGCGACTCCCGCGCGTCGCCGGAGGCGGCGGCCATCGTGCCGCGCACGTCCCAGAACTGGCGGAACGGCGTGCCCCGCTGGTCGGTCGGGTACTCGCGCCAGAGCAGCTCGCGGGCGAACTCGTGGTTGGCCCCGGCCAGGTAGGACTCGACGAAGCGCTGGTCGGTCTCCAGCAGCGTCACCGTGTTGGGGGTGATCAGGCCGGCGTTCGGCAGGAACAGGTCGGCGCCCAGGTCCCGCAACGGCTCGTACATCGGCTGGTCGATCACCGGGTAGGCCATGGGCTCGACCAGCCCGGGGCCGATCTCGTCGCGGATCGCCTGGGGAATGTGGACGGTCGTCTCGATCCGGCGCGGGATGGTCACGTCGGGGCGCACCGCGTCCACCGCCGTCTGCGCCATGCCGTCGAGGTCGACCTCGTCCGGTTCCGGCGGGGTGCCCCTCTCCTCCGCCTCCTCGCGGAAGTCGAGGCTGTCCTCCAGCGCCTCCTTGAAGATGATCGCCTCCGGGCTGTCCTCGCCGCCCCGGCCGGGCGCGCCGGGCTCGGTGAGCGTGCCGACGGTGAAGCCGGAGGCGCCCGGCAGTCCCGCCAGCCACCCGGCGGTGAGGCCGGACTCCCCGACGGTGCCGGCCGCCCGGGGGTCGTCGACCAGCGTCGCGGCCACGTCGGCGGTGAGGACGCCGGGCGGCGGCGACTCCGGCGGCGCGGGGTCGACCTCGCCGGAGTTGACCCGGTCCAGCAGGCGCGCGGCCCGGTGATGGTCGTCGAACGGCAGCAGCCCGGCCACCCGGCCGCGCGGTCGCAGGACCCGCCGCAGCGGCGCCGAGAAGAGGGTCGGCGAGACGCGGGCGGTGGTCTGTGCCTGGCGCAGCGTCTCGCCCCCGGACAGGATCCGGCGGTGCAGCGGGGCGGTGAGGTGCAGCGCCCGCTGGGGCACCGGCACCGCGGAGGCCAGGTGCCGCTCGTGCCAGACCGTGCTCACCCGCAGGCCGAACTGGGCGTTGCGCACGCGCCGCCGGGCGGCCAGCACCTGGCCGATCTGGTCCCAGGCGGCCTGCGTGTAGCGCTCCTGGTTCTCCCGCACCACCCTGGCGCCGAGGCCGGCGGCGATCCGGAACCGGGGGTCGAGGTTCAGCCTCCGCACCCAGCCGTCGGCCGTCCCGTCGGTGCTCACCCGGGAGGTCAGCGCGTGCCACCGCCCGTACAGCGGGGGCGAGATCACCGGGTCCGCGCCGGCCTCGGTGCGGTAGTCGTCGGCCAGGTTGATCAGGCGGGCCAGGTCCTCCTGCAGCGGACTCGGGAACGGCTGGTCCCAGGACTCCCAGGGGTCGCCCGGCAGCGGGAGGTGGGGCGGCCGCAGCGCCCCGCCGAGGCGCAGCGTGCCGTCGAGCCCGGGCTTGTCGACGCCGCGCACGCCGGAACCGGGGTGCCGCACGTCGATGGCCCGGGTGCCGACCGCCGGGTCGACGGGGGCCGGGCGCAGCAGCCTGACCAGGGTCTCGAAGTCGCCCCTGGCGCCGGTCCTGAAGTACCAGCGGTGGTACACCGGGAACGACGAGGGCTGCGGTCGCGGGCCCTGGTCGGATGTCGACGCGGGCCACGCGGACATGGTGGCCGGGATGTCGCCGGGGTCGAGCCCCAGCCCGGCCCGGCGGCCGCCCTCGAACGTGGGCACCAGGAACGCGTGGTAGCCGGTGTCCGGCGCGAGCACGCGCGGGCACAGCAACCGGGAGCGGGCCAGGTCGGGATCGCCGGCCAGGGTGGCGGCGAGCCGGGCGGCCACCGCCGGGCCGTCGCCGGAGACGATCTCGCCGTCGTCGGCGCCGAGACCGCGGTCGACGTGCACGTGCGCCCAGGCCCACAACTGGTCGGCCCTGGGAAGCACGGCCAGGTCCAGGACGTCCACCCGGGGCAGCGGGGCGGCGCCGCCCGCCGGGCCGTCGCGGAACTCGTCCTCGGTCAGCACCAGCAGGGTGAGCCACGGCCGCAGCCGGCCGGCCGCCGGGGCCGCCGGGGTGTGGCGCCAGGGGAGGTCCTCGTCGTGGAAGTCCACGTGGGCGAGGAGGTTGGGCTCGGCGTTCGTGATCCAGGGGCGCGGCTCGGCCCGTACGATCGCGTTCGGGTCGATGCCCACGATGTCGGCCGGGCCGTACAGCGAGACCTGCCTGGTGACGGTCCGGTTCTGCACGGCCCCGCCGGGGGCGCGGCCGCTCGCGGTGAGCGAGACGGTCACCCGGGGGCGGAGCCGCACCGCCGGGTCGCCGTCGGCGGCGGTCACCTGGTTGGCCAGGCCCCGCCGCAGCCACGGCAGGAACGTGTAGGCGGGCGCGGTCATGGAACCACCTCGAAGCTCGGAATGACATGAACGGCGTCGGCCGCGGCCGGGTCGCCGGCGACCATCCCGGCTCTGAACTCGTGCGCGGCCGCGGCACTGGCGAAGGCCGGGGCGTGGGCGCGGTTGTCGGCCGTGTACGCCACGGTGTAGCTCTCGGCCGACACCGTGACCGCCTCCCCGGGCGGGCGCAGCAGGTCGCGGCCGGACCGCGACAGCGGGGAGCGCGCCACCGCGTTGTCACGCAGCAGGAAGGAGAACAGCTCCCCCTGGTAGGGGGTGAGGCGGCGTCGCCGCCTGGCGAAGGACCGGTCGTGCAGGATCTCCTCGTAGCGGACCACCCGCCTGGCCATCCCGCCGGTACGCAGGTCGGCGCCGGCCACGGCCAGGTCCACGCCGGAGCGCTGGGTCTCGAACGAGGGCCTGCTCAGCCTGTCCGCGTCGGACAGCTCCACGAACTGGGCCGGCGCGAACTCCTCGTGCGCGTCGGCCACCTTCACCAGGGGGCCGGTCGGGGTGAGCGTCAGGTGGTTCGCCCCGGTGGGCCGCTGGGTGCCCACCCTGTCGAGGGTGAGTCCCAGCGGCAGGGCCTTCTGCGAGACGCGCAGCACCCCGTTCGGGTGCAGCGTGATCCCGGCGGGTTCCCGTACGGTCACCGCCGTTCGCCCGCCCCCGGGGGTCACGGCGCTCCAGGCCTCGGGCCGCTCCAGCTCGGAGACCAGCGCGTCCAGCACGTCGATCAGCAGCTCCGGCTGGAACAGCGGGTCGCCGAAGGTGTGCTCGAACTCCACGTCCAGGTCCCAGAACAGCAGGGAGATCGCGCCGTGGCCCTTGAGGTGCCAGGGCGAGGGGCCGTCCAGGCTGCCCCGGATCTTCACCGAGAACAGGCCGGCGCCGAACGCCTTCACCGACATGGCGGCGGCGATCTCCACCTCCACGTGGAGCGGCAGGAGCCGCAGCAGCGCGTCGAAGGCGACGAAGCCGGTGACGCTGAACGCGGACACCCCGAAGTAGAGGTCCACCCGGGCGCCGAACTGGACCGTGTTGGAGGTGACCGCGAGGTATCCCTGCGCGGTCAGGCGGGCCACCGAGGTGTTGAGCAGGCTCATCGTCACCCGGCGCGGCGTCGGGAACGGCAGCGCGGGCGCCTCGAAGTTCGGATGGAACCCGCCGAGCGAGGCGACGAAGCCGGCGTCCTCGCCCCACGCGACGAGCAGCCCGAACTCCCCGTCGAGGGGGACGAAGGCGATCCTGGACTCGAACAGGGCGGCATGGAAGAACATCCGCCGTTTGCCGAACTCGATCGCGCCGGCGAACTGCGCCTGCAGGACCACGACCGGGGCGTCCTCGTGCGGCAGGGCCACTCGCAGCGCCCCCACCACCGCGACGTCGCCGGGGATCTCCACGATCACGCCCACGGTGAGGTGCATCAGCCGGGGCGTGCCCCAGGCCAGCTTCGCCATCGGGCCGACCAGGAACGTTCCAGGGCGGGCCGGGAAGTAGGCGCGCAGGTCGCTGATGATCTTCGGTGCGTTCGCCACCACGTCGTGGGGGAACATCAGCGACCCCAGCGAGCCCGAACGCACCCCCTCCATCAGGGCGGCCACGTTCATGCCCCGGTCGAGCCCGAGCAGCCCGCCCACCTCCAGCAGGGTGAACCCGAACCCGACCGGCAGCCCCTCGCCGAAGTCGGCGGTGAACAGCATCAGCAGGGAGAACGGCCGGGTGGTGAGGACGCCGAGGGCCTTCAGCGACAGGGCGTCGCCGAGGGCGAGGTCGAGCACGCCGGAGTACTCGCCGCGGTCGGTGTCGAACCGCAGGTAGCCGCCGCCGGAGGCGATGCCCGCGTCGACGGCCAGGCCCACGCCGGAGGGCGGCAGCGTGCCCGTCGAGAGGTCGATCGGGCCGAGGTTCCCGTCGAGGTCCGGCCGCGGCTCCAGGTTCACCGCGAGCCCTGCCCGGTCGACCAGCGCCCGCACCGGGCCCAGGGAGACGGCGAAGGTGGCGCCGAGGCAGACGGGCAGGCTGCCGCCGGACGGCATCGCGGAGATCGTCAGCGACCGCACCTCGACCGGGCCGATCCTGCGGTGCGCCGGGACCTGGATCTCCAGGTTGGAGGTGCCGCGGAACGCGAACCCGTCCCGGTGTGAGACCCCGATCGTCAGGTCGGTCTCGAAGGCGAACCCGTCCGAGGGCATGACGGCCGCGAGGAAACCGTCGGAGCCGTCCGGGACGAACACGAACTCCAGGCCCTTGAGTTCGAGCTCGACGTACGGATCCACGCCGCCCTCGGCGTCGACGCGCACGCCGCCCGCGCCGCCCAGGCCGCGCAGCCGCAACCGGGTGCGGTCCTCGGCGCCCAGCAGGACCCGCGGCGTGCCGGTGGCGCCGTCCAGCCTGACCTGGATCGAGCCGGTCGCGTGGGTGGGGGCCTCCTCCGACAGGAAACCGACGATCAGGTCCACGGGCTCGCCGGACCGTACCAGCAGGCCGACGCCGCCCTGAAGGTCGAGGTCGGCGCGCACCGTCGCGGTCAGGTCACCGCCGACCGGCAGGGCGGTGTCGAGCTCGCCGTCGAGGGCGGGCACGAGCGCGAGGCCGGGCCTGCCGGTCGCGGTGGCGGGCAGCGGCAGCAGCCGGACGCCGGCGGTTGTGACCGTCCCGTCCACGACCTGCTCCAGCAGGACGGCCTTGAGCCCGCGCGGTACGGCCCGCTCGATGGGCTGATCCTCCCCGGCGGGCAGTCCCAGCAGGCCGGTCGCCGTGGCGTCCTCCACCGGGCCGAACCTGACGTCGACACCCACCGACATGAGGAGGTCGTCCACGGCCGACAGGAAGGCGCTGTGGTCGAAGGTGTCCTCGCCCCAGCCGAACGCGTCGCGCAGCACCACCTCGGGGTCGCCGAGAGCCTGCGGGAGCCTCGCCAGGTCGAGTGTCGTCCCGCGGTGGGCGGGGCGGTCACCCTGCGCGGGCTCGCGGGTGGTGCGCAGGACGCCCAGGGCCCGCAGGGCGAAACCGACGCGTGGCCGGTGCCTGATCAGATAGGCGCCCACCAGGTGGTCGACGAGCTGGCGGGGGAACGTCTGGCCGAACCCGTCCTTCCGGAGGGAGGACGGGATGAGGTCGTCGGTGGCGAGGTCGCGGACGGCGCCGATGATCCGCCCGACGGCGGCCAGGGCGCGCGCCAGGTCGTCGGGCCGCGCGGCCGGGTTCACGGGCTCGGCCGGGCCGAACATCCTGCGCAGCGCCTCGTCCAGCACGTCGAGGTCGGTGCGCAGGTCGAGTAGGGGCTGCGGGACGTCGTCGACGACCCAGCCCAGCTCCCGCAGCAGGCCGCGCGCGGCTCTGGGCGACGACAGCGCCCGCGTGAGCGGTCGCAACGCGAGGGCCAGCTCGCACAGTACGCGGTCGAACGTGCTCGGCTCAGGCATGGGGCGTCCCCAACGAGTAGGTGAGGTCCAGAGTGCGGTGCAGGGAGGGATTCAGCCGGTTCACGATCAGCCACTGGCACACGAAGCAGAACTTGCCGTCGTCGCCGGACTGGTGCTGGTTGCGCATCTTGCAGGAGCCGGCCGGGCGGTAGATGCCCTGGGCGTATTTCAGCCCGCCCTCGTACACGCCGATCGTCTGGCTGGACGGGTTGGCCGGCGTGAAGGTGACCCTGCGACCGGGCGGGTTGCCCGGCGTGGAGGCGGAGATCTCTCTCGGCAGGTCGGGCCCGCTGTGGGGCCCGGGGCCGTTGGGGTCGTTCGCCACGTCGACGTTGAGCGGGCGCCCGGGCCGGCCCTCGGGATTCCGGAGGAAATCGAGCACGCGTCGTTCGGTGACGAACAGGGGCTCGTTTCTCGTGTTGCGTAACTGGCTGAGGAGGATGGAGTCCTTCCCGAAGGGGGTCGGGGGCCCGGTCAGGTCGATGGTCGCGGCCACCGGGTCGGGGCTGCTCCCCATGTGGAACTCCATCAGATTCCCGAACTCACCCGGGATCAACGGAATCTGGCCCATGCCGAGACTCAGGGCCCTCTGGAGAAGGACCGCGGGGTTCTCCAGGCGCACCCGCTCCCAGTGCGGGATGTCCTCCGGCGGCACGGTGACCCTGATGCCGTCGGGCAGCGGCTGCACGTCCCGTACCCGGGACGCGAACCTGATGCGTATCAGGCCCAGCCATTTCACCCTTTCGGGAAGGAAACGCCCGGGATTGGCGGGGTCAGCGATGGCTGTCCACGATGTGAGGTTGTCGAACCCGTCCCCCCCGACCGCGGGTGCCCGGCCGGCGTTCTCCTCGTACTCGTCGCCCAGCCTGAAACTGTGACCGAGCTCGTGGATCGCGAGGTCGCTCACGCTGGTCTTGTCGTAGGTGAGCGCCGACGCCCCCGTGCGCCGTCTCGTGTGAACGGAGGGGCTTCCGGAGGCGAACCCCGTCCGGTCCCGCGAGTTCAGGGTGAGGCAGGCGAGCCCGTGCTCGATGTTCTGCCCGCCGTGCATGAAGTCCTTGGCGATCACGATGATCAGCCCCCGGCTCAGTTTCAGGTTGACCCCGTCGGGGATCCACTCGGGCCCCACATGCCTGTGGGGTGGCAGCGACTCCGCGAGCCCGCGGACGAAGGTGCTCACCGAGGTGAGCGGGTTCTCCATGTTCTCGCCGTAGAGCTCCGGCGGATGCCGCCGGGGATCGAGCTGCATGTTGTGGGGCCCGCCGGTCTGATAGAAGGTGTAGAGCTTCCGGACGAACGCCGGCAGCAGTGCCTGGTCACCGTCCGCGCCGGGGTTGGGCACCGGGTGGTTGTCGGATTCGCGATCGGCCAGCCGCCGGCCGAGGTGGAGGCCGAAGAACGTGTCGTGGGCCTGGAGCGCGGCGGTGGACCCCTGAGCCCGCCATCTCTCCACCACGGGGGGATGCACCCTGGCGAGGTCGAGGCCGTCGAGGTGCTGGGTGCCCCAGTCGGTTCTCAGAGCTTCGACCGAGCGGTTCTCTCCCCGTTTCGGCAGACCCGCCAGGAGTGTCAACTGTGGCACCGTGTAGGCGTCCGCCGGTAAGCCCTTCATCTCGATCTGCAGCGGTACCGGCATGCCCTTGAGGTCGGAGTGGTCGACGACCCGGAAGCCGGGGGTGAGCAGGCCCTGGGTGGATCCGACGGGAGCCTTGTAGACGTTCATGCTCCTCATCAGCATGGGGAACGGCTCGTGGCGGGGCTTGATGAACATGTCCATGTAGACGTCCTCGACGATCTCGTCGAAGGCGATCTGGTCGGACGCGGTGAAGCCCTCGCCGAGGAACACCAGGTTGGGCGTGAGGAGGTGATCCCCGATCGGGTCGTGGACGACGGGTTCGAGGATGTCCCTGCGCCTGCGGTAGTCCACCACCCGTACCGGGAGCTGCCGCACCACGTTGAGGTAACTGCCGATCAGGTTGACCGGTTGGTCGCCGGTCTCCGCGATACCGCGCAGGCGCTGCAGCGGGTTCAGCTCGACCTTGCCCTCGTCGGACGACTCCAGCGCCACGTAGCCGTGCCCGGTGATGTCCCCGACCAGGTCGGTGCCGGTGTCGTCCGGGGTGAACCTGGCATAGATCGTCGGCTGCGCGTGGGCGACCGTGTCCACCGCCGTCGTGATCGAGTCGTTGCCGAACCACCAGTCGGTGATCGCCTGGTGCACCTGCAGCCGGCCGACGATCGAGCGGGTGTCGGCCGTGCACTGGAAGAGGTAGATCCCCGGTGTGGTGGCGACGACCCTGCCGTCCGGCTGGACGACGGGCAGGTTCTGATATCGCTGCCCCTCCGGTGCGTGGGGCGCGTAGAAGTCGAACCTCACGTCGGCGCCGGCGATCGGGACGAGGTCGTACGGCGACTGGAAGCCGGACATCGTGCGGCGGAAGACCTGGACGCCGAGCTCCGGGTCGTCGAGAGAGAGGTGCAGGTCGCAGTGCGGAAACAGGACAATGCCGGGAATCAACGCGTCCCCCGTGGAAGTCGGTCAGGCGCCGTCGTCCGGCAGAGCGTTCCGGACCGTGCCGCCCCGGGCCGGGGCCGACCTCGCGTCCGTTCGGAAGGCGTCCTGAATCGGTGGTGATGGTCACGCGAGCCAGACTCCGAAGTCCCCGATTCGAACCTCTGAGCACCGCGCGGAAGTGGTCAGGCAGCGCGTGCGCGCCCTCGCTGACGGCGATGAACCCCGTGAGCGCGCCGGCACCCTGACCCCGTGTCGATCCGTGACGGCCGGGCCGGCTGCCCTGCCGTACGCGGGAACACTGCCACCGGGCGCTGAAACGCGGCTGACGCGGCGCTGGAACGCGCCAGGCCCATCCGGTGTTCAACCCCCTCTCGGGCGGTTAGCCTGAATCCGTCTCGGCTCAGGCGGCGTACGGTCCGGGGGTGATGTGGCGATGACCGTCCCCGACGATCATGATCACGACGGTGGTCCGCGGCCCGTCCTGGTGCGGCTCCTCGGCCCGGTGGACGTCGTCGCGGGAGACGCCGTCCTGCCGGTCTCCGGGCTGCGCCGCAAGGCGGTGGCGGCCGTCCTGGCGCTGCGGGCCGGCGACGTGGTCGACGCCGGCCGGTTGATCGACGCGGTGTGGGACGGCAGGCCGCCCGCGACGGCGACGAACACCCTGCAGAGCCACATGTCCTACCTGCGCAGGCTGCTGGGGGTGCCCGGGGCGATCGTGGCCCGCCCGCCGGGGTACGTGCTCACCCCCGGCGCGGTGGACACGGACGTCCGGAGGGCCGAGGCCCTCGTCGAGCGGGGAAAGAGGGCGGCCGATCCCGCCGCGCGGGCGGCCACGCTCACGGCCGCCCTGGAACTGTGGCGCGGGCGCCCCCTGGAGGACGTGGCGGGACTGTCCTGGTTCAAGGAGCAGGCGGCCAGGCTGGAGCGGCTGCGCCACGGCGCGCGGCGGGGGCTGGCCGAGGCCAGGCTGGCGCTCGGCGAACACGCGGAGCTGGTGCCGGAGCTGGAGGGCCTGGTCGAGCCGCACCCCTACGACGAGGACCTGCACGGGTTGCTGATGGTCGCCCTGTACCGCAGCGGGCGGCAGACCGACGCGCTGGCGGTCTACCGCCGGTTACGCGACCGGCTGCTCGACGAGCTGGGCATCGACCCCACGCTCCCGCTCCGCGAACTGGAGACGGCGATCCTCCGGCAGGACCCCAGCCTCGACCTGCTCGCCCCGGGCCCGGCGGTCGCGTCCGGGGCACGAAGAGTGGAAGGGGTCGCGTCCGGGGCTCAGGGAGCTGAAGCGGCCGGGTCCGAGCCCTGGAGAGTCGAAGCGGTCGCGTTCAGGTCCCAGGGGGCCGGAAGCGTTCCCCCGGTGCCCGCCCTGGTGGAGCGGGCGGCGGAGACGCACCTCATCGACCGGATCCTGAACACCGCGATGATCGGGAGGCAGGGCGGCCTCCTGCTCTTGGCGGGACCGGCCGGGATCGGGAAGACGAGCCTGCTGGAGCACGCTCGGGCGCGGGCGGAGAAGCTGGGCTTCACGGTCGCCGGCGCCCGCGGCACCGACCTTGAGGTCGGATACGCCTGGGGCTGCGTCCGGCAGCTGTTCGAGCCGTTCGCCAGGGACCCCGCGGTGCCGACCCCGGCCGTCCTGCGACCGGCCGGCGCCGATCCGGCCACCCCGCAGGGCGAGTACTCGATCATCAACTCCCTCTTCTGGCTCGCCCACGACCTGGCGTCGCGCAACCCGCTCCTGATCGTGGTGGACGACCTGCACTGGAGCGACGCCGCCTCGGCCCAGTTCCTCGCCTACCTGGCCGCGCGGCTGGACGGGCTGCCCGCGGCGGTCGTAACCGGGCTGCGACCGGGCTCGGAACGCGTCGACCACATCGTCTCGGTCATCGCCGGCCTGCCCCTGGCCGTCACGGCCACGCTGACCCCGCTCACCCCCGGCGGCTGCGCCGAGCTGCTGGCCGGCCTCACCGCCGCCCCGCCCGACGAGGAACTCGTCCGGCGGTGCTACGACTCGACACGCGGGAACCCGTTTCTGGTACGCGAGCTCGGCCGCCAGCTGACCGCGCCGGGGGGCCGCGCACCCGCCCTGCTCCAGGGCTCGCCGAACATCGAGCGCTTCGTCGCCGGGCAGCTCCGCCACCTGCCCGCGCACGCCACGAGCGTGGCGCACGCCCTGGCCGTCCTCGGCGACGGCGCCGGTGCCCGCGCGCTAGGCGAGGTGGCCGGGCTCTCGTCGCGGGAGGCGCTCGACGCGGTGTCCTCGCTGGTCGTCAACGACCTGGTCACCTCGCACGGGGTGCCCGCGCGGTTCTCGTTCGGCCATCCGCTGATCCAGGCCGCCGTCTACTCAGGGATCAGGGCGAGCAGGCTGGCCGACCTCCACCTGCGTGCCGCCGGTGCCGCGATGGCCGGGCACGACCCGATCAGGGCGGCGACCCACCTGCTCCGGGTCCCTCCGGGCATGGGCGACCACGATGTCCCTCCCGGCATGGGCGATTACGATCCGACGGCGATCCTCGGCGAGGCCGTCGATCTCAGCCTGGCCCGCGGCTCGGTCGACGGCGCGGTCGCGTTCCTGCGCAGGCAGCTCGACGAGGCCCGCGCCGACCAGCGGCTAGGCGTGCTGACCCGGCTCGGCATGACCGAGGCGCTCGTGAACATGCCGCAGGCCGTCGAACGCCTCTCCGAGGTGCTCATCCTGGAACCCGACCCCGAGCGGCGCGCCGAGATCGCCTTCATCCTCGGCTGCACCACCTGGACGATCGGCCGGCCCAGGCAGGCGGCGCTGGCCTGCCAGTCCGTCCTCGGCGGGGAGAGCGACATCTCCGTCACCGCGCGCAGGGCGCTGCAGGCCTGCATCGGCATGGTGTCCTACGGAACGCCGTACGGCACCGACCTCGTCGCGTCGCTCGACGAGTTCGGCGCGCAGGAGCCCGACGCCTCCTTCGGCGGCCTCATGCTCGAATGCAGCCTCGCGCTCCACGACGCGATGCGGAACAGGCGCGAATCGGCCGAGCGGCGCGCCCTGCGGGCCGTCACCGGCGACCGCCTGATGGGGCAGCCGCTGGCGTTCCCCCTGCTGACGTGCGCGTGGTACGCGCTGAGCCCCTGCGACAACCCGCGACTCCTGACGTCCGTCGAGGCGATGCTGGAGTACAGCCGCGAGGCCGGCTCGCTGCGCGGGACCGCCCCCGCGTTCACCTACAGGTCAATGGTCATGCACGCCAAGGGCAACCTCGACGAGGCCGTCCACGACGGGCGGCTGGCCGTGGAGGCGGCCAGGAACGGCGGCCTCGGCCTCGGGCTGGTGTTCGTCGGGAACCCGTTCATCTCGGCCCTGCTGGCACGCGGCGACCTCGAAGAGGCGCGATCCGTCCTCAAGGAGATCAAGGCCGCCCACGGCCCCGAGCTCAACCACCACATCTACGCCAACGGCGAGATCGACCTACTCCTCACTCAGGGCGACATC
The DNA here is from genome assembly GCF_052983175.1 of Streptosporangium sp. G12. Taxonomy (NCBI): domain Bacteria; kingdom Bacillati; phylum Actinomycetota; class Actinomycetes; order Streptosporangiales; family Streptosporangiaceae; genus Streptosporangium; species Streptosporangium sp. G12. The sequence continues at coordinate 187,226 of NZ_JBRIQO010000011.1, read as the reverse complement.
CGGCGCGCGACGGAGATGACGCGGGCGACCAGGGACCACTGTCGCACCATGGGCATCACCAACCCGGAAATCCTCGACTGGCGCACGCCGCTCGTACGCTGCCTGCTCCTGCGGGGACAGCGGGAGGAGGCGCACGCCGTCGCTCAGGACCTGCTCGCCGCCGCGGCCGGGTGGGGGACGCCCAGGGCGGTCGGCAGGGCCCTTAGGTCGGCCGCCGCCACCGTGACCGGGCCGGGAAGGCTCGACATGCTGGCGGAGTCGGTCCGGCTGCTCGAAGCGACCGACGCCCGCCTCGAACACGCCACCTCTCTGTACCGGCTCGGCGAGGCCCTGCGACGCTCCGGCCGCCTCCAGGACGCGGGCTCCCGGCTGAAGGCGGCCCTGGAACTCGCCGACCTGTGCGGCGCCCGGCCCCTCCGCCAGGCCGTGCTGGCCGCCCAGGCGGAGACCCGTTAGTCCCGGCCTTGTGCGCCTGCCCCGGCGGCCGGGCCGGTCGTGGCAGGCCCGTCCGGTCCTTCCGGATGGCGCGTGCCGCGGACCGCCGTCACCCGGTGCGGCGGTATCTGCCCGGGGCGATGCCGTACCGGCGTTTGAACGCGCCGGCGAAGGCGAACTCCGAGGTGTAGCCGACCCTGGCCGCGACGGCGTGCAGCGGCGCGTCGGACTCCTGGAGGAGCCGGGCGGCGGCGGTCATCCGCCACCAGGTCAGGTAGGTCAGCGGCGGCTGGCCGAGCAGGGCGGTGAAGCGGCGGGCGAACGGCGTCCTCGGGGACGCTGGCGTGGAACCGCGGGGCGTCCGGCCCGGTCAGCTCGTCCGGGTCGCAGGCGGCGGCGTCGGCGGGTTCGCCGTCCAGCTCGCCAAGTACGCCGGTGCGCACGTCATCGCCACAGCCGGTCCGCGCAGTACCGAGGCGGTCCGCCGGTTCGGCGCCGACCAGATCGTCGACTACACGGCCACGCCCGTCGCCGGCGCGCTGGGCGAACCGGTCGACGTGGTCCTCAACCTCGTCGCGGTGGACGCGGGGCAGGCCGCGGCATTGATACCGCTGGTCCGGCCGTCCGGCGTCCTCGTGTCCATCACCGTCCCGGTCGAGGTGCCGGCCGACTCCCCGGTGACCGCGACGCACTTCGTGGTCCGCAACGACACGAGCCACCTCGCCGCCCTGGTCAAGCTCGTCGACGCCGGAGCCGTCCACGTCGACGTCTCCGCGTCCCGCCCGCTCGCCGACCTGGCCTCGGTACACCGCGACGCCGAGTCCGGCCGGCACGCTCGGCGGCCGAAACAATCGGGGGCACCTTCACCTCGCGTGACGTCGAAGAGCCTGTATCACCGGAGCGGTCTGGACCAGGTCAGCGACCGGGGATGGCGGATGTTCCACCGAATCAGCCCGGCCGTAGCAGTTCGACGAGTTCCGGGGCGATGCCCGGGAATTTCCGGTCTGTGGTGAGCAGCGCGTCGGCCTTCGCCCCACGGGCGGTCGCGATGATGAGGGCGTCCGGTACCCGAATCGTCAAATCCGCGGCCCTGAGCAGGGCGGCGCTCTCGGCCGTCGCCTCGTCCACCCCGACGATCCGATCGATGACGGTGGCACGGAACGCCTCGAGCATCCTCTCGGCCGCGACACCCTTGCGGACCGCACCCACCCGCAGCTCGCCCCAGGTGATCACAGAGATGGCGAACGAGGCCATCTTGTCCTCCCAGCGGCGAACGGCGTCGCGGGCCTGGCCGTGCAGTGCGTCGTCGGGATCGAGCAGGCCGACGATGACATTGGTGTCGAGCATCACGGTCGGCACCCGTCATCCCCAGCTCTCGCGGCTCGCCTCGACGTCCACGGCTTCGGTGAAGCCTGGGATGGTGCCGACCACCCCGTCGAGACGGCTGCGGTGCCGCCGGATGATGATCTGACCGTCATCTTCGGTGATGTCGACCGAGTCTCCCGCGTGAAGACCGAGCTTGCGCAACACCGCCGCAGGCAGGGTCACCTGGTTCTTGCTGGAGATGCGCGCCGGCCCCGTACGCCTGGCACGCGTCCTCTTGTCATGCTCCATAACCTTTACCTTAACCGTCATGGGTAAAGGTTAAACTGTGTCACTCAAAGCGCGTGAGTGATTCCATAAAGTCACCGACCCTTCGCCGGCGTTTGCCGACTCGTCAAACGCGCTCCACGCGAGCTACCGGATTCAACTCTGCCGGTGGGGACGATCCCGGGTCCTTGGCGAACGTGGCTGTTGGCGAAGCGCACCTCTCAAGGAACGGCTGGTATCCGCCGAAGGATTCAGGCAGTGTCCCTGCCGATTTGAAGTCCGATTTCACCTGAAATCAGCGGCAGTTTCGGCGATACCTGCATAGGCTCGTGGGGTGGCGCTTTCCGATCTTCGACGTGAGATGGTGCTCGCCGCCATCGACGAGTTCGACAAGCTGGGCCGCGACGCTTTTCTCGAGAAGTACGGCTACCGGCCCGCCCTCGGCTACTTCCTCCTTCACGGCGGCAGGCGGTACGACTCCAAGGCGATCGCCGGAGTCGCTCACCGCGGAGTCGGGGGCAGGCCCCTGCGCCCTGACGAGTTCTCCGGCGGGAACGCCACCGTCGCCCGGGTGCTCGGCGGCCTGGGCTTCGAGGTGACGAAACCGGGGCAGGCTGCCAAGGTGTCCTCCGTCGAAGACCTCCTGCGGAAGGTCGAGTCGCTCAAGCCCGCCGTGTCTCCCGCGACCGGTGCGCAGAAAAGGCATCAGCCGTTGACCCTGCTCTGGGTGATCGGCCGCGCGGCCCAGGGCAAGCCACGCCTGCGGCGGTGGGAGAGCACCTACCGCGAACTCGGGCGGCTCATCGAGGAGTTCGGTCTTGAGGAGGACCGGCCCAACCCGGAGTTCCCCGTGCTGTGGCTTCACCATCACGGCCTCTGGGATCTGCCCGGCCACACCGACGTACCGGCCGCCAGTGGTCGGCACGCGCAGAAGTGGATGAAAGAGCACCAGCCGGACAGCGGCCTGCGGCCGTGGGCGCATGAGATCATCACCGACCGGGAGGACATCCGGGCCCGGATCGTCGTGAGGCTGCTCAGCGCGTACTTCCACGGCGTCGACCACCACAGGCTTCTCACCAGGGTCGGACTGGACGCGGCGTCCTCTCCACCCAGCCGTCGCGAGGCCGTCGTGGAGCGCGTCATCCGCGACTCCCCGCTCGCCGAGCAGATCAAGCGCGCTCACGGCTTCCACTGCCAGATCTGCGGCGACCGTCTCGCTCTCCACCGGGGCTTCTACGCCGAGGGAGCCCACATCCGCCCGCTCGGAAAGCCGCACAACGGCCCCGACGAGCCCGGCAACCTGCTCTGCCTCTGCCCCAACCACCACGTCCTGTTCGACCGAGGGATGATCACCATCCAGGCCGACCTCACGACGACGGACACGGCATCCGGTGTCTCGCTCGGCCATCTCCGAGTCATCCAGGGCCACGGGATCAGCCGGGATCACCTCGACTACCACCGGCAGGTCATCGCAAAGCAGAGCTGAGCCCGGGTTCTTCCTTCCCGCGCCGAGCCGGAGGCGATGGGCACCCACGACTCACCGGTTCGCGCCGCTCTGGTTGGAACACCCTGAGGAAGTCGGCGGGGGCTCTGTCCTGTGCGAACGACTGAGGGGGGTCGGCTCTTCCCGGCTCGGCCGCCGCTAGTCGCACGAGTCGCAGGCGCCGGTCGACGGAAGCTGCACGAAACAGCGGGGACAGAGCCGGGGAGGACTCTCGGTGCGTACGCGTCGACGCTCGACGGCGGCCTGATACAGCGGGGCGAGAGCGGGAACGCCGCCATCGGCGGGCAGGGCCGCACCGAAGCGCCGGTAGCACTCCAGCCGGGCACGAGCGGCGTGCTGCTCGCGATCCGAAACGCTGTCCGCCGCCGGCTCTCCGGCAACCTCGAGAACCTCCTTGTAGCCCTCGCCCACCATGCCGTCGTCGGTGTGCACCACCAGGGCGGTGAGTTGCGGGTCGCCGCGGCGATGAGCTTCCCGGACCACCTTGCTCAGAACGGTTCCGATCCAGTTGTGGAGCAGGGTCCTGGTGCGGATGCCCGTGCTCTCCTGGATCTTCTCGGCGAGCTCCTTGTAGGTGATGACCGCGTGATACGTGCGCGCCACACCGACGAGCAGGGGATAGGCCTCACGGGTCCAGATCTCCCGGGCCTCCGCCGCCGTCACGGGAGTGCCGTCAGACACGCGCCAGTAGCCATGTTGCGACATGCGTGGTTCTCCGAAGTTCACCGTACGTCCAGTCGTCCGGCGTCATCCTTCCGCACGCCGCGCGCGTACGTCATGAACTTGCCCGAGCTGTCATTGACACCGGCCGCGTGGCGCGGGCCATCAAAGCTTTCTACGTGCAGGTCGGGCGTTGCCGCTTCATGAGGGGTGGGAGGCCGGCGTCCCGGACGGGAGTGGGCATGGAGTCCGTGGACGCCGGCCTTTTGTACGGTCCACGCCCGGTACGGGGGAGCCGTTGGCGTGGACCGGCTCCGAGGTCAGGGAGATCGGGGGACGATCCCGTCTGCTCGGAGGTCGGGGCGTTCAGGGGTGCCGGTGCCGCTGGGTGGGGAGGTCGAACCAGACGACGGTGCCGAGCCGGCCGGTGCCGCACAGGCGGGTCCACTGGGTGCCGCAGCGTCCGTGGGTGAGTTCGGCGACGATGCGCAGGCCCCGGCCGCCGAGTTCGAGATCGTCGATCCGCTCGGGGACGGGCAGGGGGCGGTGCAGGAGGTGGTCGATGAGAGTGGTTCCGGCTCCGGCGTCGACGACCTCAGTGCGGACGGGCAGGCCGTGGTCGTGCAGGAGGCGTAGTTCGTAGGGGCCCGGGGCGTAGCGGGTGGCGTTGGTGACCAGCTCGGAGACCACGATTTCCAGCTCGTCGAGCACGTCGGGATCCAGGGGCAGTTTGGCCAGCCGGTCGCGGAACAGTTCCCGGGCGCGCCGGGCCGCGTTGCCAGGAGGCAGGCACCAGGCGGTCATCCGGAAGCGTTTGCGTGGTCTGTCGTACTCGCCGGTATCCGGAACGTGCTCGATGAGCATCGTTGCTCCTAACGGATGGGACTGGGGGCAGCCCTGCGAGCAGGTCGGCAGATGCTCTGCGGGCTCGCTTGGGTTTCACCCCGGTGAGGAAGCCTGAGGTCAACGGTGCTTTCGGGATCGGCGGCGCACAGGGGACGTCTCCGCGAAGACATACAGACAAAGCCGACGATCACGCCTTTCTGTGACTGTTTAAACACTCACCGCTGTCACGCCTCGATAATGCAGCGAAGGCCACCCTTCAGGCAAGTCATTCCTATAAGAAAGTCTTTCCTCCAGGGAGGATGGCATTTCCTTGCCCCGTCCTGAGCACTACGCTCCCCACGAGGAAGGAGGTGACCATGCCCGTCGAACCCACGCCGCGACGCCGACGCCTGGGCGCGGAACTCAGACGCATCCGTGAGGCCCTCGGCTGGACCCAGGAGGAGGCGGCAGGCCACCTCGGCTACCAGTCCCTCTCGACGGTCAGCAAGATCGAAAACGGACTGCAGGGGCTCAGGATCCAGCAGCTTCCGCACTTCTTCGAGGTCTTCGGCATCACCGACACCGCTCTGAAAGAAGAACTTCGCGACCTCGTACGCAGAGCCGGTGAAGCCGACTGGTGGCAGCGCTACGAAGGCGTGGTCGACGACCCGCTCGGCGACTATCTCTCCCAGGTGGAGAGCGCCGACGCCCTGTTCGTCTTCAACCCCCTCGCCGTCCACGGCCTTCTCCAGACCCCGGACTACGCCCGCGCGGTGACCGAGGGCAGCAGAGTCTGGAAGACGCCGGAGGACATTGACCGCTTTGTGGCACTGCGGCTGGAGCATCAGCGCACCATGCTGGAGCGCCGACCTCCACTGAAGATCTGGGTCGTGCTTCCAGAGGGCCTGCTGCGTCAGGAAGTCGGCGGACGGGCCTGCATGCGTGCCCAGATCGAGCACCTGACACATCTCGCCCGCACCAACCCCGCCGTCACGATCCAGGTCCTGCCGTTCTCCGCCGGAGCCCACGCGGGAATGGACGGCCCGTTCATGCTCATGTCGTTTCCCACTGGTCGCGACCTTGTGTGCATCGAGTCCCTGCGCGCCTCCCTGCACCTGAACGACCCCGAGACCGTCGAGCTCTACCGCACCACCAGCGACCTGCTGAAGTCCGACGCACTCTCCCCGAAGGCATCGATACCGCTCCTCACCGCGATCGCCAAGGACCCCTCATGAACAAGACCACCCTCGACCCCGACTGGATCGAAACCCAGCTTCGCGACGTCTGCTGGCACACCAGCAGCCTTAGCAGTGGCGGCACCAACTGCGTCCAAATCGCCTTCCTGGACCAGGGCATCGTGGCCCTGCGCGACTCCAAGAACCCGGAGAAAGCTCCGCACCTGTTCACCGACGCCGAGTACGACGCCTTCACCGGAGGCATCGAACGCGGGGAACTCCGACGTCCTTGAACGTGACCGGTCGTTGCCCGTGATCCGGCGTTCTAACCGCGAGAAGGGCTCCAGCCGGAGAAGCCCTCGACGGCCGGCCCCTCACCGTGGACGGGCGTGTCAGAGAAGGTCGCGTACGTGTTGGATGAACGTGAACCACTGGCCCGGCCGGGTTCCTTTGTACCCGTTGTGCTCCAAGGCCAACTTCAGGGTCTTCTTGAGTGGGTGCGGTGACCGCATGATGGCTTCGTTTCGCTGAGCCAGCCTGGTCATTTCCGCTGGAGCAGGTGGCCGGTTGCTCTTCTGGCCGTTGCACCACGCGTGTGTGGGGGCCAGGTTCCAGACCGCGTCCAGGTCCGGTGCCGCGCCCCCGCCTCCGGGGCGGAGAAGCCTCATGAACGAGTAAGGGAACACGTGGTCGACGGCGATGACGTCGATGCCCGGGGTGATGGGTTCCGCGCAGATCATGCAGAGACCCTGCTGGAAGCCGATGACCGCGTCCGTGACGCCGGTGACCGATCGGCGGCGCCGCCTGTCGGTGATCTGCAGGGTGGTCATGTCCACGGCGACACCCTCATCGATCAGGCTGCGGCCGATCCCGGCGGCGAAGGACGTCTCCACGATGCTCCAGCGGGCTGACAGCTCGCCCCGCAGGGTCGGAGCCTGCTCTGACCGGGCGATATCGCTGAGTTCCTTGCTCAGCCGGACGACCTGTTCGTGGGAACGGCCCGTCACCTCGTAGAAGCGGTGCGGCACCTCCGCTCCTTCGCCACGCAGGTTGTGGAACTTCCGCATCACCATCCTGGGCATGGAGTCGACAGCCGCCGCCAGTAGTTCTTCGGTGGGGCTCCCGAGCCTGAGTGACTCCGCGGCCTCTCGCTCGGCCACCGAGAGGAAGTCCTTCTCTCCCCGTTCGCCCTTCTGGGATACCTGTGGCGCCTGGCCGAGATGCCGTACCAGCCCCATCGCGTACGGCGCCGCCAGATCCCGGAGCAGGAGCTCCGACCGGCCTTCGGCTGCGGCGTCCAGGAGGGCGGCACCGAGGGCGAACTTGTAGGTACGGCTGTTCGCCCCTATCAGCACGGCCATGCGCCACGAGGAGCGTGGGCTCCGCTCCCAGTGAGAGAAATCCATCCGCCGCCGCCCTTGGTGTGTATTTGCCGAAATACAGGCTATTTTCACCGCTCGTGTAGGGAAGCGCGCACGGAGGAGGAGGCCGGTAGTCTCTGGGCTTTCCGAAGGAAGCCGTACGTGCGCGAAGGGGCGGTCTGAGGTGGGGAAACTCGTGCGGGACAGGATTCCGGAGATCATTCGTGAGGGTGGCGGGGAACCGGCGGTGACCGTTCTCGGGGACGCCGAGTATCGCGAGGCTCTGCTGGAGAAGCTGTTCGAGGAGGCGGCGGAACTGCGCGAGGCTCCGGCGGCCGGGGTGGCGGAGGAGATCGCCGACGTGCTCGAAGTGCTACGGGCCGTCGCCCATGTCCACGGATACGAGTGGTGGGACATCGAGAAGGTCGCGGAGGTCAAACGCGCCGAGCGGGGTGCGTTCTCCGGGCGGATCCACCTCGGGTGAAGGGTGAGCCGGGGGCGGGAAACGGGGCGCCGGGGCTGGGCTGTCACCTGCCCGGCGGGGTGGTTCGCAACACGTAGTGGGCGTCGGGGAGGTTCTCCTCGTTGTCGCCGCCGTCTCCCAGCGCCACCAGGGCGAAGCCGTGCCGTTCGTAGAAGCGGCGGGCGCCGGTGTTCTGCTGGAACACGTGCAGGTCGAGCGGGCCGGGCCGTACCTTCCTGGTCTGGGCGAGCAGGGCCGAGCCGATGCCGTGGCCCTGGGCCTCCGGCGCGACGTACAGGTGTTCCAGCCACCGGTCGTCCAGTGCGGCGAACCCGGCGACCTGGCCGTGTCGTTCGGCCACCCATGTCTCGTGGTGGGCGACCACGACTCCGGCGATCCAGGCCCTGGTCTCCCTGTCGGTGTGCAGGCGCGGCAGGTAGGTCATCTGACCACGCGCGGCCAGGAAGACGTCCGCGATCCGCTCCACGTCGCCGTGCCATGCCCGGCGTACGAGGGGCAGCGCGTCGTGTGCCATGAGTTCGGCCATCTTGTGCAGCCGAAGGAAACAGGGGAACGCCTCGGAGACGGGCGAACGGTGATCGAACCGTACGGCACGCAGGTCGGCCAGGCAGGACCGCAGGATGTCCCGATGGCCGGGATGCAGGGCTCCGCGCCGGCGCAGGTAGGTCTGTACACAGTCCGCGACGGTCGAGCCCAGCGTGACCAGGGATGGTACCTCCGGAAAGGGCAGCCGCTGGTGCTGGGTCCACAGGGTCTGGACCGTTCGGTGCATGGCCTCGTGTGCGTCAGGGCCCGGCCAGCGCCAGCCGTGCCGGTATCGGTACTCGCCGGCGGACAGTGTGCGGCGATCGCGTTTCTCGCTCGTACGGCGCAGCGCGAACGCCGCCATCTCCGCCAGCCGGGCTTTCCGGCTGGTCTCCAGGATGTCCAGCGCGCGGAGCAGGGCGGTCTCGTCCTTCCGTAACCGTCCGGCGCGGCTGTTGAGGTAGTCCCAGGTCGCGTTGTATCCAACGGGCATGTATCGCTCGACCGCGCATCTGAGGGAGACGTAGCGCAGGCCGTACGGCAGATCCTGGTTCCGGACCTGGCGCGCGTAGGTACCGAAGCTCATGATGCCGCTCGGACGACTTCGCGGGCGTTCACCTTCTCGAACATCGTCATACAGTGACATGTTTGGATATGAACGAACCATCGGATATCGCGGCACCCTTTGATGTCAGCCCAGGCCGAGCGGCTGGCGTGGCCGTAGGGCGCGGGCGCGCAGCGCGGCCTCGTCGGGTGGCCGGTGCGGCAGCGGGAAGGCGCCGAGTACGGGGACGATGGGCTCACGCGGCTGTGCGGCGGTGGCCCGGCATGGTTCGGCTCTGCTGGTCGCGCGGCCGGGTCCGGGTCTCCAGGCGTTGGCCCACGGTCAGCCGGTGGCGATCGCGTCGAAGCGTGACGCGTCGGTGGCGTGTCCCCAGCGGCGGCACTCCCAGGCCAGGCGCCGGGCGCGGAGTCGTAGCGCGATGGGGGCGCGGTCGGCGGAACGTGGGTGGCCTGCCGATCGAACTCCCCTCCCGAGCGGGGCGTCGGCGCGCAGGACCTCCTCGGCGGACGAGGGGTCACCGGTCAACACCCGAAGGAGAGCGCGGCGCACGTAGCCGAAGTCGTCGTCGGGACAGCGCGCGATGTGCTCCTCGGTCGCCGCGCGCGCGTCGTCCAGCCGACCCTGCGTCAGAAGCAACTCGACGCGCAGGGCGGCGGGAGGAGGCCGAGCAACCGCCGGTCAACGCTCCAGCCGGTCTCGTCACGCACGGTGTCCTCGATCCGCTCACCCAGCACCTCGCGCAGCGAAACCTCCAGCCAGTCGTGGTACCACGCGCCGAACGACTCGGCCTGCGGGGCGAGCGCCTCGCCGGCGCATGTCCAGTCGCCCCAAAAATGGGTGGCCGGCGAGAGCGGCGTGCTTCTACGCTCGACAACCATGACCTTCGAGTGGGCTCCGCTGACCAAGGACGACGTCGGGGCGTGGGCGGAGCTGCTGGTGGCGATCGGCGAGGTGGACCAGGTCGGGGGGAGGGAGACCGCGGACGCCCTCGCCGAGGATCTCGCCAACCCGCTGCTCGACCCCGTCGAGGGCACGCTGGGGGCGTGGGAGTCCGGCCGGCTGGTCGCGTACGGGATGACCATGTCCCGGTCCGCGGCCGAGCCGATCCATCAGATGAGCCTGTGGGGTGGGGTGCACCCGGAGTACCGGCGCAGGGGGCTGGGGGGCCGTCTGCTGGAGTGGGCGATCGGCAACACCCCCGTGCTGCACGAGCGCCGCTTTCCCGGGCAGCCGCTCGAACTCCACATCGAGGTGGACAGCCGCAACGAGGGCCTGCGGGCGCTGGTCGCCAGGGCGGGGATGAAGCCGGTCCGGTGGTTCTACGAGATGAACCTCGACCTGGGCGCCGAACTGCCGGAGGTCTCGCCGCCGGAGGGGGTGGAGGTCATCACCTACCGGGACGATCTGGAGGATGCCGCCAGAGAGGTGCGCAACCGCTCGTTCGTCGACCACTGGGGGAGTGTCCAGCACACCCCGGAGTCCTGGCGGAGCACCATCGTCGGGGTGCGGGCGTTCCGGCCGGAGGGGTCCTTCGTCGCGCTGGACGCGTCGGGGGAGTGCGTGGGCATCCTGCTCACCCACTACTTCGAGGCCGACACCGCGGCGACCGGGGTCCGTGAGGCGTGGATCCAGATCATCGGCACCCTGCGCGAGTGGCGGGGGCGCGGGGTGGCGAGCGCGCTGCTCGCGCACGCGCTGGGCGAGTTCCGCGCGCAGGGGTACGACACGGCGGGGCTGGAGGTGGACGCGGACAACCCGACCGGGGCCCTCGGCCTCTACACCCGTGCCGGGTTCGAGATCGCGCGCCGTGCGGCCTACCACGGGCTCCCGCTGGTTCCCTCGACGGCGTGACGACCGCCGTCGAGGAACGTCCGGTGGACCGGTGGCGTCCGGTGGACCGGTGGCCAGGTGGATCGGGGACGCCGGGGGCCGAACGTCCCGGCGGACGGTGGCGCCGGCGAGGCCGCGTCAGTGCCTGCGCTTCCTGCCGCGGCCACTGGGGCGGCCGCGCGAGCCCGGTGCCGGGCCGGGCACGAGGCGGAGCCGGGCGCTCCTGGCAAGCATCGGCTCGTACACCAGCACGCGCAGTTCCTCCAGGGCCGCTCTCGCGGGATGCCCCGAGTCCAGCACCTCCGCGACGAACTCGGACGCGTTCCTGCCCGCCGACTCGCGGAGCTGCTCCACGACGGCCTCGGGACCGCCCAGCTCCAGCAGAATGATCAAACTCTCGGCGAGGAGCAGCGGGTGCTCGTCGGCGGTGAGATCCTCGGGGCTCAGCTCTCCCGCCTCCAGGAGTGCGGTCAGGACGAGGGGTCCCAGCGCCGAGTCGCGCCGGAGCCTCGCCTGCGTCGACCGGCCGTCGGGGAGCGCCTCCACCAGGGTGGAGAGCATGGCGGAGGCGCGGGTACGGAAGGGGCAGGCGCGTACGGCCTCCAGAAGCGGCTCGACGTCACCTCCGTGCGCCGCCAGCCAGCCCTCGAGCTCTGCCGTGGCCGTCTCCCGGGTGTAGTGCTGGGCGAGCACCCCCAGCAGTTCGCCCGGCTCGGCGTCCGCCAGCTCCCCGAGCAGCGGGGCGTCCCGCCCGTCGGCGAGCAGCCGCTCCCGTACGGCTCGGATGCCCAGGGGCGTCAGCCGTACCAGCGGGCCCGGCTCCGCCAGGCGCGACAGGAGCCGGGCGCACGCCTCGGGCGGCAGCGGCAGGTCGTCCTCGGTGAGCTCGCCGATCCCCTCGACGATGCCGGGACGCAGGTCGCTGGAGTACAGCTCGTCGGCCATGCCGTGGCTCGTCTCGACGGCACCGAGGCGGGAGAGGGCGTCGAGCACCGCGAGCAGGTCCTTGTCGACCTGACGGCGCCAGACGTCCTGACGGACACCGTTCTCCTCGGGGTCGAGGAGGAAGTACGCCTGGCAGGCCAGCCATACGGTCTCCTGCAGCCGGGCCACGGGGATCGGGGCCGGCAGGCTGTACATCGTGTTCAGCACGTCGGGCAGCAGCTCGTCGAACGCCGTGACGAACATCGAGGGGCGAGACCACCCGGAGGTGGGCGCGCAGATCGCGGCGCCCAGCTCGAAGGCCGCCTCGAACGCGCGCCCCCACAGCTTCTCGGGGTCGCGCAGGAGCGGGGCGGCCTTGGCCACCGGGACCAGGCGCTCCTTGCGCACCCGCACCAGGCCCGCCTTCTTCGCCCACGCGAGCAGGAGGCTCACCCGGGGCAGCTCGGCGGAGCCGCGCACCCGAAGGTCCCGCTCCCCGGTGCCCAGCAGCTCCGCCAGCTCGCGGGCGTCGGCCGGCCGCAGGTTTCCGGTCTTGGTGAGGGGCCGCCCGTCCGTCCCTACCCAGCCGGGCAGGGCGGCCAGCTGCCGTACGATCTCGCTCCGGGCGGCCTCGGCGGCGAGTTCGGCGGCGGGAGGGAGGGCGACGGGACACTGGGGGAAGGCTCGCTCGTCGTCGGGTCCCTCACCGGCGAACTCGGCCTCGAGAAGCCTGTCGAGCACGTCGGCGTCGAACCGTATCCGGCCCGCGTCGACATCGCGCCGGAATCCGGCCACGGCCCTTTCGTCGTCGAGGACGACGCCGTTGTCGAGGGCGGTCTGCGTCCAGAACTTCCCGACGCCCTGCCGGGCCGGGTCGGCCAGCGCCGCCGGATACTCCGCCGCGGCCTCGGCCACGGCCGCCTCCAGCTCCGCGAGGGAGGCGCCCCGAGGGTCGCGCAGGCCGGACGCGGTGAGGTAGCGCAGGAGCGTCAGCAGGCTTTCCGGCGCGGTGTCGAGGACCTCCCGCTCGGCCACGAGGTGCCGGGGAATCCATTCCAGGAGGAAACGCCGCACCTGTCGCGCGTCCCAGCAGGCCAGCCGCCCGTCACGGCTGTGGTGCCGCGCGTTCAGAGCCGCCGCCAGCATCGCCTCGTCGGCCCGCGTGCCGTGCTCGCCCGCCCAGGCGAGGCAGCGGCGAATCAGCAGGCCCTTCGCCGACTCGAACTTCTCGGTCTCCTCCGGATCGAAAAGCGTTCGCACCGTGAACCCCCACGCTCATATCGCCGGACCAGGTCGAACTGCTCTTTCCCGGCCGCTCTCGCCGTCCGTGTCATGTCCCGGCCGTCCCTTTCCGCAGGGACGGCGTGTGCGGGTCGGCGGCCAGGAGCTCGTTGAGGACGGGCTCCTCCTCGACACGCACGGATCCATCGTGACAGCAGCGCCGTCGGCGCGGGGGCTGACCGAGCCCGTAGGGGCGTCACGAATCCCGTCGCTCGCGCCCTATCTTTCGCACCTTCACCTCTGTGTTCTATAGTTCTTTGGAATATTGGCTCAAAGGGATGGAGCGTGCGATGTCGTACCCGGAGGCGCTTTACCTGGGCGAGGCGGGCGAGAGCAGCGGGAGCTTCCGGCCGGCGAGCGCGGGTCCGGATCTGACGATCGGCGGGACGGCGGTGCACTATCTGGGCACCGGTGCCTCGACGGGCGGGCAGTTCGGCCTGTACCGCTGGGAGATGGGGCCGAAGCCGTCCGGTCCGGCGCCCCATTTCCACCGGACGATCTCCGAGTCCTTCTTCGTCCTGTCCGGGACGGTGCGGCTGTTCGACGGGCGGAGCCAGATCGACGCGACGGAGGGTGACTTCCTGCACGTCCCGGCGGGCGGGGTGCACAGCTTCCGCAACGAGTCAGGCGAGCCGGCCTCGATGCTCCTGCTCTTCGCCCCCGGGGCACCGCGCGAGGCGTACTTCGAGGAACTCGGCGCGATCGTGGCCGAGGGACGTCGGCTCAGCGACGCGGAGTGGACGGATCTCTACCTCCGCCACGACCAGTACATGGTCTGACGTCATGGCGGAGTTTCGCGAGGAACCGATCTACCGGCAGCTGGCGCGGATCGGGAAGACGCTGGCCAGCCCGGTGCGGCTCAGGCTGCTCGACGTGCTCGACCAGCGGGAACGCACCGTCGAGCAGCTGTCCGAGGCGGCCGGCGTCCCGCTGAAGAACACCTCGGCCCAGCTGCAGCAGCTCCGCGCCGCCCACCTGGTGACGAGCCGCAGGGACGGTACGCGGATCTACTACCGGCTGGCCGACGAGCGGGTCTCCCGGTTCCTGGGCGAGCTGCAGGACTTCGCCGGGGAAAGGCTCGCCGACCTGCGGGAGGCGGTGTCCGAACACCTCGGCGACCTCGCGGCGCTGGAGCCGGTGACCGCCGGCGAGCTCGCGGCGCGTGTCGCCGACCCCGGATCCGGCATCGTGATCGTCGACGTCCGTCCCGCGGCCGACCACGCCCGCGGTCATGTGCCGGGGGCGCTGTCGGTGCCCCTGGCCGAGCTGCGCGATCGTCTCGACGAGCTCCCCCGGGACGCCGAGATCGTGGCCTACTGCGGCGGACCCTACTGCGCGGTCTCTCCGGAGGCCGTGCGGCTGCTGCGCGAGCGAGGTTTTCACGCGCGCCCGCTGGACGGCGGGCTCGTTCGCTGGCGGCGTACGGGCAACCGGCTGCAGGCCGGTTCCACCCCCGTGACCCTGTGACGAGTCGGTGGACCTGCGACAAGGCCACGGACTCGTCGCAGGTCCCGGCTCCGTGACGGGTCCGCGGCCGAATTGTCGGAGTGGATCACTACTGTTCGCGGCATGTCCACCCCCCACCCGCACGCTGCCTCGCCGGCCGGGACGAAGGTCCCCGTTCCCGGCGAACTCCCTCCCACCTCCCGCCGCGAAGAGCCCGGCCGCCGCGAAGAGGCCGGCGCATGACCGCCTGGGAGGAGATCCGCGGGCTCATCGACCGCCGGGACGCCGACGCCGTCGCGGCCCGGATCGCCGGGCTGGACGAGGAGGCGCGCAAGGAGGTCGCCGGCCGTCTTCCCGGACACCTGAAGACGCTGCGCGGCCGGCGCGAATCCTGGGAGGGGCTCGACGACCACGCCGAGGCGCTCCGCGCCGCCGGGGCCGGGGTCCTTCCCGGGGCGGCCGCCGTGGCGACCTGGCTGAACCGCCGGGACTTCACCTCCCGCTGGAGCCCGCCGTACGAGGACACCGAGCGGATCATGACGATTCTCGCGGCCCGGCCGGCGGAGTGGCGGGCCGACCTGGCGGGGCGGCTCGTGCTGAGGCTCCGGACATGGGAGGACCGCGGCCTGGAACTGGCGCTCGCCCTGCTCCGCGCGACCGGGACCGAGGTGCCGGACCACGACCCGGTGGTCGCCGGATGGGCGAGCGCGGCCGGCGCCCTGCCCGCTCCGCACGAGGATCCGCTCTTCGACGTCATGCTTCCCCGCCTCTTCGAGGCCCAGGGCGTGGGGCGGGTCCTGCAGTGGGAGAGCGATCCGGCCCGGTCGCTGCTGGGTGCCCTGCGCACCCTGGCCGCCCGGGACGTGACGAGACGGCGGGAGCTGCTCCAGGGATGCGTCAGGCGGTTCCTGCTGGGGGGTTCGGTGACGGAACTGCGGTTCTTCGTCCGCCTGCACGAGGCCCTGGAGCCCGCGCCGCACGAGATCGAGCCGCAGGCCCGTGACTACCTGCGGCTGCTGCCCGCGGCCCCCGGGCCGGTCGCCGAGCTGGCGCTGCGGCACCTGCGCGGGCTCGACGGGCTCGACCCCCTCGACCTGCTGGAGGGCTGGGAGTCGGTGCTCTTCCGGCCCGAGCGCAAGCTCGTCCGCGCCGGGCTCACCTGGCTGGACCAGCGGGTACGGCTCTCGCCCGGCCTCGCGACCTCGATCGCCGGACCGCTGGCGCTCGCGCTCGCCGCAGACTCCGCCGAGCTGCAGGAAAGGGCGCTGACGTTCGCGATCAAGCACGCGGACCTGATGGGCGACGAGGGCCGTGCCGTCATCCGCGGCGCGCTCGGCGCGCTCCCGCCCGACCTCGGACGGCGTGCCTTCGCGGTCTTCGGCGGCGAGGAGCCGGCCGGGACCGGACCGCGGGACGGGTTCGATCCGCCCGCGCTCCCTCGGCCCGACGCCCCGCGGCGGATGCCGGAACCGATCGGTTCCGTGGCCGAGATGGTGCCCCTGCTGGACGACTCCGGCGACTGGCAGGCGTGGGAGCGGCTGCTCGCCGGTTTCGTCATCCTCGTGCATCAGGATCGGGAGGGTACGGCCGCCGCGTTCAAGCCCAGCCTGATCGGAAGGTACGAGTACCTGTACGGAGAAAACGACTACTGGGACCGGGCCGAGCGCTGGAAGCGGGTCGACCACTGGCTGATCGGCGCCGTGTACTCCCTCATCGGCATCGCGCCGGAGCGGGGCATCTGGAAGACCAGGCTCCCCAGCACCCGGTATCTCTGCCCGCCGCACCTGCTCCTGCTGCACCGGGCCGCCGAGATCCAGAGGGCCGTGGAGGAGGACGTCGTCCCGCCCCTGCTGCTGGCCACCCCCACCCTCACGACCGGGCACGTGGAGGCGGCCGAGCTGGTGACGAGGCTGGAGGTCATCGAGGCCGCCGGGGCGAAGCCGCTCGCCGCGGACCTGCAGCAGGCGCTCCTGCGGCTGCCGAGAGAGCGGGACGGGGAGGCGGCCGAACGCGCCGGCCGGCTCTCCTCGGCGGCCGGTCGCCTGGTCGCCCGATGGCTGTCCGGCGCCCGGCTCGCCGACCCGGTGGTGGAGATGGGCTGGGCCCACTCGGAATACGGGCATGGGGAGGCGAAGCCCGTCCCGTCGCTGCGCGCGCCGGCCACCGGGCTGCCCCTCGTCGACCGGATGTTCGTCGACCCCCCGCGGTATGGCGACAGAGTCCAGCCGAGCTGGTGGCCGTCGATGTTCCCGTCCCACCGCGAGGTGGCCGCCGCCTACCTGTCACATTGGCTCCGGCACGACCAGTGGCACCACATGGCGGTACGACCGGGCCAGCTGCGCGAGCTCGCCCGGCTCGACGGGCCGCCGGGAGCCGCCGTGGCGCTCGTCCTCGCCCGCCTGCTGGGAAACCCGGACACGCCGGAGGCCGTCGACATCCTGCTGACGATGGCGGGTCGCGGTGACCTGCCGGCCGCCGAACTCGGCGGGCAGGCGGCGGCGCTGGTCGGATACGACCAGATCAAGCTCGTCCACCTGACGGCGGCCCTGGAGTCGGCGGCCCGCCAGGGCGCCCACGAGGAGGTGTGGACGGCGGTCGCCGCGGCGTTGCCGTCGCTCCTGCCCCGGGCCGGTGACCGGCCGCGCCACGGGCTGACCGGGTTCGTGGAGCTGGCCGCCACCACGGCGGCGTGGTGTCGCGCCCGCGGGGCGATCCCCGAGATCGAGGCCATGGCGGCGCGCAGGGGATCGAGCGGCCTGCTCCGTGAGGCGCGCCGCCTGCACGGGCTGTTGACGGCGAAGGAAGGCTGACCATGCGCTCGAAGTACGACGAGGAGCGCCGCCTGCGGCTGGCGATCGGCGACCTGGTCCGTGCCGCCGCGCCTCCCGGCTGGAGCGACGCCACGGTCCGTTGCGGCCAGGTCGGGGGATTCACCCGCGTCGTCGTGGACTGCGACGGGGCAGAGGTCGGCGTTCAGGGGCTGGAGGAGCAGGTCCGGCGACTCCGCGAGCTGGCCTATCGCGACGGCGAGGGCACGTGGTTCTCCTGCGAGCTGCGCTTCACGCCGGGGAGCAGGTCGTACCGGGGACACGTGGACGCCGAGGGGTTTCCCTTCCCCGACGGCACGGACATCCCCGACCTCGCGCCGCTGGAGGAACTGGCGGTGTTTCCCCGCGACACCGTTCCCGGCTGGCTGCGGGACGCCCTCCCGACCGAGGTCCCGACGGGGCTCCGCGAGCCCGAGGACTCCTGGCCTCACTTCGGCGATTCAGGCGTGCCACCGGATCCCGAGCCGGTCGTCTCCGGGGAGCCGGCCTACACGCCGATCGAGCACATGGTCGTCCGCGGTTCCGGATTCGGCGAGGAGCGCGAAGGGCCCACCGTCTTCCTGTACGGGGAGACCGGTGGCGGTGGTGACCACCTCCTCTTCCTCGGCGGAAAAGGTGGGGGAGAGCAGCCTTACTGGGTGGCCCGCGAGGGCATGCGGGGCACCGGGGGCGGCATCACCGCCTGCGTGCTCGACGACCGGCGCCTCGTCCTGCACCTCACCCCCAGGGCGGCGGACGACATGGAGACCGAGACCGTCCTCACCGTCGACCTGAACCTGACGCCCGCCGAGACGGAGCGGCTGCGGACCGTTCTCGGCGAGGTGTTCCACGGTGGATCGTCCGCCTGGATGCCCTCGCTCACCGGTTTCTGAGGTACCGGCCGGGCGCCTGTGCGGCGGAACGGGCGGGGTGTCCTCGAACGTGCCCGGCGGGCACCGGTCCTCTACCTCCGGTGCCTGCTCACCATCCCCGCCGCGAGGGGGGCGTTCGCGAAGTCGCCGGCCGCCACGCGGGCCGCGACGGTGCGGCGTACGAGGCGGTCGGCCAGGGAGGGGGCGTGCCTGCCGACCATCATCTCGACGCGCCCCCGGACGGTGGTCGCCACGTCGCGCGGGGCGCGGCGGGCGGTGACGGCGCGGACGATCGCGTCGACCACGCCCTCCACGGGTTCCGGCCTGGACACCGCGTCCAGGGACAGTCCCGCCTGCCGCGTACTGTCGTGGATCGGGCTGCGGACCATGCTCGGGTAGACCGTCGTCACGCCGACGTGCGTGCCGACCTCCAGCCGGAGCGCGTCGGCGTAGGCCGCGAGCGCGCGCTTGGAGACGCCGTACGCCGCCGCCAGCGGCAGTGGCAGGAGTGCCATCCGCGAGGCGATGAAGACCACCCGCCCGCGGGTGCGCACCAGGTGCGGCATGACCGTCGCCGTCACGCGCCAGGCGCCGAGGAGGTTCAGCCGCAGCTGCGCCTCGACCTCCTCGCCGGGAGCGAGCTCGGCCGGGGCGGGTCCGCCGCGCCCCGCGTTGTTGACCAGCAGGTCGATGCCGCCGAGCAGGGCCGCGGCCTCGGCCACCGCGGCGTCGACGGACTCCTGGGAGGTGATGTCGCACGCGATGATCGGGATGCCGGAGTCGTCGGGGCGGGCTGTGTCCACGATGTCCAGGCCGACCACGTGCGCGCCCCGGGCGGTGAACCGCGCGCTCATCGCCCTGCCGAAGGTGCCCGCCGCGCCGGTGACCAGGATCCGGCGCCCGGCCAGCGCGCGGGACGGGGCGGCGCGCAGCTCGCGGTCCATGACGCGGAGGTACTGGTCGACGTCGATCCGCATGTGGGGCCTGCGCCGCCCCCAGCGGCCGCGGGCGGCGTCGAGTTCGGCGAAGGCGATCCGCCGTGCGGTCCCGGGGTCGGGCAGCCGGTGGGTTCCCGCGCGTACGGCGGCCACGAGGCGGCTCTGCGCCTCGACGACGGGCAGCGCCGAGCCGGTCGACTGCATCAGCCCGACGTAGCTGATCGAGTCGTCGCCGATGGGAAAGACGTGGCGGTAGAGCAGCGCGCTCGCCGGGTCGGGCATCGTGGCGGCGTCCAGGAACGGTGTCACGGCCCGGTAGCCGGTGCACCAGACGATGTGGTCGACCTCGTCCACCTGGCCGTCGGCGAAATGGACCCGCGGGCCGTCCAGGCGCGCGACGCCCTGGCGGGCGAGCACCCTTCCCTCCGCGATCAGCCGGGGGACGGAGTCGCTCAGGGTGGGGTGGTCCTGGAGCACGCCCTCGCGGGGAGCGGGCAGGCGCGGCCCGGCGGGTCTCCTGTCGGCGACCCTGAGCACCGCCTGGGAGACCACCTGCCGCACCCGCCAGGGCAGCAGGGCCGCGAGGGCGCCGTTGAGCTGGTCGGAGGGGCGGCCCAGCAGCCGCTTGGGCAGCACCCAGACACCTCGCCTGGCCGACAGCAGCACGGCCGACGCGTGGCCGGCCAGCTCGGCGGCGATGTCCATCGCGGAGTTGCCGGTGCCCACGACGAGCACGCGCCTGCCGGCCAGTTCGGCGGGGGTGACGTAGTCGTGCGCGTGCGACTCGGTGCCGGTGAACGTCCCCGGGTACGGCGGCTCGGGGAGGCGGGGCTCGTGGTTGTGACCGTTGGCCACCACCAGGTGCTCCACCGTCTCGCGGTAGGGCCCCTCGGGGCCGGTCAGCTCCAGCTCCCAGCCGTCCCCGGTGCGCCGGGCCGATTCGAGCGTCGTGCCGAACCGGAAG
Organism: Streptosporangium sp. G12; assembly: GCF_052983175.1. NCBI lineage: Bacteria > Bacillati > Actinomycetota > Actinomycetes > Streptosporangiales > Streptosporangiaceae > Streptosporangium > Streptosporangium sp. G12. The sequence continues at coordinate 167,040 of NZ_JBRIQO010000011.1, read as the reverse complement.
TGCTCGCCGACCCCGAAGCGGTCGGCGTAGGAGCGCAGGTACTCGAGCATCTGGGCGCGGTCCGGGTAGTCGGGCCACTCGGCGGGCATCGGGAAGTCGGAGAACTCCGTGCGCGGCTTGCTCGTGTTGAGGCGAAGACCCTCGTAGGACGCGGTGTCGGCGTCCAGCCGCCACAGTCCGCCGAGGGAGGCGGCGCGCTCGACGCCGAGGACGGGCAGACCGGCCTCGACGAGGGCCTTGACCGCGGCTATGCCCGCCGCGCCGCCACCGACGACGGCGGTCACGCCACCACGACCCGGCGTTCCGCCGGCCGCTTCCCGGCCCGCTTCGCTTGCGCCCATCCGCTGCCTCCCATATTCCATCGGATGATGGAATTATCGGCCGTCGGAGGCGCCCGCGCCAGGGGCCGCGTGGAGCCGGTCGACGAAGCGGTGGGCGTAGGCGCGGAACTCACGCCTCTCGCGGTCCGCGGCCACCGCGTCGCCGCCGTGGGAGTTCAGGGCGCTCAGCGCGGTCACGTGGCCGTGGGCCGCCCAGACCAGGCTGCGCACGGTGACGTGCGGCGTCGGCTCGACGACGAGGCCGCGGGTGGCCGCCTCCAGCAGGGCGCGCTCGATCTCGCCGTAGATCGGCAGGGAGTACGCCTCGTCCAGGGACAGGTGGAGAGTGGGGTCCAGCCACCGCCGCAGCCACAGGAAGGTGGTCTGGGGATGCTCGTCGAGGAAGTCGACGAACGTGTCCACCAGGGCGTGCATCGCGCCCACGACGTCGCCAGGGGGGTCGGAGCGCACGGCGGCGAGGAAGGCGCGCACCGGCGGCGTGAGCGTCGCCTGCTCCAGCTCGAAGACGCGCGCGAAGCAGGCGTCGTACAGCGACGCCTTCGACGGGAAGTGGTGGTGCACGCTGGAGACGTCGATCCCGACCCGGGCGGCGATGTCGCGCATGGAGACACCGCCGGCCCCGTGCCGGGCGAAGAGGACCGTCGCCTCGGCGAGGATGCGGTCGGGCGTCGACGGCGCGGACGGCGCGGAACGGTCCCTGGGCGGGCGGCCCCTGCGGCGCGCCCGGGGCGCGGAGACGTCTTCCCCGCTCTCCTCGTTCTTCCTCATGCCGGACAGTCTGCCAGGATCGCCAGCCCTGACAATCCATCGGGAAATCGATTTACCTGGGCTGGGCGATCACAGGATCCGGGAGGACAGCGTGCTCCGGGGCGGCCCTCCCGAGTCCGGTGACCGCCGGTCCGGCGCGTCTCCCGCTCCCGGCCCGGTGGGGGCGCGTGTTCAGTCCGGCGCGGACGCGGCGGTGTCCGGTATGACGGCCGTGGACCTGATCTGATCGTGTGTGAGCGCGGTGCCGCTTTCGTGTTCGGCGGCGAAGCGCTCCTCGCCCAGCGCGTCACGGACCCGCGCGGTGATCCGGTCGATGTCGCCGCCCTCCACCCGGGTCAGGGGAACGGAGTTCGACGCGCGGGCCGCGGCGCCCGCGCCCAGGAGCCGGGCGGCGCGGTCGTGGTGTCCGGCGACGGCCAGGGCTCCGGCCAGGCCGTACACGGCGACCGTCATCTCCCGGGTCCCGCCGAGCCTGGCCGAGAGGTCCAGGGCCGAGAGGTGCAGGGTGAGGGCCGTCGCCGCGTCGCCGCGCTGCTCGGCGACGAAGCCGAGCTCGGCCACGATCATCGGCAGGTACGGCGGCGGCTCCTCGGCGCCGGGCGGGGTGCGGTCCAGCACGTCGCGCAGGTGGGTCTCCGCGATGTCGAGGCGGCCGGCCCTGCGCGCGGCGAAGGCCAGTCCCATCCGGGCGAAGACCTGCCCCGCCTGGTGGCCCTGCTCCACGTAGAGCCGCAGCGACCTCTCGCTCGACTCCGCCGCCCGCGCGTAGTCGCCGCGCTGCAGCGTGATCCAGCCCAGCCAGCCCAGCCGCCCGGCGAACTCCGTCCACAGCCCGAGTTCCTCGGCCAGGCGCATGCCGTCGCGCTGCAGCCGTTCGGCCCGGTCGAGGTCACCGGTCATCTCTGCCAGCGCGCCGAGCCAGCCGCCGGCCTCCAGCTGCCCCCAGCGCTCCCCGAGCTCGCCGAAGATCCGCGCGCTGCGCTCGCCGTCGCGCTCGAGCCCCTCCATGTCGCCGCGTACGTGCGCGAGCTTGGCCCGGAGCGCGAGGGCCGCGGCCGTTCCCCACCGGTCGCCGAGCGCCTCGAAGGAGGGGAGCGCCCGGTCCAGCAGGTCCGCGGCGGCGGACAGGTCGCCGAGGTCGAGCCCCGCGTAGGCGAGGATCCACCACGCCCTGGCACGCCCGCCGGGATCGTCCGCGTCCTCGTACGCCTCCAGGGCCGCCCGGCGGAGCTTCTCCCGGTCGGCGACCTCCACCTCACCCTGGAGGAACTCGACCGCGGTCTTCCAGGTGAGGGCCCTGGCCCGGAGCGCGGCGAACGAGCCGCCCCCGGAGCCGCCGGCGGTGTCCGGCTCAGGGTTCCCGGTCGTACCCGGTTCGCGGTCCCGGGGGACGGCGACCGGTGGTTCGCCGGCGACGGCCAGTGCCGCCGCCAGGGATCGGCGGGCCTCGGACAGCCGGCCGCGCAGGAACCAGTACCAGGCCATCGCGCCGGCGAGACGCAGCGCGCCGTCCGCGGCGCCGTTCCTGACGGCCGCGTTCAGCGCGGCGCGGAGGTTGGCGGCGTCGGCGTCGAGAAGCCGCAGCCAGCGCCGCTGGTCCGCCTCGTACAGGCGCGGCGCGGCTCGCTCGGCGAGGCCGGTGTAGTGGCGCAGGTGCCGCAGCCGCACCCGTTCGTACTCACCGGACCGCTGGAGACGCTCGACGCAGTACGCCGCCACCGATTCCAGCAACCGGTATCTCGGCCCGTCGGCACCGTCCACCATGACCACCAGCGACCGGTTCACCAGCCGCGCCACCAGGTCGAGCACGTCCGCGGCCGGAACGTCGTCCTGCGCGCAGACGGCCTCGGCGGCCTCCATGGTGCAGCCGTCGGCGTGCACGGCGAGGCGACGCAGGACGGCGCGCTCGGCGTCGGTCAGCAGATCCCAGCTCCAGTCGATCATCGCCGTCAGGGTCTGCTGGCGCGGCGGGACGCCCCGGTGCCCGGTGGCCAGCAGCCGGAACCGGTCGTCCAGGCGGGCGACGAGACCGTGCACCCCGAGGGCCGGCACCCTCGTCGCGGCCAGCTCCAGCGCCAGCGGGATGCCGTCCAGCCTGCGGCACAACGCCGCGACCGCCGGGGCGGTGTCCGCGTCGAGGGCGAATCCCCGGGCCCCCCGGGCCCCCCGGGTCGCTGCGGACGCGCGTGCCACGAACAGCCGTACGGAACCCGTCCGCTCCAGCGCGGGGATGTCGTCGGCGGTCCGGCCGGGGACCTCCAGTGGCGGGACGCTCCAGACCACCTCACCGGGCAGGGCGAGCGGCTCCTGGCTGGTCGCGAGGATCCGCAGCCCCGGGGCGGCGCGCAGCAGCAGCCCGGCCAGCTCGGCGACCGGCTCGACGACGTGCTCGCAGTTGTCCAGCACCAGCAGCAGCCGCCGGGGGCGCAGCGCCTCGGTGAGCCGGTCGGCGGCGGTCACCGGCCCCGCGGCGCCCGCGGTGTCCTGGACGTCCAGCACCGTCATGATCGTCTCGGCCAGCCGGTGGACCGCGTCCTCGTCGCCGGGGCGGTCGAGCGCGGCCAGCTCGACCAGCCAGACCCCGTCACGCACGCCGCCGGAGGGGACGTTGCCCGAGGAGGCGCCGCCCGAGGGGACACCGTCCGAGGAGGCGCCGGCGGAAGGGCGGGGGGCGGCGCCGGAGGGGGCCGCCTCCGGGCCGGTCAGGTGCCTGGCGACCTCGATCGCCAGGCGGGTCTTGCCCACGCCGCCGGGACCGGTGAGCGTCACCAGCCGCTCTGCCTCCACCAGGGCGCGGATCCCGGTGACGGCCTCCTCCCTGCCGATCAGGCTGGTGAGGGGCGCCGGGAGGTTGCCGCCGGGCCTGCCGGGGAGAACGCCGGGCGCGGCCAGCGCCGGATCCCGGGTGAGGACGGCCCGGTGCAGGGCGACCAGGTCGGTGCCCGGGTCCAGGCCCAGCTCGTCGGCGAGCAGCACGCGCAGTTCCTCGTAGCTGTCCAGCGCCTCGCTCTGCCGCCCGGACCGGTACAGGGCACGCATGTGGGCGGCGCGCAGCCGCTCCCTGAGGGGATGCGCCGCGAGCAGGTCGCCGAGTTCCCCGGCGAGCAGGACATGCTCGCCCAGCTCCAGCCGTACCTCCGCGCGGTCCTCCTGCGCGGTCAGCCGCCGCTCCTCCAGCCGCGCGATCGCGGGGCGCGCGAACGGCTCGTCACCGAAGTCGGCGAACGCGGGACCGCGCCACGACGCCAGCGCGTCGGCCAGCAGCGCGGCCCTGGCCGACGGGTCCCCGGCCAGGGCCGCCTCGTCGAGGAGGCGCAGGAAACCGGCGACGTCGGTGTCGGCCCTCATCACGTAGCCCGCGGGATGGCGGACGACCAGGTCCCGGCAGCCGGGTTCGGCGTCCTCCAGCACCCTGCGCAGCTGCGAGACCTTGGCCGACAGGGCGCCGGCCGGGTTGCCGGGCGGATCGTCGCCCCACAGGTCGTCGATCAGCCGGTCGGCGGGCACCGGACGCCCCTCGTGCACCAGGAGGTCGGCCAGCAGGGTGCGGACCTTCAGCCCGGGGATCGCCACCGGTTCGCCGGAGGTCGTCCACACGGCCAGTGGCCCAAGCACCCCGAAACGCATGAAGGCCACGATAACGTCGTGCGCTCGTCGTCATTACCGCGGATTCTCGCGCTCCCCGGTCCGGCCGTAAAACGACGGGAGCTTTTCCGTAAGAGGGGTGCGGCATCGTGGAACACGTCGAACCGGAGACGGACGCGAGGGAGGTACGGAGATGTCGCAGGACGACCGGCTGCGGCTGGCGGTCATCATCGGGAGCACCCGCGACGGCCGGTTCGGGCCCACCGTGGCGGGCTGGTTCACCGCCCGGGCCCGCAGGCGCGGCGATCTGGACGTCGACCTGATCGACCTGGCCGAGACCGGCCTGCCGCAGACCCTCAACGACCAGGAGGGGCCCGTCCCCGCCGAGGTGGCCGCCCTGGCACCGAGGCTGGCGGCCGCCGACGCCTTCGTCGTGGTCACCCCCGAGTACAACCGGAGCTTCCCGGCTCCGCTGAAGACCGCCATCGACTGGTACTACGAGGAGTGGCAGGCCAAGCCCGTCGCCTTCGTCGCCTACGGCAGGGACTCCGGCGGCCTGCACGCGGTCGACCAGCTCCGCCAGGTCTTCACCGAACTGCACGCCGTGGCCATCCGCGACGCCGTCACCCTTCCCCGCTACTGGGATCTCTTCGCCGCCGACGGCACCTGGCCCAGGGCCGGCGCGGAGTGCAACACCGCGGTGCGGACCACACTCGACCGGCTGACCTGGTGGGCCCGCGCCCTGCGCGACGCCCGGGCCAGGAACCCGTACGTCACCTGAGTCCCTTCCCCGCCCTCATCCGGACCATCCGGCCCCATCAACCCTCGACCACCACGAACGACACGGAGAAAACCATGCGCAAGATCATCGCCATGACCCACACCACGCTCGACGGCTACATCGACAACCCCCACCTGTGGTCCATGCCGTACTCGAACGAGGAGTCGGGAGCGTACGCCATGGACCTCACGCTCGGCTGCGACGCCCTGCTGCTGGGACGGGTCACCTACGTGGGCATGGCCCAGGCGTGGCCCGGCATGAGCAACCCCTACGCCGACCACGTGAACCGCATCGAGAAGTACGTGGTCTCCTCGACCCTGGAGAAGGCCGAGTGGGAGAACTCGACCATCATCCACGGTGACGACCTCGTCACCAAGGTGACCGAACTGAAGGGGCGGCCCGGCGGGAACATCATGATCTGGGGCTGTGGCCGGCTCACCGACGAGCTCATGGAGAACGGCCTGCTCGACGAGTACCGGCTCATGGTCTCCCCGGTCATCCTCGGCGAGGGGCAGCGGTTGTTCCGCGGGGAGAACGTCAAGGCGACCCTGGAGCTCGTGGACAACACGACGTTCGGCACCGGCCTCGTCGCCCTCGCCTACCGCCCGGTGAACGCGGCGGGCGGCCAGGCGAACGACGGCTGAGCGGCACGGCCGGGGTCCCGGGAGCGCGCGCCGCTCCCGGGACCCCGTGTTCCCGGGGTGCCCATCGCCCCACGATCTCGTCGCCTCCGGGGCGGGCGCGGACCGCTGTCGCCGAATGATGAATCGATCAAATGCACGGCCGCAAGAATTCAAGTCAATGCGTCGTCTTCTCCGGGCAATGTGATGCGAGCGTAGAACGGAACCCTGTTGTCTCGATGGAGGTTCCTGTGCTGTGGCGTTGGATGAGACACGCGATCGAGAACGACCCTCGAAAATTGTTCAGCCGACCCCCGGGGCGCGGGCGGTCCGTCCGTTCGCCCACGGCCGCGGTGGCCGTCGTGGCAGGGCTGGCGGTATGGGCGGCCACGGCCGTTCCGGTCGCGGCGACCGCGCAGCTTCAGAGGTTCGTCTATGTGGTCAACACGCAGTCGGACAGCGTGACGGTGATCGACGGCGCGACGAACGAGGTCACCGCCACCATCCCCGTCGGTCGCAATCCTCTCGAGGTGGCGATCTCCCCCAATGGCGCGCGCGCCTATGTGACCAGCCAGGGATCGGACACCGTTTCGGTGATCGACACCGCGACCGACAAAGTCATCGCCACCATCCCCGTCGAGGACCACCCGATGGGGGTCACGGTCTCCCCTCGCGGAACCCGTGTTTATGTGACCAACACGTGGTTGGGCGCCGTGATGGTGATCAACAGCGCGACCAACAAGGTCATCGCCACCGTCCCCGTCGGCCGGAATCCCTTCAGGATCGCGGTTATCCCCGACAGGGCCCGCGCCTATGTGACCAACCAGGGGTCCGGCACCGTGTCGGTGCTCGACACCGTGACCAACAAGGTCACCGCCACCATCCCCGTCGGAGACGGGCCTTTCGGGATGGCGGTCGTCCCCGGCAGGGCCCGCGCCTATGTGACCAACCAGGGGTCCGGCACCGTGTCGGTGCTCGACACCAGGACCGACAAGGTCACCGCCACCATCCCCGTCGGCCGGAATCCCTTCAGGGTCGCGGTCGCCTCCAGCCGCGCCCGTGCCTATGTGACCGATCTGAGTGCGGGCGTCGTGTCGGTGATCGACATCAGGACCGACAAGGTCACCGCCACCATCCCCGTCGGAGAAAGACCTTTCGGGATCGCGACCTCCACCGACGGCGCCCGCGCCTACGTGACCGATCTGAGTACGGGCGTCGTGTCGGTGATCGACACCATGACCGACAAGGTCACCGCCACCATCCCCGTCGGAGACGGGCCTTTCGGGGTCGCGACCGGATTCCGCCGGGTCCCGCGATCCTGATGACGGACGAGGTGAGCCGCCGGGAGCGATGCCGCCGGTCGCCGCACAGCCGATCACCCGTCTCTCGACGATCCGCTTCCCGCGGGCGGAGAGCTGTTTCCCCGGCCACGCTCTGACATGCCGCGCACGGCCGTCGCGGCCGGCACCGGAGGGCACCGGCTCCGGCGGGACGCGAGCCTTCCGGGAGCCGGTCCGGCGGCGAGTGCGACGCGAGCGCCCCCTCCCGCGGCCTCGAAGATCAGGACTGCGGGAGGGAGCGCTCATGGCCTCGAGGATCAGGGCTGTGGACCACGATCGCCTTCACCGGTCCAGTACGTCGGGATGCCACCCTGATCTCAGCTGTTTGACACAGAAAAGCGCTGTTTTTCCATGCGATCCCTGACTTTTCGCGATACGGGTTATCGCACGTTGTATGCCAGCGTATAGAGGCCGGAGCCACCGGAGGCGAACACGCGGTAGCGGTAGAAGCCGGCCGCGCCGGTGTACGTGATCTTCTCGTTGGGGGTCGATCCCTCGGAGGCGGCGACGGTGCCCCAACTCCGGCCGTTCCACTTCTGCAGGTAGAGGTCGAAGTCGGTGGTGTCGTTGGCGTTCAGGCAACCGGAGTGGACGGCGCCGGCGGTCGAGCGGTAGTAACGGCCGTTCGGCTGATAGGCGGACCTGTTCTCGCTCAGCGTGCCTTTGAAGGTGTTCGAGTAGCCGGTACAGATGTTCGCCCCCGCGTTCGGCGGGGCGGGTGAGGTGGGTGGGGCGGGTGAGGTGGGTGGGGTGGACGGGGTGACGGTGGTCAGCAGGGACAGACCGTAGGCGGCGAGGATCTCGCCGATCGGCTGGAAGTAGGTCACGCCACCCGAGGTGCAGTCCCCGGAGCCACCGGAGGTGACCCCCTGAGCCTGGTCGATGGAGATGAACGAGCCGCCGGAGTCGCCGGGCTCGGCACACACATTGGTCCGGGTCACCCCGGAGACGGTTCCCTGGGGGTAGGTGACGCTGGTGTAGAGCTGCTGGATGGTCCCGCAGTGCCAGCCGGTGGTCGAGCCGGACCGGCAGACCGAGGCTCCCTCGATGGCCGCCCTGGAACCGGAGACGCTCACCGTGCTGTTCGAGCCGTTGTCCACCGATGGTTTGAGGGTCCAGTTGTCGTTCACCGCGACCCAGGCGAAGTCCTTGCCCGGGAAGGTCGACCCCTGGAAGACCCCCAGCGGCGCCCGGTTGAAGCCGGTGGTGGCCTGCCCCTGGTTGCCGCAGTGGCCGGCGCTGACGAAGCCCTTCTGGGTCCCCTTGGTCACGGAGAACCCGACCGAGCAGCGGGACCCGACACCGACGTAGTAGGGGCTGCCGCCGAGCACGTCGTCAAGAAGCCGAGGGTTCTCGCCGGAGTGCACCGCCTGCACGACGCTCGTGCTCACACCGCTGGCCGCTATCTCATTCTCGGTGACCAAAGGATCCGAGGTAAGGATGACAATTCTGTTGCTCTTTGTATCGATATAACGCACTTTTTCATCGGCCGTGGACATCGCCGTGTTGGTTTTGTGCAGGGCCGCGTGAAGCTGCGAAAGCGACCGGGTGACCACCTCGCCCTGGGCGCCCTCGGCAATGATCTGAGGAAGATCGGCGGGATCGGTGGTGGCCACGGTAAGGATCTGCGCGTTGGTTCCGGCGAACCAGGAACCGCCGAAACGGTTACCGAGCCTTTTGCGGAGCCGCGCTTCGATCGGTGCCAGACGGGCTTCGTTGATCAGCCGGGCCCGGGCCTGCTCCTTGGTGATATGCAGATCGCGCTGAAGAGCCTCGACCATGCCCGGTGGTGGCAGTACCACGGCTGCGGGGTCTTCCGTCAAGGGCTGGGCGGCACTTGGAACGGCTGTCAGGGGAAGGGCGGTGATCGCCAGGACACATCCCATTATGGCGGTATGTCTGCGGGGCATCGGTCTCTCCTCGACCTCGGTTTCCGATAAGAGGGGGGAGAGTGCCTCGATCATGCGATGTGGGCAACGCCACCTTAATCCAACCGATGCCGGTCAGCGCCGTATAAGCCACAACCACGCGGAAGTGTCTATTTGTGAAGCCGGATTTTTCGGGACAGGCGGCTTATGGGATTAAACAATACGGCGAAATGAGATGAGAAGTGTTCGGTGAGCGTTTCCAAGCGCGGCCGGCGGTCAAGTGCCGAATACGGCCGTTGCCGGAAGTGGTCACGCGTCCCACCCCGGGTCCCGTAGCCGGCCACCGTGATCGGCTGTCACGGCGAGGCCGTGGTCGGTCGGGCGGTGTTCGACCGCCACCGCACCGGCTCGGCCGTCCGGGCGATCCGCGACGCCGCCCGCGCGATCACGATCGAGCCGCCCTGGGAGGCGGAGCGGACACAGGGCACCAGGCCGGGATCAACCACGGCCCAACCAGATCCAGCGGGACAGGGAGCCCCGGTTCGGAAGGGGTTTTTGATGTACATCCATGGGGTGGAGAGTCCCCTCATATAGTTGTGGGCCAATTGTCGGACTAGGAATTAATGGCGGGGATCGTGGGGGTTTGGGAGGGGACGGCGACCGTGCTCGCCGGCCGGTACCGGCTGGACGAGCCGATCGGCCGCGGCGGCACGGGCGAGGTCTGGCGCGGTTACGACCTGCGGCCGGGCTGGGCGGTGGCGGTCAAGATCCTGGCACCGGCGGTGGCCGACGCCGCGACGCGTGAGCGGTTCGCCCGGGAGGCGAGGACCGCCGCGCGCGTCGTCCATCCCAACGTGGTGACGGTGCTCGACACGGGCGAGCACGAGGGCCGCCCGTACCTGGTGATGGAGTTGCTGACCGGCAGGGACCTCGCCGCCGAGCTGGCCGGGCGGGGACCGCTGAGCGTGTCCGAGACGTGCCACCTGGCCGGGCAGGCCGCGCTCGGGCTGGACGCCGCGCACCGGGCCGGGGTCGTGCACCGCGACGTCAAGCCCGCGAACCTGCACCTGGGCGCGGCCGGCGCGCTCAAGGTCGTCGACTTCGGTACCGCCAGGGTCGCGACCGAGGCCGCGATGCGGCTGACCTCAGCGGGAAGCGTCATCGGCACGGCCGCCTACCTGTCTCCCGAGCAGATCCTCGGTGAGCCGGGAAACGCGGCCTCCGACATGTACGCGCTCGGCTGCGTCTGTTACGAGCTGCTGTGCGGGCGGCCCCCGTTCGCCGGCCCGGCCACGGAGGTGATCTCCCAGCACGTCCGCGACCGGCCGGACCCGCTCAGGCGGTACCGGCCCGACGTACCGGCGGAGCTGGAGAGGCTCGTCCTGGCCCTGCTGGAGAAGGATCCCGGCGCGCGGCCGACCGGGGGAGAGGTGGTCCGCCGGCTCGCCGCGACGGCCCGTCACGTGCCGGCCGCCCGCGACATCGCACCGCCGCCGCCGATGCCGACGTCCACGTACGAAACCGTGCCGCCGGCGGCCACGCCGGGACCGGTACCCACGTCGGCGTCCGTGTCCGCGTTTGTGTCCGGCGCCCTCTCCGCGCTCACGCGGGGGCGGTCGCCCGGACGGTCCGTCGCGATCGCGCTGGGCGTGGTGGCCGTGCCGGTGGCGGCGGCTCTCTGGGCACTGGTGCCATCGGACCCGGCGCGGCAGGCCGGCACGGCGGCACCGTCCGCGATCGCCGCGGTGGCGCCGTCCTCGGCACCGCCCGCGTCGCCGCCCCCCACACCGGCCGTCTCGCCGAGCGCGTCCGCGGCGCCGTCCCCGGCACCGGTGCGGCCGGCGGCGCGGGACTGGCAGGAACTCCTGCCGGCCTTCCACCGGGCGGTCACCGACCAGGAACGCGAGGGGAGGATCGACCGCAGGGTGGCCCGCGAGATCCGCGAGAGGATCGTCAAAGTGGCCCGTGCCCTCCAGAAGGGCGAGAACGAGAAGGCGCGTGACGAGCTGCGCAAGCTCGGCCGGGACCTGTCCGAGGCGCGGCGGAGGGGCAGGCTCGCCTCCGACGGGCCGCTCATCACCTTCCTGCGCGACTCCGGCTTCGTCTTCCAGCCGGACGACCGGGATCGCGAACCCCCTCGTCACCACTCCGAGGGAGACGACGAGGAGGACGGTGACGATGACGACTAGCTGGGACGCGGGCCGGTCGCCTCACGGCACGCGGCCACCGCCGGCCGGCGGCTCGCCGGGGGACGGCCGCCGTTCTCGGGGTACGGCTGAGGCATGACCAACGAAGCGAAGGACCCCCTGGTGGGGCTCGACCCGTTCGACCTGTTCGACGCCGAGGCGGAACGTCTCGACCGCTACTTCCCGGGACTCGGCGCGGAGGGCTGGGACCGCCCCTCGCGGGCGGCCGGCTGGTCGGTCCGGGACGTGCTCGGGCACCTGGCGGGAGAGGAGCTGTACAACCACGCCTGCCTGGACGACGACATCGACGGTTTCACCGCGATGCTCCGGCGTGAGGGCGTGGACGGTGGTTTCGACGGTTTCAACGAGTGGTGCGTGCGGAACCGCCGCGGCGTTCCCGTCGAGGAGGTGCTCCAGGAGTGGCGGCGCGAGAACGGGGACACGCGCGAGCGGATGCGCGCGCTCGGCCACGACGCCTCGCTGCGGACCTTCGCCGGGCCGTACCCGGTGGGGCTGCAGGCCTTCCACTACGCCTCCGAGTACGCCACCCACGCCGACGACGTCGGCGCGCCGGTCACGGAGGACGAGGCGGAGGAGCGGGCCTGGTGGCGGGCTCGGGTGGGTGCGTTCGTGCTCGCCGAGCAGGACTCGAAGGCCGAGGTCGAGCTGACCGCCGACGGGGTCTGGGTGCACGCGTACGGGGCGAGCGAGCTGCTGCCGGCCCCGGTGTTCGTGGAGGCGACGGTCGGCCGCCTGCCGGACGGCCATCCCCTCGACCGCAGGCTCAAGGCCGCCCTGCGCTGCCTGGCCTGAGCGGGGCCGCCCGTCCGGGCGGCTCCCCGCCGTGCTCTTGTCCGGGGCGGCTCCCCGCCGCCCTCTCGCTCAGTCGCCGGTGGATCCTCGCCCGCCGGAACGGCCCTCCTGGCCCTGACCCTGGCCCTGGCCCTGGCCGCCGCCCTCGCCCTCGCCCCGGCCCCTCTTCCCGTCCTTGCGGCGCATCCGGTGCAGGGTGCCCGCGTGCGCGCGCTCCTCCGGGTGGCTGCGCACCCTCCGCAGGCTGGTGATGACGGTGACCAGCAGCACCAGGAAGATGACTCCGAGGGAGACCGGGGTCGGGACCTCGGGGAAGGACTTCGAGACGTCCTCGTGCAGGAACGACAGGATGAGCTTGAGGCCGATGAAGCCGAGGATGACCGCCAGGCCGATCGACAGGTAGACCAGGCGTTCCAGCAGGCCCTCGATCAGGAAGTACAGGGCACGCAGCCCCAGCAGCGCGAAGGCGTTGGCGGCGAAGACGATGAGCGGATGCTTGGTGACGCCGAAGACGGCGGGAATGGAGTCGAGGGCGAACAGCAGGTCGGTGCTCCCGATGGCGAGGAAGACCACGAACAGCGGGGTGACCACCCGCCTGCCGTCCTCGTGGGCGACGAGCTTGCCGCCGTGCATGTCGTCGCTGACCGGGAGCACCTTGCCCGCGCGCCGGATCAGCGGGTTGTTCTCGACGTCGGGGTCCTGGTTCCGGTGCCGGATGAGCTGGACCGCCGTCCAGATCAGCAGCAGGCCGAAGATCAGGAACGTGAAGGAGAAGAGGGCGATCGCCGCCGCGCCGACCGCGATGAGGACGGCGCGCAGCACCAGGGCGGTGGCGATGCCGAAGAGCAGCACCTTCTGCTGGTGCTCCTCGGGTACCGAGAACCGCGCCATGATGATGACGAAGACGAAGAGGTTGTCGACGGAGAGGCTCTTCTCCACCATCCATCCGGCGAAGTACTCCGTCGCCAGTCCCGGCCCGGCCAGCCACCACAGGACCAGGCCGAAGGCGATGGCCACGCCGATGTAGAAGACCGTCCAGGCGGTGGCCTCGCGCATGCCCACGGCGTGCGGCCGGCGCGCCGCCACCACGAAGTCGAGGGCGAGCAGCACCACCACCAGCGCGATGACCGCGATCCACATGCCCACCGAGTCGATCGCCATCCGCGTCCTCTCTCACCGCCCGAGATCACTCGCTTTACCCGGGGCGAGGACCTCCACACCCGGTGACCACCGAAGGGATCCACGGCCACCGACGGGTCCGCCCCCTGCCCGCCGGGGTGTCCGGCGGGCAGGGGGCGGAGGGGACGAATCCGGTGGGACGGGTCAGCGGGCCGCGCCCGCGCGGCGCTTGGTCCACACGTCGAGGGCGACGGCGGCGAGCAGGACCAGGCCCTTGAAGAGCAGGACCTGCTCGCTGGGCGCGCCGATCAGGGACATGCCGTTGTTGATCACGGCCATGATGAGACCGCCGGTGAGCGCGCCGACCACCTTGCCGACGCCGCCCTGGACGGCGGCGCCGCCGATGAACGCGGCCGCGATGGCGTCCAGCTCGAAGCTGTTGCCCGCCGTCGGCCCCGCCTGGTTCAGCCGCCCGGCGAAGATGATCCCGGCGACCGCGGAGAGCACGCCCATGTTGACGAAGAGCCAGAACGTGACGGACTTGACCTTGATGCCCGACAGGCTCGCCGCGTGCAGGTTGCCGCCGATGGCGTAGATGTGGCGGCCGAAGACGGCGCGGTTGGTCATGAGCGTGTAGCCCAGGACGAGGATCGCGAGGAGCACCAGCACCCAGGGCAGGTTCTTGAACCTGGCCAGCTGCACGATGATGACCATCACCACCGCGGAGGCGGCAGCGATCTTCAGGAAGAACAGCGGCAGCGCGTCGACCTTCTGCCGGTAGCCCAGCCGCGCCTGGCGGGCCCGCCACTGCGTGCCGGCGATCCCGGCCACCGCGGCCAGGCCGATGAGCAGCGTCAGCACGTCGGCGCCGCCGAGCGGGCCGAGGCCGATGTTGCCGAAGAAGCCGGGCACGAAACCGTTGGCGATGGTCCGCACCTCGTCGGGGAAGGGACCGATGCCCTGGTTGCCGAGCACGGTAAGGGTGAGCGCCCTGAAGATCAGCATTCCGGCCAGGGTCACGATGAACGCCGGGATGCCGAAGTAGGCGATCCAGTAACCCTGCCAGGCCCCGATCAGCGCGCCGACGATCAGCGTGACGAGGAGGGCCAGCGGCCAGGCCACGTCCATGTCGACCATCAGCACGGCCGCTATCGCGCCCGTGACCGCGACCACCGAGCCCACCGACAGGTCGATGTGCCCGGCGATGATGATCAGGATCATGCCGATCGCGAGAATCAGGATGTAGGAGTTCTGCACCATGATGTTCGAGATGTTCTGCGGGCTGAGCAGCCTGCCGTCGGTCAGGACGGAGAACAGCACGATGACCAGTGCGAAGGCGATGTAGATGCCGCTCTGCCGCAGGTTGAAGGAGAAACGGCCCCCCGGCGCCTTCGCGGGCACCGCCAGGAGGTCGCCGCCGCCCGGTGGCGGTGCTCCGGTCTTTCCTGCGGGTTCGGCGACTCCGTGCGCCGGGACCTGGCCGCTGCTCATCGTGCTCCCTACTCCTTTTCCTTGGTCATGAACTGCATGAGCCGCTCCGGGGTGGCCTCCGCCCGGGGGACCTCACCGGTGATGCGACCGGCCGACATGGCGTAGATGCGGTCGCACACGCCGAGCAGCTCGGGAAGCTCCGAGGAGATGACCAAGATGGCCTTGCCCTGGTCGGCGAGCTGGTTGATGATCGAGTAGATCTCGTACTTGGCACCCACGTCGATGCCCCGGGTGGGCTCGTCGAGGATCAGCACGTCCGCGTCGGTGAAGATCCACTTCGACAGCACCACCTTCTGCTGGTTGCCGCCGCTGAGCTTCCCGGTGACCGACAGCACGCTGGGAGCCTTGATGTTCATGCTCTCGCGGAAGCCGTCGGCGACCTGGTACTCCTTGTTGTCGTCGACCCAGCCGCGCTTCGCCAGCTTCCCCAGCGCCGCGGCCGAGACGTTCCGCTTGATGTCCTCGATCAGGTTGAGCCCGTACCGCTTGCGGTCCTCGGTGGCGTACGCGATGCCGTGGTCGATCGCCTCGCCGACCGTGCGGAGCTGGATCTCCCGCCCGTCCTTGTAGACGCGGCCGGAGATGCCGACCCCGTAGCTGCGGCCGAACACGCTCATCGCCAGCTCGGTGCGCCCGGCGCCCATCAGGCCGGCCAGGCCGACGATCTCGCCGCGGCGCAGCGTCAGGTTGGCGCCGGAGACGACGGCGCGGCCGTGCTGGCTCGGGCTGTGCACGGTCCAGTCCTCGATCCGCAGCGCCTCCTCGCCGATCTTCGGCTCGTGCGGCGGGTAGCGGTTCTCGAGGTCGCGGCCGACCATGCCCGAGATGATGCGGTCCTCGGAGACCTGGTCGTTCCTCATGTCCAGGGTCTCGATCGTCCGGCCGTCGCGCAGGATCGTGGTCGAGTCGGCGATGGCCCGGATCTCGTTCAGCTTGTGGGAGATGATCACCGAGGTGATGCCCTCCTCGCGCAGCCCGCGCAGCAGGTCGAGCAGGTGCGCGGAGTCCTCGTCGTTGAGCGACGCGGTCGGCTCGTCGAGGATGAGCAGCCTGACCTTCTTGGAGAGCGCCTTCGCGATCTCCACCAGCTGCTGCTTGCCCACCCCGATGTCCATCGAGGCCGTCACCGGGTTCTCCCGCAGCCCGACCCGCTCCAGCAGCTCGGCGGCCTCGGCGTTCGTCCGGTTCCAGTCGATCAGGCCGCGGCTGGTCCGCTCGTTGCCGAGGAAGATGTTCTCGGCGATCGACAGGTACGGGCTGAGCGCCAGCTCCTGGTGAATGATCACGATGCCGCGCTTCTCGCTGTCCCTGATGTCGGAGAAGCGGCACGGTTCGCCGTCGAAGAGGATCTCGCCGTCGTACGAGCCGTGCGGGTACACGCCGGACAGCACCTTCATCAGCGTCGACTTACCGGCGCCGTTCTCCCCGCAGATCGCGTGTATCTCGCCTCGCCGTACCACCAGGTTGACGTCCTGCAGGGCTTTGACGCCCGGGAACGTCTTGGTGATGCCACGCATCCGAAGTATGTCGTCGGTCATGCCGTCCGCCTCCGCACTGCCTTTCCGCTCCGTGGGCACCGGGCCGGCGGCGGCTGGGACGCCGCCGGCCCGGTGTCATCCGTCATGACACCGACACCGCTACTTGAGCTGGTCCTCGGTGTAGTAGCCGGAGTCGACGAGGACCTTCTTGTAGTTGTCCTTGTACACGATCACGGGGTCGAGCAGGTTCGACGGGACGACCTTCTCGCCGTTGTCGTAGTCCTTGGTGTTGTTCACCTCGGGCTTGCCGCCCTTGAGCACGGCGTCGGCCATCTCGACGGTGACGGCGGCCAGCTCGCGGGTGTCCTTGTAGATCGTCGCGTACTGCTCGCCCGCGATGATCGACTTGACCGAGGCGGCCTCGGCGTCCTGGCCGGTCACGACCGGGTACGGCTGGTCGGCGGTGCCGTAGCCGCTGCTCTTCAGCGCCGACAGGATGCCGATGGACAGGCCGTCGTACGGGGAGAGGACGCCCTGGACCTTGGTGTTGCCGGAGTAGGCCTTGGTGATCAGGTCCTCCATGCGCTTCTGCGCGGTGGCCGGGTCCCAGCGCAGGATCGCGACGGTCTTGAAGTCGGTCTCGCCGCTCTTGACGACGAGGGTCTTCTTGTCGATGTACGGCTTCAGGGTGTCCATCGCGCCGTTGTAGAAGAAGGTGGCGTTGTTGTCGTCCGGGGAGCCGGCGAAGATCTCGATGTTGAACGGGCCCTTGGCGTCGCCCTCGGAGCCGTCCTCCTTCTTCAGCCCCAGGCCGACCAGCAGCGAGGTCGCCTGCTGCACGCCCACCTTGTAGTTGTCGAAGGTGGCGTAGTAGTCGACGTTCGGCGAGTTGCGGATGAGCCGGTCGTAGGCGATGACCGGGATCTTCTTGTCGGCCGCCTCCTGGAGCTGCGTGGTGATGGCGGTGCCGTCGATCGAGGCGATGATCAGCAGCTTGGCGCCACTGGTGATCTGGTTCTCGATCTGGTTGACCTGCGTGGGGATGTCGTTCTCCGCGTACTGCAGGTCGACCTTGTAGCCCAGCTTCTCCAGGGCGCTCTTGACGTTGTTGCCGTCGTGGATCCAGCGCTCGGAGGACTTGGTGGGCATGGTGACGCCGACGAGGGTGTCGGCGGGTGCCGCGGAGGCCGCTCCCGACGCGCCCTGGTCGACGGTCTTGACGCTGGAGCCACAGGCCGTCACTCCCATGGCGAGAGCCAGGCTCACCGCGGCGGTGGCCAGCTTCGCGAACTTCATCGAATACCTCCAGTGTGGGAGCCCGTCCGGGCCCGGGGGCGGGCCGGGAGGGCGGTGGGACGCGGTGCGTCCCGGGAGTAGAGGGTGCCGTGGCGGCGCGTCCCGGCTTCCGGAGTGCCACCACCGGGGCGCGTCCCGTCCGAGCCGCGCTCACGGCGACACCGGAACGGGCCGGGACGCGGCCCGCTCCGGTGTCCGTGAGCGTGTTGGTGAACGTGACCGTGAGCGTCTTCACGGACGTCGTCGTGAGCCTCGCTGCGAGCGCTCACACCAGCGGCGTCAGACCGGGTGGTGGTCCGTCCGGCTGTGTGACGAGCTATCAAATGCCCGAGTCGGCCGACTGTCAACCCCCGGGCAGTCAGGAGTTCTCGCACCATGGAGACCTTCTCGCAGGAGATGTGAACGCTAACAAGAGAGTACGCGCCAGTTAAGGGCGTGATGACGGCAACGTCAAGTGGGCGTTAACGGATGATCTCTGAGTAATAAGAACGTAATCTCGGGGGTGCTTGACGAGAGGCATTGTTAGCGCTCACAGTCTGTCCCAAGCCATCCTGAAGGAGCCGACCCTTGAGCCCGAGTCTCGAACGACGTCCGCCGGTGATGGCGGACGTCGCCACGAGGGCCGGCGTGTCACACCAGACGGTCTCGCGCGTGCTCAACGATCATCCCAATGTCCGCGCCGAGACCCGGGCCCGGGTGCTGGAGGCGATCAACGAGCTCGGCTACCGGCGCAACATGGTCGCCCGCGCCCTGGTCACGAGACACACGCGCACCCTCGGGGTGGTCAGCTTCGACACGACCCTGTACGGGCCCGCGAGCACGGTCTACGGGATCGAGCAGGCGGCCAGGGCGGCAGGATACTTCGTCAGCATGGTCAGCCTCAAGACCATCGACACCGCGGGCGTGCGCGACGCGCTCGGCTACCTGGCCGAGCAGTCCGTCGACGGGATAGTGGTGGTCGCGCCGCAGCGCTCGGCCGCCCCGGCGCTGGCCGACGTGCCCACCGACGTCCCCGTCGTGGCCGTCGAGGGCAGCCACGCGGGTGATGTGTCGGTGGTCAGCGTCGACCAGGTCGAGGGCGCCCGCCTGGCCACCCGGCACCTGCTCGACCTCGGCCACGAGACCGTGTGGCACGTCGCCGGCCCGTCGGACTGGCTGGAGGCCGACGGGCGGATCGAGGGCTGGAGCGAGGTGCTGACCGCCGCGGGCCGTCCGATCCCCGAGCTGCTGTCCGGAGACTGGAGCCCGCGCTCCGGCTACGAGGCCGGGCTGCGCCTGGCGGCGACGCCGGGCGTCACCGCGGTCTTCGTCGCCAACGACCAGATGGCGCTCGGGGCGCTGCGGGCCTTCGCCGAGCTGGGCGTGCGGGTGCCCGAGCAGATCAGCCTCGTGGGGTTCGACGACATCCCCGAGTCCGAGTTCTTCACCCCGCCGCTCACCACGATCAGGCAGGACTTCGGGGCGGTCGGGAAGCACAGCATCGAGGTCCTGCTCAGGCAGATGGAGGCGGGAGCGGAATGGTCCCACGAGCGACACGTCGTCCCGCCGCGGTTCGTGGCCAGGGCCAGCACCGCGCCGTTCCGCCCCTGAGTCCGCGTACCGTGGTGATGCCGTGCCCGAGGTCGCGGCCGGGTTCGGGCGCCTTTCCCGGCTCGGGTCCGTGCCGTCCCGGCGTGCCGCGCCGCGCCTGAACCCCGCGGATCCGGCGCGGTCGTCCGTGCCGGACCCCCCGTACCGAGGTCCCAACGTCCCGATGTCCTGGAGATGATGTGAACGCTAACAACGATCGTTACGTGGTCGGTGTCGACTTCGGTACGCTGTCGGGCCGCGCCGTGGTGGTCCGGGTCGGCGACGGTGCCGAGATGGGCGCCGCCGTGCACGAGTACGCCCACCGGGTGATCGAGGAACGGCTGCCGGGCACCGCCGTGCGCCTGGGCCCCGACTGGGCGCTGCAGTCGCCGGAGGACTGGCGGGAGGTGCTCCGCCAGGCGGTGCCCAAGGCGGTGGCGGCGGCCGGGATCTCCCCGTCGCAGGTCATCGGCCTGGGAACCGACTTCACCGCCTGCACCGTGCTGCCCGCCACCGCCGACGGCACCCCGCTGTGCGAGGTCGACGGGCTCGCCGACCGCCCGCACGCGTGGCCGAAGCTGTGGAAGCACCACGCGGCGCAGCCGCACGCCGACCGGATCAACGCCGTCGCCGCCCGCAGGGGAGAGGCGTGGCTGCCCCGTTACGGCGGGAAGATCTCCTCGGAGTGGGCGTTCGCCAAGGGCCTCCAGGTGCTGGAGGAGGACCCGGAGGTCTACGGCCGCGCGGAACGCTGGATCGAGGCCGCCGACTGGATCGTCTGGCAGCTCACCGGCGTGGAGACGCGCAACGTGTGCACGGCCGGGTACAAGGCCATCCGCCAGGACGGCCGTTACCCCTCCGCGGAGTTCCTCGCCGAGCTCAACCCCGCCTTCACCGGTTTCACCGCCAAGCTCGGCGGGGAGCCGTCCCCCTTGGGCGGCCTCGCCGGACGGCTGGACGCCCGCGCCGCCGCGTGGACGAAGCTGCCCGAGGGCATCGCGATCTCGATCGGCAACGTCGACGCCCACGTCACGGCCGCCGCCGCCGACGCCGTGCGGCCCGGCCAGATGGTCGCCATCATGGGCACCTCCACCTGCCACGTCATGTCCTCCGACGCCCTGGCCGAGGTACCCGGCATGTGCGGCGTGGTGCGTGACGGCATCGTGCCCGGCCTGTGGGGGTACGAGGCGGGCCAGTCGGGTGTCGGCGACATCTTCGGATGGTTCGTCGAGACCTCGGTGCCGGGCTCCTACGAGCGCGAGGCGGAGGAGCGCGGGCTCACGGTGCACGAGCTCCTCACCGAGCGCGCCGCCGCGCAGCGGGTCGGGCAGCACGGCCTGGTGGCGCTCGACTGGCACAACGGCAACCGTTCGGTGCTGGTCGACCACAACCTCTCCGCCGTGGTCGTCGGCCAGACGCTCGCGACGAGGCCCGAGGACACCTACCGGGCGCTGATCGAGGCCACCGCGTTCGGCGCCCGCACGATCGTGGAGACCTTCGAGAGCTCCGGGGTGCCGGTGACCGAGTTCGTCGCCGCGGGGGGCCTGATCAAGAACCACTTCCTGATGCAGGTCTACGCCGACGTACTGCGCCGCCCGATCTCGGTGATCGGCTCCGAGCAGGGGTGTGCCCTGGGGTCGGCCATCCACGCCGCGGTCGCCGCCGGGGCCTATCCCGACATCACCTCGGCCTCGGCCGCGATGGGCGGGCGCGGCGAGGCCGTCTACGTCCCCGACGCCGGGCGCGCGGACACCTATGACCGGCTGTACGCCGAGTACCGCCGCCTGCACGACCACTTCGCCGACGGGGAGATGCTGCACGGCTTGCGGGCCCTGCGCAACCAGGCCGGCGAGAACGAGAAGAACACGTCGACGAACAAGGAGGACGCGTGACCGGGCGCGAGGAACATCTGAACGGGCGGGCGCTGCCCCCGCCCCCGCGCGTGGCCGGGCATCCGGCACCGCGCGTGACCGGGCACCCGGGCTCGCACCGGACGGGGGCGGCCGGATGAGCGCCGTCGTCAGGAAGCTGCGGGAGACGGTGTCCGCGCTCCACCAGGAACTGGTCCGCTACAACCTCGTCGCCTGGACGGCAGGGAACGTCTCCGGCCGGGTCCCCGGCGAGGACCTCTTCGTCATCAAGCCGTCCGGGGTGATGTACGAGAACCTCACCCCGGAGTCGATCGTGGTGTGCGACCTGGACGGCGAGCTGGTCGAGGGCGAGCTGGCGCCGTCCAGCGACACCGCCGCGCACGCGTACGTCTACCGGACGATGCCGCGGGTGGGCGGGGTGGTGCACACCCACTCCACGTACGCCTCCGCCTGGGCGGCGCGGGGCGAGGCCATCCCGTGCGTGCTGACGGCGATGGCCGACGAGTTCGGCGGCGAGATCCCGGTGGGGCCGTTCGCGCTGATCGGCGGGGACGACATCGGCAAGGGAATCGTCGCCACCCTGGAGGGCCACCGCTCCCCGGCGGTCCTGATGCGCAACCACGGCGTCTTCACCATCGGCGCGGACGCCCGCGCCGCCGTCAAGGCGGCGGTGATGTGCGAGGACGTCGCCCGCACCGTGCACGTGGCCCGTCAGCTGGGCGAGCCGCTGTCCATCGCGCAGCCCGACATCGACAGTTTGTACGACCGCTACCAGAACGTCTACGGGCAAAGGAGTCCGCGGTGACCCTCCACGAGCGAGAGATCTGGTTCCTCACCGGAAGCCAGGGCCTGTACGGAGAGGACACGCTGGCCCAGGTGGCGGAGCAGTCCCAGAAAATCGCCGAGCAGCTTGACGAGACGCTGGCGTTCCGGGTGGTGTGGAAGCCCGTGCTCACCGACGCCGCGTCGATCCGCCGGGTCTGCCTGGAGGCCAACGCCTCGGACGCCTGCGTCGGGGTGATCGCCTGGATGCACACCTTCTCCCCGGCCAAGATGTGGATCGCCGGGCTGGACGCGCTGCGCACGCCGCTGCTGCACCTGCACACCCAGGCCAACGTGGCGCTGCCGTGGAGCTCCATCGACATGGACTTCATGAACCTCAACCAGGCCGCGCACGGCGACCGCGAGTTCGGTTACATCCAGTCCCGGCTGGGCGTCGCGCGCAAGACCGTCGCCGGGCACGTGAGCGACCCGGCGGTGGCGGCGCGCGTCGGCGCCTGGGCGCGGGCCGCGGCCGGGCGCGCCGAGCTGAGCTCGCTGCGGCTGGCCCGCTTCGGCGACAACATGCGCGACGTGGCGGTCACCGAGGGCGACAAGGTGGAGGCGCAGCTGCGCTTCGGCGTCTCGGTCAACACCTACGGCGTCAACGACCTGGTCGCCGCCGTCGACGCCGCGGCGGACGCCGACGTGGACGTCCTGATCTCCGAGTACGAGGACACCTACAAGGTCGCCCCCGAGCTGCGCGCCGGAGGCGAGCGCCACGACTCGCTGCGCTACGCCGCCCGCATCGAGCTGGGGCTGCGCCACTTCCTCACCGAGGGGGGCTTCGGCGCGTTCACCACCAACTTCGAGGACCTCGGCGGGCTGCGGCAGCTGCCGGGGCTCGCGGTGCAGCGGCTGATGGCCGACGGCTACGGCTTCGGCGGCGAGGGCGACTGGAAGACCTCGGTGATGGTGCGCACCCTGAAGGTGATGTCGGCCGGTCTCTCCGGCGGCACCTCCTTCATGGAGGACTACACCTACCACCTGACCCCCGGCCAGGAGGTCATCCTGGGCGCGCACATGCTGGAGGTCTGCCCGACGATCGCCGCCGGGGTGCCCTCGTGCGAGATCCACCCGCTGAGCATCGGCGGGCGCGAGGATCCCGTCCGGCTGGTCTTCGACGCGGAGCCGGGTCCCGCCGTGGTGATCGGCCTGTCCGACATGGGGGACCGGTTCAGGCTGGTGGCCAACGAGATCGACGTGGTCGCCCCCGCCGAGCCGCTGCCCAGCCTGCCCGTCGCCCGCGCGGTGTGGAGGCCCCGCCCGAACCTGAGCACCTCCGCCGAGGCGTGGCTGACCGCCGGGGGCCCGCACCACACGGTCCTGTCGTCGGCGCTGACCACCGAGGAGCTCACCGACCTCTCCGAGATGCTCGGTGTCGAGCTCCTGGTCATCGACGCGGACACCACCGCCCGCCAGTTCGCCAAGGAGATCCGCTGGAACCAGGCCTACTACCACCTGGCGCGCGGTTTCTGATCCGCCGGACCCCGCCCGTCCACCACCCGTTCCCGCCGGCCCCCGGTGCCCTGCCGCTCGGAGGGCGCCGGAGGACGTGCCGTCGCAGGCGGCCCGCCGTGCGCGGCCTGCCGTACGCGGCTCGTCGTACGTGACGTGCCGTACGTGGCTCGTCGCGGGCGGCGGGAAGGGCGGGGTCCGCGTGCACACCGGAGCACTACGGGCGGATTCGGTGGCCGTCGTCCAGCAGGCGGGAGAGCACGCCGAGGGTGGCCGCGCCCGCCGCGACGCCGCTGAGCAGGGAGAGCGGCCAGGGGGACCCGGCCACCAGGGCGAGCGCGCAGGCCAGCGTCGCGATCACCGCCGTGGCGGCCACGACGAGCAGTACAGGTACGGAGAACATCGGCTCACTCCCGCAGGGGGCGCCGCCGGGGTTCCGGCGGCACTGTGGTCGAGGACCGGCTCCGGTGGAACCCGTACTCGCCCCGATACGTCCTGCCCATCCTGAGCGCGGTAATCACGAACCGGGCAAATCCTTACTCGTCCTGATACGTCCCGCGCATCCTGGGCGCGGTGCTCATGAACCGGGCGAACCCGCGCTCGTCCCGACGGCCCCGGCGCGTCCCGCCCGTCCCGGGCGCGGTGATCACGAACCGGACGTGCCGCGACCGGCAGGGCCGGGTGGTGCGGGGCGCGGGTATGCCCGGCCCCGCCGAGAGGGTAGGAAGCGCCGGTCACTTCTGGGCGTCGTCCGTGTGAAATTCAGTGAACACGACCACTCGAGTCGACCTTCCATTTGCCGGTTCACCTGGATGAACACGAGTTTTTCGTGTGAACAAAAACCGGTCCCTTGTTCACCAAACTCAGGTCTGATAGAACAAACGGCACATGTAGGTCGGGTGGGCCGTCAGTGCCGCGATCCGCCCACCTCGCGGCCTATCCCTCATGGCCCCTGGAGGACTGCGATGCCCGGTTTGCCTCACCCCCACGGCCCGGTGTCCCCCGCGCTGTCCCGTCGCTCGATCCTGCACCTCGGGGGTGGGGTCGCCCTCCTCTTCGCGACCGGGTGCGCCGCGGGTACCAAGGCGGGCGGCTCGGACACCCCGGCGGCGAGCGCGGCCCCCGGCGGGAGCGCCGCCCCGGCCGCCTCGGCGCTGCGGATCGCGGTGGGCAGCTACCTGAGCAGCTGGGACCAGGACTTCGTCGGATTCGACCTGACCGCGCTGATGCTCTACAAGAACGTCTTCCCCTACATGGTCGACTACGGGGTCACCTCGGTCGGCGGCGGCCGGATCCTCGACACCGAGGCCGTCGCCCCGGCCTTCGCCGAGTCCTTCGAGCCCGACGCCGGCAACAAGGTCTGGACCCTCAAGCTGCGCAAGGGCGTGAAGTTCGCCAGCGGCAACGAGATGACCGCCAGGGACGTCAAGTGGTCCAAGGACCGCGCCTTCGCCGCGAAGGCCAACGTCGCCGGGATCTACCGGCTGATCGGGCTCACCGAGGCGGACCAGGTCGAGGTGGTCGACGACCACACCGTGACGTTCACCCAGGCGTTCCCCAGCGCCCTCACCCGGCAGATCCAGGCCATCTCGCTGTACGTCTTCGACTCCGAGGAGGCCAGGAAGCACGCCACCGACGACGACCCCTGGGCCAAGGAGTGGTTCGCCAAGAACCCCCCGAGCGGCGGCTACTTCAACGTCGGCAAGGCGGTCCAGGGCCAGGAGATCCTGCTCACCGCCAACACCGGCTATCCCGGCCCCGACGGCGCCAAGAGCCCCGAGATCAGGCTCACCGTGGTGCCCGCCGCCGCCAACCAGCGCCTCCAGCTGCAGAACGGCGACATCGACATCGCCTTCGGGATCGGCCAGCGCGACATCAAGGACCTCAAGACCACCCCGGGCATCAAGGTCATCTCCGCGCCGAGCAACAGCCAGGTCGCCATCCAGATGTCGGTGACCACCGCGCCCTTCGACGACCCCGCGGTCCGCAGGGCGCTCGCCCACGCCGTCCCGTACGAGCAGATCATCGCCAACGTCTACGGCGGCGACGCGCGGCCCGCCAGGAGCGTCGTCCCGCTGGACATGCCCGGCTACTCCGAGACCGGCTACCCCTACACCTACGACGTCGCCAAGGCCAGGGAGACGCTGGCCGGGGCGGGCAGGACCTCGGTCACCTCCGAGCTGGTCTTCCAGACCGACAGCGAGGAGCAGCAGCAGATCGCCGTCCTGGTGCAGAGCGAGGCCGGGAAGGCGGGCATCGAGCTGAAGCTCACCCCGCTCGACCCCGCCACGCTCGCCGAGCGCAGGGAGAGGAAGAACATCCCGCTGCAGATCACCGTGGGCCAGCTCTGGGTCAACGACGTGGAGTACATGCTCGGGACCAGCTTCACCAAGGGCGCCAGCCTCAACTACTCCAACTACGTCAACGACGAGATCGAGAAGATCTTCGAGGACTCCCACACCGTCGTCGACGAGGCGGAGCGCGCCAAGCTCTGGCTGCGCGTGCAGGAGATCCTGGCCGGGGACGTGCCGTGGGTCGTCGTCTGCCAGCCCGACTTCAACCTCCCCGTCAGGGAGTCGGTGGCGGGCTGGGTCCAGCCGATGGACGGTCTGGCCCGGCTGCGCTACCTGAGCGTCGCCGGGTAGTCCGTGCGCATCCTCCGGTTCCTCCTCAGACGGCTGCTCCAGCTCGTCCCGGTGCTCCTCGGGGTGGTCGTCCTGACCTTCCTCCTCGTCAGGGTCCTGCCGGGCGACCCGATCCGCACCATCCTCGGCCCCAACGCCACGGAGGCCGACGCCGCCGCCGCGCGGGCCAGGTTCGGGCTGGACCGGCCGTTGTGGCGGCAGTTCCTCGACTACGCCGGGGGGCTGTTCACCGGTGACTTCGGCACCTCCATCCAGAGCGGCGCCCCGGTGGGCTCGGAGATGGCCGTGCGCGTCGGGCCGACCATGGAACTCGTGGTGATCGCGCTGGCCGTGGCGCTGGTGCTGGCGACGGTGCTCGGCATCTGGTCGGCGCGCAACGCGGGCCGGTTCGGCGACCACACCGTCCGCGTCGCGGCGCTCGTCGGCAACTCGGTGCCGGAGTTCTGGCTCGGCCTGGTGCTGGTCCTCGTCGGCTACAGCGTCCTGGGCTGGTTCCCCGCGCCCAGCGGCCGGGTCGACCCCGGCACCGACCTCAGCCTCATCACCGGCGCCGACCTGCTCGACGCGGCGCTGACGGCCAACGGCCCCGCGTTCGTCTCGGCACTGGAACACCTCGTGCTGCCGGTGACCACGCTGGTGATCGTCATCGTCGCGCCGCTGCTGCGCAGCGTCCGGGCCTCCGCGCTGGAGGTGCTCGCCTCCGAGGCGTACGCGGCCGCCGCCGCGCACGGTCTCGGGGACCGGCTGCTGCTGCGCGGCTACCTGGTGCGGGCCGCGCTGGTGCGCCTCCCCGCGCTGGCGGCCCTGGTGTTCGGCTTCTCCATCGGCTCGACGGTCCTCGTGGAGTACGTCTTCTCCTGGCAGGGCTTCGGGCAGTGGGCGCTGCGCGGCCTGCTCTACCGGGACTACCCGGTGGTGCAGGCGTCGGTGCTCGTGATCGCGCTGTTCTACGTGGTGGTGTTCCTCGTCGCCGACGTCGTCCAGGCGGTCCTCGACCCGAGAGTGAGGATCTGATGCCGGACGCCGAACACGCCCCCGACGCCGGACGCGTACGGAAGCCCGATGACGCGCGTGCCCCGAGGACCGGGCGCGTCCGGGAGGGCGATGGGGACCGGCGCTTCGCGTCGTCCCTGATCACGGCCGGTTCCGCGATCCTGGTCCTGGTCGCCGTGGCGGTCGTGTTCGCGCCGGCGCTGACCGCGTGGGGCCCCGAGGAGATCGACCCCCTCGCCTCCCTCGCCCCGCCGGGCGGCGCCCACCTCCTGGGCACCGACCTCAACGGCATGGACGTGTGGAGCCGGGTCCTGCACGCGGCCAGGCTCGACGTCGGCATCGCGGTCGCCGCGGTCGCCCTGGCCGTGGTCGCGGGCAGTCTCGTCGGCCTGGTCGCCGGATACCGGGGCGGCCGGCCGGACGACGTGCTGATGCGAGTGCTCGACGTCTTCCAGGCGTTCCCCACCTTCATCCTGGCCCTGGCGGTGGCCGCGCTGCTCGGCGGCGGGACCGCCAACCTGGTCGCGGTGATCGCGCTGGTGAACGCGCCCGCGTACGCCCGGCTGGTGCGGGCCGAGGTGCGCTCCGTCAGGGAACTGCCCTTCGTGGAGGCGTCCCGCGCCTCCGGGGCCTCCTTCTGGGGGGTGCTCTGGCGGCACGTACTGCCCAACAGCCTCACGCCGGTGCGCGTCATCGCCCCGCTGAACTGCGGCTGGGCGATGCTCACGCTGGCCGGGCTGTCCTTCCTCGGCCTCGGCGTGCCGGTGCCCACCGCCGAATGGGGAGCCATGATCAGCCTCGGCACCGGGGACGTCGTCGCCGGCCGGTGGTGGACCTCGGTACCTCCCGGCCTCTTCCTGCTGATCTGCGTCCTGGGCTTCAGCCTCCTCGGTGAGGGCCTGCAGGAACGCGCCGACTCCACGAGGAGGTGACGGGCGATGACCCTCCTGTCGATCGAGGACCTCTCCGTCGTGATCCACCGCCCCGGACGCCGGGTCGCCGCGCTGAGCGGGGTGAACCTGAGCGTCGAGCCCGGCGAGGTGGTCGGCCTGGTCGGCGAGAGCGGCGGCGGCAAGAGCATGGTGGCCCGCTCGATCGTGGGCCTGCTGCCCGGCGGCTCCCGTACGGCCGGGCGGGTCCTGTTCGACGGCGCCGACGTGCTGACGATGGGCGCCGCCGAGCTGGAGTCCTTCCGGGGGCACGGCGCCGCGATCTGCTTCCAGAACCCGCGCGGCGCGCTCAGCCCCACCAGGACCGTCGGCCGCCAGCTCGTCGACCGGCTCGTCACCCACCGGGACCTGGCGCCCGCCCCCGCCAGGGAGGTCGCCGCCGAGCTGTTCGAGTCGGTCGGCATCCGCGGCCCGAGACGTCGCCTGGACGCCTACCCGCACGAGCTCTCCGGCGGCATGGCGCAGCGCGTCATGATCTCGCTGGCCACCGGGTGCGCCCCGGGCCTGCTGATCGCCGACGAGCCCACCACCGGGCTGGACGTGACCCTCACCAGGGAGATCCTCAACCGCTTCCGGCTCGCCGCGAACGCCGAGCGGCGCGGCGTCCTGCTGATCTCCCACGACCTCGCCTCCATCGCGGGGGTCTGCGACCGCGTCGTGGTGCTCTACGCCGGGACGGTGGTGGAGACCGGTCCGGGGCCGCAGGTGCTCGACGAGCCCGCCCACCCCTACACGCGGGCGCTGCTGCGCTCGGTGCCCGACATCGACGGGCGCCCGGTGACCGCCACCCCCGGCGCGATGCCGCTGCCGGTGGAGGCGCCGTCCTCCTGCCCGTTCGCGCCGCGCTGCGCGCACGTGACGGAGTTGTGCAGGACGGAGCTCCCGCTCGCCGAGGCACTGGCCTCCGACTGGAGCGCCGCCTGCTTCCACCCCCGCTCCGGGCCCCTCACCGAACCCGACGGCACGCCTCCGCCCGTGGACGCGCCTCCCCGGTCGTCTCTCACGGAGACCGCGCCCGTGGACGCGGAGCCGCCCGGCCGTACGGGGGCACCGCCCGTGCGTACGGTCGTCCCGCCCTGCGCGCGGGTGGGCTCCGGGGCGGGGGCCGCCTCCGCAGGGAGGACGGGAGCGGAGGTGCTGCGCGTCGAGGACGCGCACGTTTTCTACCGTGCCCGCTTCGGCGGCGGGGGCCACCACGCCCTGCGCGGGGTCAGCCTCCACGTCGCCGCGGGCGAGACCCTGGGCATCGTCGGGGAGAGCGGCTGCGGCAAGAGCACGCTGGCCAGGCTGGTGCTCGGGCTGGTGCCGCCCTCCCAGGGGCGGGTCGAGGTCGCCGGGCGGGTGCTGTCGGAGCTGCGCGGCCGGGAGCTGCGCCGCCTGCGCACCCGCGTCCAGCTGGTCTTCCAGGATCCCGTCGAATCGCTCAGCCCCCGGCGGACCGTGGCGGACGCGATCGGTGAGCCGCTGCGCGCCGCCGGGGTGCCCGCCTCCGAGCGGGCGTCACGCGTCGCCCGCGTCCTGGAGCGCATGGAACTGGACCCGTCGATCCTCGGGCGGCGCCCGCACGAGCTGTCCGGCGGGCAGGCGCAGCGCGCCGGCATCGCCCGCGCGCTCGTCGGCGACCCCGACCTGATCGTCTTCGACGAGCCGACCTCGGCGCTCGACGTCACCGTGCAGGCGCAGATCCTGAAGGTGATCGCCGAGGTGAGCGGCGACCGCTCGCGCGGCACGGTCTTCATCTCCCACGACCTGGCCACCGTCCGGGGGTTCTGCGACCGCGTCGCGGTTCTCTACCTGGGGCGGATCGTCGAGGAAGGGCCGGTGGAGGAGGTCTTCGGCAACCCGCTGCACCCCTACACCCGGGCACTGCTGGCCGGCGCCCCCAGCCTCGGCGCCGGGTACGGCGGCCCGCGGGTCGAGCTGACCAGGGACCTGGAGGAGGCGGACGCCGCCGCGGGTTGCGCCCTCGCGCCGCGCTGTCCCTTCGCGACCGGCGAGTGCCGGGAACAGGAGCAGGAACTCCGCCCGTACGACGCGAGCCTGGTCGCCTGCCGGCGCGCCGCCGAGATCCCCGCCCTGATCGAAAGGTGACAACCGCGATGCCCGACCTCAAGCACCTCCGGCTGGCCGTCGACATCGGCGGCACCTTCGTCGACGCGATGGAGCTGGACACGCGCACCCACGAGGTGCGCTTCAGGAAGGCCTCGACCACCCCGGCCCGCCCCTGGGAGGGCGTGCTGGACGCGGTCACCGCGCTCGGCACCGACCTGTCGCGGGTGGAACTGTTCATCCACGGCACCACCCTCGGCCTCAACGCCGTCCTGGAGCGGCGCGGCGAGCCCACCGGGATTCTCACCAACGACGGCTTCCGCGACATCTTCCTGATCGGCAGGGGCAACGTGCCCGCCGACCACATGTACGACTTCCAGTACGAGCGGCCCGAGAGCCTCGTACAGCGCCGCCACACCGCCGGGGTGCGGGGACGCCTCGACCACCGGGGCCGGGTGGTCGAGGAGCTCGACGCCGCCGGGGTGAGGGAGGCCGCACGGGTCCTCGTCGAGGAGCGGGGCGTGGTGTCGATCGCCGTCTGCTTCCTGCACTCCTTCCTCGACCCCTCCCACGAGCGGGAGGCCGCCCGGATCATCCGCGAGGCGTACCCGGACGTGACGGTCTCGGTCTCCACCGACATCGTCAGGGAGTACCGCGAGTACGAGCGGACCAGCACGACCGTCCTCGACGCCTACATCCGGCCGATCTTCGAGAGGTACGTGGACCGGCTGGAGCGCGGGCTGGCCGAGCGCGGGTTCGGCGGGCGATTCCTGATCATGCGGTCCGGCGGCGGTTCCATGACGTCGGCCGTGGCCAAGACCTCCCCGACGCACACCGTGCTGTCGGGCCCGGCGGGCGGCATCGTGGGCGCGGCGCACATCGCCGCCGCCCTCGGTCGCCGGGACCTTCTGACCTTCGACATCGGCGGTACCTCGCTGGACGCGTGCGTGATCGAGCACGGGTCCCCGGT
Organism: Streptosporangium sp. G12; assembly: GCF_052983175.1. NCBI lineage: Bacteria > Bacillati > Actinomycetota > Actinomycetes > Streptosporangiales > Streptosporangiaceae > Streptosporangium > Streptosporangium sp. G12. The sequence continues at coordinate 136,030 of NZ_JBRIQO010000011.1, read as the reverse complement.
GGCCGCCTACGAGGCGCAGCTGGAGCACTTCCCGCTGCTGATCCCCACCTACGACATCCGCACGATCGGCGCCGGAGGGGGCTCGATCGCGTGGCTGGAGCGGGGATTGCTGAAGGTGGGGCCGCAGAGCGCGGGTGCCGACCCCGGCCCGGTGTGTTACGGCCGGGGCGGCACCCGCCCCACTGTCACGGACGCGGCGGTCGTCCTCGGCTACGTGGACCCGGCCCGCTTCCTGGCCGGGGCGATGGAGCTGCGGGCCGACGCCGCCCGCGCGGCGCTCGACGAGCAGGTGGCCGGGCCGCTCGGGCTCGGCCCGGAGGCCGCGGCGGCGGGCGTCTTCGACGTGCTGCTGGCCAGGACCGTCGGCGCGGTCCGGCAGATCACGGTCGAGCGGGGACACGACCCCCGCGGCTTCTCGCTGCTCGCGTTCGGCGGGGCCGGGCCGCTGCTCGCCCCGCTGCTCGCGGCGGAGATGGGCATCGGCGAGGTCATCGTGCCGTTCGCCCCGTCGGGCTTCTCCGCCTGGGGCATGCTCAGCGCCGACATCGTCGACGACTTCTCCCGTACGGTGGCGGCCACCCTGGACGACGCCGACCTCGACGGGCTGGAGGCGGTGTTCAAGGGCGTCGAGGCCGAGGCGGTCGCCTCCCTGGAGGCGCAGCGGGTCCCGGCCGGGCGCATGGTCCTCGAGCGCCGGTTCGAGCTGCGTTACCTGGGGCAGGAGCACTCGCTCATCGTCACCGCGGGCCGCGACCTCGACCGGGACGCGATCAGGCGGGCGTTCGAGGAGACCCACGCGGCGCGGTACGGGCACGCCATGGACAACCGGGTGCAGATCCTCAACCTGAGGGTGCGCGGCGTCGGCCGTACCGACAGGCCCGAGCTGGTGGTGCGCCCGCCGGGCGACGGCGACGCGAGCCGGGCGCTGCTCGCCCGCAGGGACGCCTACGACTTCGGCACCCGCGCCACGGCCTCGTTCGCCGTCTACGACCGCGCGCTGCTGGAGCCCGGTGACGCGTTCGACGGGCCCGCCCTGGTCGACGAGGGCACCTCGACCACCGTGGTCCCCTCGGGACAGCGGGTCGAGGTCGAGGAGCACGGCTACCTGCTGGTACGGCTTGTGGAGGCGGAGTCATGACGGAGCGGCTGGACGGCGGGCGACAGGACGACGGGCACCCGGACGGCACGCGCACGGACGGCGCCCGGCCGGAAGGCGCCCGGCTGGACGGCGCGACCGCCGAGGTGGTGCGCAGCTACCTGCTCGCGGCGGCGGAGGAGATGCGGGCCACGCTGATCCGCACATCGTTCAACCCGGTCATCTACGAGGTCCACGACTTCGGGATGTCGATGTACGACGCGGACCTGCGGCTGATCGCCGAGGCCACCGGGCTCACCTTCTTCCTCGGCGCCAACGACTTCTCCCTGCGCAAGGGTGTGGAGTATGTGGGGCGGGAGAATCTGTGCCCGGGTGATGTGGTGTTGTTGAACTATCCGTACTGGAACGCGGCGCATTCCTATGACGCGACGTTGTTCTGTCCGGTGTTCGTGGGTGTTGATCTGGTGGGTTTCCTGTGTGTGCGGGCTCATTGGATGGATCTGGGGGCGAAGGATCCGGGGTATGTGCTGGATTCCACGGACATGCATCAGGAGGGGATTATCTTTCCGGGAACGAAGGTGTTCTCGGGGGGTGTGCCGAATCGGGAGATCATCGAGTTGATCCGGTTCAATTCGCGGATGCCGGATCTGGTGATCGGTGATCTGAACGCGCAGGTCGCCGCGCTGCGCACCGGCGAGCGCCGGTTCCTGGAGATCCTGGAGAAGTTCGGCCGTCCGACCGTGGACGCCGCGGTCCGGCGGATGGTCGAGGACGGCGAGGCGCGCACCCGCGCCGCCCTCGCCGAGCTGCCGCAGGGCTCGTGGACGGCGGTCGACTGGCTGGACGACGACGGGATCACCGAGGAACCGGTCCGCATGCAGGTCACCGTCACCATCGCCGACGGCACCTTCACCGTCGACTTCGCCGGTTCCGCGCCCGCCGTGCCCGGTCCCGTCAACATGCCGTTCGGCGCGACCATCGCGATCTGCAAGGTCGTCCTCAAGGCGCTCACCTCGCCCGACGAGCCGTCCAACTTCGGTACGACCGTTCCCCTGGAGGTGCGGGCCGAGCCGGGCACGCTCTTCCACGCCGTCTACCCGCAGCCGACGTTCACCCTCTGGACCGGCATCGTCGCGGTCGAGCTCATCCTGAAGGCGCTGGCGCAGGGGATGCCGGACCGGCTGCCGGCCTCCTCTGGGGGCGACGTGCCGGGGTTCATGATGGTCGGGATCCATCCGGAGACCGGGCAGATGTTCGCGGTCAGCAACAACGACCCGGTCGGCTGGGGTGCCACCCCCTCCCACGACGGCATGAACGCCGCCACCCACGTCTCGGGCAGTACGGGGCGCATCACCCCGATCGAGGTCCTGGAGGCCAGGACGGGGATGTTCTTCGAGCGGGTGGAGCTGCGGGAGGACTCCGGGGGTGCGGGGCGGTTCCGGGGCGGGGTGGGGCTGCGGCGTGACATCCGTTTCGTGGTGCCGGGGGAGTTCCTGTCGGTGATCAAGAAGACGCGGTCGCGGCCGTGGGCGCTGGAGGGCGGGCTGGAGCCCGAGCCCAACCAGGTGGTGGTCTTTCCCGGCACCGAGCGCGAGCAGCGGGTGAGCACGAAGCGGACCCGGGTGGAGGTCGGGGACCGGGTCACGGTGCTGACGGCCGGGGGCGGCGGGCACGGCGATCCGCGCGAGCGCGATCCGGAGCTCGTCCGCCGCGACGTCGCCGAGGGCTACGTCTCACCCGACGCAGCCCGCCGCACCTACGGGATCGACGATGTCTGAGCCCTTCGCCCTCGAAGACGTCGCACCCGTCGCCCCGGACGGGAGAAAGGCCGCCCCCGCCGGTGAGGGGCGCGTCCGGGTGGACGGCGCGAGGGTCGGGGTCGTGCGCAGCCGTCTCACCTCGGCCGCCGAGGAGATGCGGGCCACGCTCGTCCGTACCGCCTTCAACCCGGTCATCTACGAGGTCTTCGACATCGGGAGGGCCCGATGAACGGCGCGGTCAACGACGTGGTCCTCGTCAACTGCACCGTCACCGACGCCCGCGCCCGCGGTGTTCCCGGTGCGGCCCCGGGGAGCCGTACGGCGGCCGGAGCGGCGAGTGACGAGGGGCGGATCGCCGACGCGGCGGTGTGGATCCGGGGCGACCGGATCGCGGCCGTGGGCCCCCGCGAGGAGATCCTGGAGCGGACGGGCGACGCCCACCCGGTCGACCTCGACGGCGCGCACGTCACCCCCGGCCTGGTCAACATGCACACCCACCTGTCCCTGTCGCTCCCCGGCCGGGGAGGCGACAGCGTGAAGAACATGACGGCGCACGAGCTCGCCCTCTACATGGCCGACGGCGCCCGGCGCACCCTGCACTGCGGGGTCACCACGGTGCGGTGCGTGGCCGAGAAGGACCACGCCGACTTCGCGCTGCGCCGGGCGATCGAGTCGGGCCGGGCGATCGGCCCGCGCATCTTCACCGCCGGTCGCGCCCTGGTGTGCACCGGTGGCCACGGGCACGAGGGGAGCGACACCCTGGAGTGCGACGGCGCCGACGGGTTCCGGCGCGGGGTGCGCAGCCAGGTCAAGGCGGGCGCCGACCTCATCAAGATCATGATCTCGGGCGGGATCGCCGGGGAGCACGAGAGGATCGACACCCCGCAGCTGTTCTCCGACGAGCTGGCGGCGGCACTGCAGACCGCGCACGCCTGGGGCCGCAAGGTCACCGCGCACGCGGGCCCGGCGGCGGTGATCGCCGAGGCCGTCGAGCTGGGCCTCGACTGCGTGGAGCACGGCTACCAGCTCACCCCCGAGGTCGCGAAGAGGATGGCCGAACGCGGTACCTCCCTGGTGCCGACACTGCTCGTCACCCGCTGCAAGGAGTTCTTCGACGAGCTCGGGGTGCCGGAGTGGATGCAGTGCCGCTCGCTCGGTGCCGGACCCCGGCACCTGGAGAGCTACGCCATGGCCCTCGACGCGGGGGTGGACGTCCTGCTGGGCAGCGACATGCCGCCGTTCTGGGACTTCGAGGGGACCAACGCCTCGGTACGCGAGCTGGAGTGCATGTCCGAGGGCGGCCTCGGCCCGGCGGCGGCGCTCCACGCCGGCACGCTCGGCCCGGTGCGCTGGCTCGGCGCCGCCGCCGATCTCGGCACCGTCGAGGTCGGCAAGTACGCGGACCTCATCGCGATGGACGCGGACCCGCTCGCGGACACCTCGGCCTTCCGCGGGGTCCGCTGGGTGATGAAGGGCGGCCGGGTCGTCCGCGACGACCGGTCGGGATGGGAGAAACCATGAACACCGCCTCCGGCGCGGACGCCGGCCTGATCGCGGCGGGCATCGACGACATGTACGACGCGTTCCTCGCGGCCGACCGCCGCCGGTTCGACGGGCACCTGCACGACGAGGTGACCACCTGGGAGACGCACCTGCCGGGACCGCTGCGGACCCGGGCGGAACTCGACGCCTACCGCGACGGCCGGGACGGCTCGGGCGCCCGTCCCCGCCTCGACCGGCTGGCGGCCGAGGACAAGCGGATCGACGTGTGGGACGACACCGGCGTCGCCCGCTACGTGCTCGTCGCCGAACCGCCGGGCGGGCCCGCGCGGCGCAGCCGGGTGACCGACGTGCTGCGCCGCGTCGACGGCGACTGGCTCATCGTGCACCACCACTCCGAACTGCTCACATCGTGAACCGGAGGCCGGCCGCCCGCGCGGACGCCGAGCCGGAGGCGGTACCCCCACAGGCCGGGCCGCACGCCGTACGGCAGCGAGGATCACGGCCTGGACGGGCCGGGGGAGGAACCGGCATGGACGACATCGGTGGGAACGGCGACGGCGACGGCGACATGGAGCTGTACGACCTGCGGGTGGTGGTCGACCGCATCGAGGGCAGATCCGTCTGCGGGATGGAGGTGGGTGACTGCTTCACGCTGGAGAACAGCGCCCACCTGCGGCTCCCCGACGGCGAGCACTTCTGCGTCTACGCGCTCGCCTCGGTGCTGCCCTTCCTCGCCGCCAAGCAGCGCGACCTCGCCGAGGGCGACTGGCTGGAGCGGGACACCCTGTTCGCCTGCCCCGATCCCGAGGAGCGGCTGGTGATGCGGGTCGAGCGGGCCCGCCGCCGCCGGATGAACTCCGCCGACCTGACCTGAGGGGGCTCGCGATGACGACCGACCGAGGGGGACCGCGATGACCACCGCCGAGCCGGGGTTCGCGATGACCACCGCTGAGCCGGGGGTTCGCGATGAGCGCCGACCTGAGGGGGGCCGCGCCGGCCGCCGGGCCGGGGGTTCGCGATGACGGCCGCTGAGATCGGTCTCGGCCTGCAGAGCGACAAGCGGGCCGGTGACTACGCGCGGCTCGCGCGCCGCGCCGAGGAGCACGGCTTCGACGTGCTGAGCGTGTTCGGCGACCTGATGTACCAGCCGCCGATCTTCCCCCTGCTGGAGATGGCCGCCGCCACCGAGAGGGTGCGGCTCGGCGCGGCCTGTCTCAACCCGTACTCGACGGCACCGTACGAGATCGCCGGGCAGCTCGCCGCCCTCGACCTGGCCTCGCACGGCCGCGCCTACCTGGGCCTGGCGCGCGGCACCTGGCTCGGCGCGGTGGGCATCGCCCAGCCCAGGCCGCTGACCGCCCTGGCGGAGGCCGCCGAGGTGGTCTACCGGCTGCTGGCCGGTGACACCGGCGGGTACGAGGGGAAGATGTTCCGTCTCGCGCCCGGTACCCGGCCGCGCTACCCCGTGCACCGGGCCCGGCCGCCGTTGCTCCTCGGCGCCTGGGGCCCGCGAGGGGCGGCGCTGGCCGGGCGGGTCGCCGACGAGATCAAGGTGGGCGGCAGCGCGAACCCGGCGATGGTCGGGGTGATCCGCGAGCGGGTCGCGGCCGGGGCGGTGGCGGCCGGGCGCGACCCTCGCGAGATCGGCGTCGTCCTGGGCGCGGTGACCGTCGTGGACGCCGACGGCGCCGCGGCCCGCGCCAGGGCGCGCGCCGAGGTCGCCATGTACCTCGCGGTGGTCGCCGACCTCGATCCGACCGTGGAGATCCCCGCCGACCTGCTCGGCCGGGTCAAGGAGCTGGTCGGCGCGGGGAGGGACGAGGACGCCGGGCGGCTGATCCCCGGCGACCTGCTCGACCTGTTCGCCTTCTCCGGCACCCCGGAGCAGGTGGCCGCACAGGCCCAGGCCCTCCTCGACGCGGGCGCGCACCGGGTGGAGTTCGGTACGCCGCACGGTCTCACCGACGACGGCGGCGTGGAGCTGCTGGGCACAGAGGTGCTGCCGTCGCTGGACCTTTCCCCGAAGAAGGTGGCGACAACGCGTTAACCGAGCGTGAGACGCCGCCCTCCCTGGTGACGCTCCGTCATCTCGAAACCGGATGCCCGGAGAACCTTCCGTCCGCAAAGCGTGCGGCCGGAATCGTCGCGCGCCGCTAATTTCACCTCAGTTCAGTATGGGTGAACATGAGAGGGGAGAAGGAGATGACGTGACGAGTGAGCGCGCCGGAGGCCCGGCGATCGAGGTGTCGGCGTGACGGCCGCGAGGACGGGACGTCCCGGCGACCTCCGTGACCCACGTGGTGACCCGCGTGGCGACCCGGCCGGTGGCCCGCGCCGTGACCTGGGCGGACATGACGGTCCCGGCGGCTCCGGAAGCCCCGGAAGCCCCGGAGGCCTCGGCGAGCGGGAGGCGCTGGCCGCCGACGCCGAGCACGCCGAGCACACCGAGCACGCAGGGGGCGCAGGGGGCGCAGGGGGCGCAGGGGGCGCAGGGAAGCCGGTGTGCCGCCGCGCGGAGTTCCTCGTCCCGCCCGCCCCCGCCGCCTGCCGTTACCCCGAGGTCGCCTACTTCGCGGGCAACTCGCTCGGCCTCCAGCCCCGTGCCGCCCGCGCCGCGATCTCCGCCGAGCTGGACGACTGGGCCCTGCACGCGGTCGAGGGACACCACCGGGCGGCACATCCCTGGCTGCCCTACCACGCCGAGCTGCGCGAGGACGCCGCCGCCCTGGTGGGCGCGTTCCCCGACGAGACCGTGGTGATGAACTCCCTCACCGTCAACCTGCACCTGATGATGGCGACCTTCTACCGTCCGGCGGGCGAGCGCACCCGCATCGTCATCGAGGACCACGCCTTCTCCTCCGACAGCTACGCGGTGCGCAGCCAGGCCGTGCACCACGGCCTCGACCCCGACGAGACGGTGGTCCGCCTGCGCCCCCGCGAGGGTGAGGACTGCCTGCGCACCGAGGACATCACGGATTACCTGGCCCGCGAGGGACACCGGGTGGCGCTCGTGCTCCTCGGCGGGGTCAACTACCTGACCGGCGAGTTCCTCGACATCCCCGCCGTCACCGCCGCCGGGCACGCGGCCGGGTGCCTCGTCGGCTGGGACCTCGCGCACGCCGCGGGGAACGTGCCGCTCGCGCTGCACGACTGGGACGTGGACTTCGCGGCCTGGTGCTCGTACAAGTACCTCAACGCCGGTCCCGGCGCGGTCGCCGGCTGCTTCGTGCACCGGCGCCACGTGACCGACCCGGAACTGCCCCGGCTGGCCGGGTGGTGGAGCACCGAGCAGGCGACCCGCTTCGAGATGCGGCCCGAACTCGTCCCCGTCCCCACCGCCGACGCCTGGCAGATCTCCAACCCGCCGATCCTCGCCATGGCCCCGGTCCGGGTCTCGCTGCGGATGTTCGCCGAGACCGGCATGACGGCGCTGCGGGAGCGGAGCCTGGCGCTCACCGGCTATCTGGAACGGCTGCTCACCGAGGTGGCCCGCGACCGCCCGCTGGAGATCGTCACGCCCGCCGACCCGGCCAGGCGCGGAGCCCAGCTCTCCCTCCGGGTGACCGGGGGCGGCGCCGGCGCCGTCGGTGTCGCCGACCTGGCCGCCCGGCTGCACGAGGTCCACGGTGTCCTCGCCGACGTGCGGCGCCCGGACGTCATCCGGTTCGCCCCCGTGCCCATGTACTCCACGTTCCACGACTGCTGGCGGGCGGCCGACGCGCTCGCCGGGGAGGTGAGACCGGCATGAGTTCACCCGGCGAGGTCGCCGTGGTCGGCGCCGGGCTGGTCGGCTGCCTGACCGCCTGCTACCTGGCCCGCCGAGGCTACGAGGTCACCCTGTACGAGCGCAGGCCCGACCCGCGCGGGGCCGCCCCCGAGCGCGGGCGCTCGATCAACCTGGCGATCTCCGAGCGGGGGATCGACGCGCTGCGCCGGATCGGGCTGGACGAGACCGTGCTGAAGGCCGCGCTGCCGATGCCCGGCCGGATGACGCACGCCCCCGACGGCACGCTCGCCTTCCAGCCGTACAGCGCCGGAGGACGGCGGGCGATCAACTCCATCAGCCGCTCGGAGCTCAACCGCACCCTGCTGGACGCGGCCCTCGGCATGCCCGGGGTCCGTGCCCTCTTCGAGCACCGGCTGACCGGGCTCGACGTCGACTCGGGCCGGATGGACTTCGACACGCCCGGCGGTCCCGTCACCCGCGCCGCCCCGGTCGTGCTCGCCGCCGACGGCGCCTACAGCGCGGTACGGGGACGGCTGCAGTTCATTCCCGGCTTCGACTTCAGCCAGGAGTACCTCGACTACGGCTACAAGGAGCTGACGATCCCGGCGCGCGACGGCGGGTTCGCCCTCGATCCGGGCGCGCTGCACATCTGGCCGCGCGGCAAGGCCATGATGATCGCCCTGCCCAACCCGGACAGGTCCTTCACCTGCACGCTGTTCTGGCCCAAGTCGGGTCCGGGCAGCTTCGCGGAGCTGGACACCGCGGAGCGGTTCGAGGAGTTCTTCGCCGCCAACTACGCCGACGCCCGCGCCCTCATGCCCGATCTCGCCGGGGACTACGCCCACAACCCGATCGGGCACCTGGTCACCATGCGGGCCCGCCCCTGGCACGTGCGCGGCACCGCCGGAGCGGTGGTCGGCCTGCTCGGCGACGCGGCCCACGCCATCGTCCCCTTCTACGGCCAGGGCGCCAACTGCGGCTTCGAGGACTGCGTGGAGCTCGACCGCTGCCTGGAGGAGACCGGCGACGACTTCCCCCGGGCCCTCGCCATGTACGGGGCCCGCCGCAAGGAGCACACCGACACCATCGCCGAGCTCGCGCTGGAGAACTTCGTCGAGATGCGCGACAAGGTCGCCTCCCGGTCGTTCCTGCTGCGCAAGCGCGTCGAGCACGGACTGGAACGGCTGCTGCCCGGTTTCTACGTCTCCCGCTACGAGCTCGTGTCGTTCAGCACGGTGCCGTACGCCGAGATCCAGCGGCGCGTCTCCCGCCGGCGCGGGGCGGTCGCCGCCGGGGCGCTCGGCGCGCTGGCCGCGGTCGCGCTGGCGGGCCGCGCCCTGCGCCGTCACTGATCGCCCCGCGCCGTCATCGGCCGTTCGGCGCCGTCACCGATTCACCCCGCGCCGCCGCGGGCCGTCTCCGCCGTCCCGGCGGGTGGAGGTCAGAACAGCCGGGGGGTCACCACGGACACGACCGTGGTGACCCGGTCGGTGTCGTTGAACATGCTGTGCGGGACGGTCGACCTCAGGTGGACGCTGTCGCCCGGGTGCAGCCGGTGCTCGACGCCGTCGACCTCGTACAGGAGCTCGCCCTCCAGCACGAAGGCGAACTCCTCCCCGGCGTGACCGTAGGAGTTCTCGCGCTTGCCGCCGGGCGCGATGTGCACCAGCAGCGGTTCGAGCACCAGGTTCGGGCCCCTGGCCGAGAGCATGCGGTAGGTCTGCTGGCCCGAGATGTACTCGGTGGCGGCCGTCGCCGAGCGGGTGAGGGTGAAGTGGCTCGGCAGCTGGGAGGCCGGGGCGCGCTCCTCCTCGGTCTCCTCCTCGGGCGGCGCGTCGTTGAAGAACTCCGCCACGCTGCGGTCGAGCGCGGTGGCCACGCTGTTGAGCGCGGTCAGGCCGATGGAGGAGATACCCCTCTCGACCTGCGAGAGAAACCCGATCGAGAGCCCGGAGTGAGTGGCGAGACCGCGTAGTGTCAGACCGCGCTCCTTGCGGAACTGCCGCATCCGGGCTCCGACGGCGTCGTGGCGGTCCAGCTCCTCACCGCTGCGACGCTCCGATGTGCCCACCTACGGCTCCCTCCGTCAAGCGGCGTGACCGCCTGTTCGCTCTAGCTAAACATATTTCATAACAAGAGTCGTCCTGCGTCAAAAAGGAGTCGGAAATGGCAGACGGTGATGCCCGGCAGCTGTCCGGAGTGCCCTCGGCGCCCTGCGATCCGCCGGAGTTCCTGAGCGATGTCCCCGGTTCCTATCCGTGGCGGGTCCTTCATGAACGGCACCCCGCCCTGATCGAGAAGGTCCGGGCCGCCACGCCGTACGACATCCGGGTGAACCGGGCCCTCGACCTGCTGCTCGAGGAGATCGAGGGGGTCATCGAGCCGCTGGAGGGCTCCGCGCACGACCGCGACCTGTGGGAGAGCTGGGACCGGGGCCACATCGGGCGGCGGTGGGACGACGCGCCGTTCCTGTGGGCGGAGAGCTACTTCTACCGCAAGCTCCTGTCCGCGGTCGGCTACTTCGGCCCCGGCGCGTGGCAGGGCGTCGACCCGTTCGAACCCTTCAAGCAGGCCGAGCTGTTCGGCGAGGCCGTCGACGAGGAGTTGCGCGAGCTCGACGTCCTGGCCGCGCTGCCCCCCGCCGAGCTGGCCGAGACGCTGACCCTGAGGGCGCTGTGGGGGAACCGGGCCGACCTCGTGTTCCGGGTCGCGGCCGGTCCCGAGCTCGCCGGCCGCGAATCCGGGCTGGTGGCCGACGACAGCGCGCTCCTGTGGTCGCTGATCGGCGGCGAGGGGGCCGGCGTTCCCGGTGCCCTCGGTGTCCCCGATGACGAGGCCGGTCGCGCGGCGGCCGGTCACGGGGGTGTCGCGCGGATCTGCCTCGTCGCCGACAACGCCGGGAGCGAGCTGCTGCCCGACCTCGTCCTGATCGACCACCTGCTGCACGCCCGGGGAACGGGCGAGGTCGTCCTGCACGTCAAGCCGCTGCCGTACTACGTGTCCGACGCCACCCCGGCCGACGTCCTGGCCTGCCTGCGGCGCATGTCGGCCGCGGGCGGCGAGGCGGGGGAGGCCGCGGGACGGCTGCGGGCGGCGCTCGGATCGGGACGGCTGCTCGTCAGGGCGCACGCCTTCTCCTGCGCGCCCCTGCCCTACCGCGAGATGCCGGTCGGCATGCGGGAGGACTTCGCGTCCGCGTCACTGACGATCATGAAGGGTGACCTGAACTACCGCCGTCTGGTCGGCGACAGGGCCTGGCCGCACACCACCCCGTTCGCCGAGGCCACCGCGTACTTCCCCGGTCCGGTCGCGGCGCTGCGCACCCTGAAGTCGGAGGTCGCGGTCGGCCTGGACGGCGACGTGGTCAAGGCCCTGGAGGCCACCGGCCGCCCCTGGCTGACCACCGGCGCCCACGGGCTCATCCAGGTCAGGCCGTGACCACCGGGGTCAGCCGCCGGACCGGGGGACGATCGGGCCCTCGCTCGCCTGAACGAGGACGAAGCCCTCTCCCTGGAACGCGAGCTGCAGCGCCTCGCCGCTGCCTCGCCCGATCAGCGCCCCCGCCTTCATCGTGCGGTTGACGCCCACGTGCAACCCCGCGCTCCAGCACACCGCGGACTGGCCGTCGGCGAAGGTCGGCGCCCGGGACGCGTCGAGGAGCACGGGGGCGCCGTGCGCGGTGACCGCCACCCAGCCGGTACCCCTGAGCGTGGTGTTGAACAGGCCGCCGGCGGCGACGCCCGCGCCCTGGACGCGCTGGATGTCCCAGGTGAGCTGCGGGTCGAAGGCCAGCAGGTTGGTGCCGTTGACGGTGAGCGCCTCGTCCTCCAGGTAGAACAGGTGCACGTCGGTGGCGTTGTCGGCGAAGAAGATCACGCCCTGCCCGCGGACCCGCATCAGCGGCGCGCCCTCCCCGCTGACCATCTTCTTCAGGAAGCGGCCGACGCTCCCCGCACCCTCGTAGTCGAAGTCCATCTGCCCCTGGAAGGCGACCATCGCCCCCTGCCGGGCCAGCACCTCCCCGCCCAGCCGCACCCGCAGCATCTTGGCGTTCTGCAGGGCGAAATGGTCGGGGAGCCGGTCCTGGTCAAGGTTTTCGAAGAACGAGCTACGCACGGGAGATGCCTCTCAGCGTCGGGGCGTCACAGGGTGGACGCCGCATGGTGAACGACGAATCCGGCCGCGAGGGAGTTCCCGGCCCGCCGTTCCCGGGCGCCCTCAGTGGCTTCGCTTGAGCATCGCGTCCGCGAGCGCGTCGGCGGCCTCGCCGAGCCGGCGGCCCACCGCGTCGAGCCGCGACAGCAGCTCGCGCCTGCGCAGGGTGTCCATGTCCAGCGGCCCGGCGAACAGCTCGGCGAGCCGGGCCTGGTAGAGCTGGCGGACGCGGCTGCACGCCTTGCGCGTGGCCAGCACGGCCACGGTGACCGAGGCCGGGGCGTCGATCATCTTCAGCACGGCGCCCTCCAGCTCGTCGAGACCGTCGATCACCGCCTGCAGCGGTTCGGCCGCGAACCGCAGGTCCTCCGGCCCGAACAGGTCGATCTCGCGTACGTGGTCGCGCAGCTGGTCCAGCACGTCGTCGATCGAGCGGGAGAGCCTGAACAGGTCCTCCCTGTCGATCGGGGTCGCCAGCACCCGTCGCAGGAGCCGTACCAGCTCGGCCCTGGCCTCGTCCCCCTCGTGCTCCACGTCGGCCATCCGGGCACGCGCCGCCGACCGCTCGATCTCGCCGGACGCGACCGAGCGGGCCAGCTCGGCCCCCGCCCGCGCGATGGCGACCTGGTCCCGTACCAGCCCGACGATCCGCCGCCCCGACCGGCCGCGCAGGTCGTCCCAGGCGCGCGCGAACCTCCGGGTCCCGCCCTTGGCGCGCTTCATGTCAGTCTCAGCGCGAGACCGCCGAGACAGCCCAGCGCCATCGACGACGGCAGCGTGACCAGCCACGCCGTACCCACGTTCACGACACCCTGCCATCGCACTCTCCTCGCTCCCTCGCTCGTCGCCGCGCCGACCACCCCCGCGGTGATCGACTGGGTCATGCTCACCGGGCTTCCCAGGGCCGAACTGCCGAGGGCGGCGCCGGTGGCCGCGGCCTCGGCGGAGACGATGTGCAGCGGGCGGGTGATGACCACCCCGCGGCCCAGCCTGCCTCCGACGCGGACCAGGCTCGTCAGGGCACCGGCGAGGAAGATCGCCACCAGGGCGGCCATCCACACCGGCGGGACCTCGACGGGCCCCACCCCGCCGAGCCCGTCACGGCTCACCCCGATCGCCACGCTCACCACCGCGATCATCTTCTGGCCGTCGTTCACCGCGTACGCCACGCACTGGGCCGAGTAGGCGAGCAGGTGGGTGGTGAACACCAGCCGCGGCATGCGGCGGTGGGACGGCACGCGGTGCGACACGGCCCCCAGCAGGTAGCCCAGGGCCAGCCCGGCCAGGGGCGCGCCGGCCCCGATCGCCAGGACGGTGCCCAGGTCGCGCCACGACACGGGGAGCCCGGCGCCGAGTCCCGCGCCGCTGATGCCGCCGATCACCGCGAGGGTCAGGCTGGTCGGCAGGCCTCTGCCGGTCAGCACCGCGACCACCGCCACCGCGATCACCACTCCCACCAGGAACGCCGCCGCGCCGCCGCTCGTCCCGAGCCCGGCCAGCCGCTCGGTGAACGTGCGCGCGACCGTGACCCCCAGGAGGTACGGGACGGCGAAGAGCACGGACACCAGGAGCACGGCGACCGCCCAGCCGGGGGAGCGGGGGAACCTGAGCCCGAGGCCGATGATGGTGGCGCCGTCGTTGGCCCCGCTGGCCAGCACGAAGAGGATCGCCACGACGGCGAACGCCAGGGTCCATCCCATCAGCGGGGGGACCGCCGGTCGTGCCCCGCGCCCTCGTGGCGCTCGCGCGCCGGGTGGCTCGCCGTCACGCCTCTCCCTCGCCCCGGGCGGCGCGGGCGGTGTGGACGTACGAGACGTGGGCGGCGCGGGCGCACGAGGCATCGGTGTCGCGGAGGCGACGGCCGGTCGGCCCTCGGTGACGGCGCAGGGGGCCGGGAAAGCGCCGGTGACCACGGCTCGGGGAGCTCACACGCATTTATGACCCTTCATTTGGAAAGCTTCAGTTTTAGGTTAACAGAGGGTAAACAATCGGGGAATTGCCGCTGACGTACGGATGACATCCCGTGTTCGCCGTCGCTTGGCCGATCGGGCGCGCGCCGGGCGGGACGCGCGGGGGCGGGCCTCGCCGCGAGCGGCCGGGAGGGAGGTTGTTACGATCGGCCGGTGCCCGACCGGGGAGGTGGAGGGTGGGCGAGCGCCCGTACGTGCTGCTGAGCTGCGCGATGTCCGTCGACGGATACATCGACGACGGCACGCCGCACCGGCTCCTGCTCTCCAACGACGAGGACTTCGACCGGGTCGACGCGGTCCGCGCCACCTGCGACGCGATCCTGGTCGGGGCGGGCACCGTCCGCCGTGACGACCCCCGGCTTCTGGTCAGGTCGCCGGAGCGCGGGCGGGAGCGGGCCGCGCGCGGCCTGCCGCCCTCTCCGGCGAAGGTGACGCTGACCGCCACCGGGGACCTCGACCCGAACGCCGCCTTCTTCACCGCCGGTGACGCGGAGAAGATCGTGTACGCCGCGCCGGCGGCCGTGGCGAAGCTCGTCGGCCGTCTCGGCGGGGCCGCCGAGGTGGTCGACGCCGGTGCCCCGGATGACGGCGACGGCGGCGACGGCGGCGACACCGTCGATCTCGGCCGCGTCCTCTCGGACCTGCGCGGGCGGGGAGTGCGCCGCCTGATGGTCGAGGGCGGCACCTCCGTCCACACGCGCTTCCTGCGGGAGGACCTCGTGGACGAGCTCCACCTCGTCGTCGCCCCGTTCTTCGTCGGCGACCCCGCCGCCCCGCGTTTCGTGCTGGGAGGGGACTTCCCCCGCGACCGCCGCCGCAGGATGGACCTGGCGGAGGTCCGCAAGATGGGCGACGTCACCCTCCTGCGCTACCGGCTGGCCTGACATGCCGTCCACGGGGGAGGTCGGGATGGGCGACCACGACTGGCTGGAGCTGGCGTGCGACCTGGCGAGGTCGTGCCCGCCCTCGGAGACGGCCTTCTCGGTCGGTGCCGTGGTCGTCTCCGCCGGCGGAGAGGAGATCTCCCGGGGATACTCGCGGGAGGGCGGCGATCCCCACGTCCACGCGGAGGAGTCGGCGCTCGGCAAGATCTCCCCGGACGACCCCCGGCTGGCCGGTGCCACGGTCTACAGCAGCCTGGAGCCGTGCAGCGCGCGCAGGTCGCGTCCCAGGACCTGCACCCGCCTGATCCTGGACAGCGGCGTCCGGCGCGTGGTGATGGCCTGGCGCGAGCCGCTGGTCTTCGTCGACTGCCACGGGGCCGAGGAACTCGCGGCGGCCGGGGTGACCGTGGTGGAGATTCCCGAGCTGGCGGGCCGTGCCCGCGAGCCCAACGCCCACCTCCTCCCCGGCTGACCGGCTTTCGGGCACCCCGCCCCGTACGGCCCCCTGAACCCCGGCCTCCCGGCCTCCCGGCCATCTCGTCATCGGGTCATCCCGGCCGTCCGGTCGGCAGGGGGGGCGTCCGGTCCCGTTCGGGGGCGCTCGATCCCGCGGGGGAGATTCACCGTCGCGGTGAACCGACTCGTTACCCGGCCGGAGAACCAGCTAATCCTAGGAACGATTACTTATAGCGATAAAAGTAATCGCATAATCCTCTCAACTGCGCTTATATGCGATTTTTCGGTTTGTATGGCCGCTCCGCTCGGTAGTCATTAGATATCGAACGAGAGGCCGAGCACCATGAGATTTCTCGGGAAAAACGCGATATTTCATGATCCGTCGGCTGCCCCCGTGGTCCACGGGGAGACCACCGCCGTGGCCCGGCCCGGGGAGCGGTGATGACCGGCACCGTTCTCGTCGCCCGCGTGGACAACGCGGGTGACGTCCTGCTGGCGGGGCCCGCGATCCGCGCGGTGGCCGCGAGCGCGCGGGAGGTCGTGCTGCTGACCGGGCCGTACGGCCGGGCCGCCGCCGAGCTGCTGCCCGGGGTGTCGCGGGTGGTGGAGTGGCGCACGCCGTGGATCGACCCCGCCGCGCCGCCCGTGAACGGCCCGCACGTCCTGAGGCTGCTGCGGATCATCCGGGACGTGGCCCCCGAGCAGGCGCTGATCCTCACCTCGCGCCACCAGTCGCCGCTGCCGATGGCCCTGCTGTTCAGGCTCGCGGGTGCGTTGAGGATCGCCGCGATCTCCGCCGACTACCCCGGCTCGCTGCTCGACGTGCGGCACGTCGTCGACGAGGACGTGGACGTGCCGGAGCCCGAGCGCATGCTCGGGCTCGCCGGTGCGGCGGGATTCGAACTCCCCAAGGGAGATCCGGGCACCCTCGCCGTACGACGCCCGCTGCCCGACGCCGGCCACCTCACCGGGCCGCCCGGCTACGTGGTCCTGCACCCCGGGGTGTCGGCCCCGGCCAGGGCGTGGCCGGAGGAGAGCTGGTCACGCACGGTCCACGACCTGGTCCGCTCGGGCCGCAGGGTCGTCGTGACCGGCGGCCAGGACGAGCGGGCGCTCACCGCGCGGATCGCCTCCGGCGTCGGGCAGCACGGCCTGTCCCCCGGCCCCCTCTTCGCGGGCGGCTGGATGGGCGGTGGTCCCGTCCGCCTGCGCGGCTGGGAGGAGGCCGACGAGCCCGCCTTCACCGAGGGCTGGGTCGACGGGCAGTCCGTCGCGACGGGCGGCCGGGGCCCGGACGACCCCTCGGCCCCGCGCGGCGGGCGGCCGGGCGGGCATCCGGGAAGGTCCGTCGTCGACCTGGGCGGCAGGACGACCTTTCCCGAGCTCGCCGCGGTGCTCGAGGGAGCGTGCGCGGTGGTCGTCGCCGACGCCGGTCCCGCCCACCTCGCGGCCGCGGTCGGCACGCCGGTCGTCAGCCTGTTCGCCCCCGTGGTCCCCGCCGGGCGCTGGGCGCCGTACGGGGTGCCGACCGTGATCCTCGGCGACCGGCGGGCTCCCTGCGAGGGGACCCGGGCCGGCACCTGCCCGGTCCCCGGTCACCCCTGCCTGTCGTCGGTGCCGAGCACGCGGGTCGTCGAGGCGGTCGACCACCTGACGTTCGTGAAAGAGGCCGTGACATGAGGAGCGCCCCGACGTTCGCGAAAGAGGCAGTCACATGAGAGTCCCCCTGGTACCTGAGCACGCGAGCCCTCTCGAGACCGTCGGCGACACCGACACCGACACCGACACCGACGCCGGAGGGCGGAGCGTCGATGTCACGGGATCCGCGGAGGACCGGCCGCTCATGGTGGTGCTGCGCGGGCTGGGACTGGGGGACCTGCTCACCGCGGTCCCGGCGCTGCGCGCCCTGCGGCGCTCCCACCCCGGCCACCGGATCGTGCTGGCCGCGCCCTCCGCGCTGGCGCCCCTGGTGCCGCTGATCGGCGGGGTGGACGAGGTGTGCGACGTGTCGGGACCCGGTCACGTACCGCCGCTCGGCTGTCGCGTCGACGTCGCCGTCAACCTGCACGGGGGCGGCCCGCACAGCATCGCCGCGCTCCACCGCACCGGCCCGGCGCGGTTGCTCACCCACACGCACCCGGCCTTCCCCGACGCGTACGGACCGGACTGGCCGGGCGACGTGCACGAGGTGCGGCGCTGGTGCGACCTGCTCGGCTGGTACGGCATCGAGGCCGATCCCGCCGACCTGGAACTGGAGCGCCCCCGGCTCGGTGACGAGGGGCCGCGGCCGGTCGTCGTCCACCCGGGAGCCGCGTACCCGGCCAGGCGCTGGCCGCCGGAGCGGTTCGCGCTCGTGGCCGCGGAACTGCGGGACAACGGGCACGAGATCGTGATCACCGGGAGCGAGAAGGAGCGGGACCTCGCCGAGCGGGTGGCGCTGCTCGCCGGGCTGCCGTCCACGTCCGTGCTCGCCGGGCGCACCGGCCCGCTCGAACTGGCCGGGCTGATGGCGAGGGCCCGGCTGCTGATCTGCGGCGACACCGGGGTGGCCCATCTGGCGGCGGCCTTCGTCACTCCCTCCGTGGTGCTGTTCGGACCTGTCTCGCCCGCCCGGTGGGGGCCTCCCGAGACGGGGCCGCACACCGTCCTGTGGACTGGGGGTCTCGGCGACCCCTACGGGTACCAGCCCGATCCGGGGTTGCTGGAGATCGGTGTCTGGGATGTCCTGGATGCTGTGGCGCGGTTGACGGAGGTGGGTGTGCGGTGAACGGGCGGCGGGTCGTGGTGACCGGCGGGGCCGGGTTCGTGGGGTCGCATCTGTGCGAGCGCCTGGTGGCCGAAGGGGCGGAGGTGATCTGCCTGGACAACTTCCTGACCGGTTCGCCGCGTAACGTCGAGCATCTGGTGGGGTTGCCGGCCTTCCGGCTGGTGGAGTGTGACGTGACCGGCTTCGTGCACGTGCCGGGGGAGGTGGACCTGGTGTTGCACCTCGCCTCGGCGGCCTCACCGGTGGACTACCTGCGTCATCCGATCGAGACGTTGAAGGCGGGCAGCCTGGGCACGTTGCACGTTCTGGGGCTGGCCAGGCAGAAGGAGGCCCGGCTGGTGCTGGCCTCCACCAGCGAGGTCTACGGGGATCCGCTGGAGCATCCGCAGCGCGAGAGCTACTGGGGCAACGTCAACCCGGTCGGGCCGCGCAGTGTCTACGACGAGGCCAAGCGGTTCGCCGAGGCCCTGACCACCGCGTACCGCACCTGTCATGGCACCGACACCGCGATCGTGCGGATCTTCAACACCTACGGGCCCAGGATGCGGCCCTACGACGGCCGGGCCATCCCCACCTTCGTGCGTCAGGCGCTGCGCGGTGAGCCGATCACGGTGGCCGGCGACGGCGGGCAGACCAGGTCGGTGTGCTACGTCGACGACACGGTGGAGGGGATCGTGGCCCTGGCCCGCGGCGAGCTCACCGGCCCGGTCAACATCGGCAATCCCACAGAGCTGACCGTGCTGGCCCTGGCCGAGACGGTCCGCCACCTGACCGGCTCGGGATCACCGATCCGTTTCGTCGGCCGCCCCGACGACGACCCCGAGATCCGCCGCCCCGACATCTCCCTGGCCACCTCCGCGCTGGGCTGGCGACCGAGGATCGACGTCATCGAGGGGTTGCGCCGCACCATCACCTGGTTCACCCGGGAGCTCAGCGGGTCACAGGAGCTGATCCCCCGCTGAGAGTCCCCCTTCCCGCCGTACGCGGATCTTCACGCCGTACGCGGAGCGACGGTCAGGCGTGACCGTGATCATGGGCGTCGGCGCGGACGAGGCGCAGGAAGGCCTTGAGGCCGGTGATCACCTCGTGGTTGTCGGTGAGACCGTCCACCGTGTCCTCGAAACGCCGGGCGAGACCGGTGATCCGCCGTTCCAGGGCCTCGTCGCCGTTCCGCAGGTCGGCGCCGAGCGTCTCGGTGACGCCCCGGAGCCGCTCGGCCGCCTTCGTCAGCGCGGTCACCTCGGCGGCCAGGCCGTCCACCCGGGCGACAAGGGAGACGATGTCCTCGCGAGGGTGGCGAGCCTCGCTCATCAGCGTGGTGACCCGCTCGCGAAGGTGGGACAGGTAGGCGCCCGCAGGGCGGAAACCGGTGCTCAGCAGGTAGAACCCGGCGAAGTAGTAGCCCACCGAGGCGCCCGAGAAGTAGGTGATGACCGCCAGGAGCGCCGCCGAGACGACGTGGCCGCCGATGGCGAACCGGCGCATCCGCCGGGCGATCTCCAGGGCCTCGGCCTCGTGCCCCTCGGGCACCTCGATGCCGCGCTCCCTGGACACGTGGATCTCGTGGACCACCTGGCGCGCCCCGAAGTAGAGGTTCCACGGCAGGGTGAGGAGCACGATCAGCCAGATGAGGCTGATCGCGCCGAGCCCGAGCGACAGGAACGTGGAGAGCGGGACGCGGGCGTACACGAGCAGCCACGCCGCGACCACCGTGGCGACGAGCCCGACCAGGAAAATCCACCATTTCATGGGCTGAGCATCTCGGAGGTCAGGGAGTTCGGGGAGGGCGCGCGCACTCAGCCGCCCCTGAGCATTCCTACTCAGACGCGTCCCGGCGACGGCCGGTCCCGGAGCTGGACGGAGCTCCAGACGACCTCGCCGTCCACCCTGCCGCCGGTCGGTGCCAGGCCCGCGCGGCGGGCCACCGCCGAGGAGGCGGAGTGGTCGGGATGGATGGTGGCGACGATGGTGGCCGTGCCGTGGTCCCTGAGCCACGCGACGAGTGCGACCGCCGCCTCCCCGGCGATGCCGCGGCCCTGCCAGGGGGTTCCCACGACCCAGGCCACGGCCGCGCGGTCGCGGGTGACGGTCGCCTGGACGTAGCCGACCAGCCGGTCCGAGTCGCCGTCCGAGCCGTCGACAGGTCGGTTCGAGTCGTTGTCCGAGGAGCCGTGCGAGCCGCCGTCCGGGGCGTCGAGGCGGATCACCCAGTTGAGCCACGACTCCTCCCGGCCCGGTGGCGGGGTGGCGACCAGGCGGGCGTAGCGGTCGCGGAGTTGCCCGGGGGTCTCGGGCGCACCGCCGATGAAGGCGTGCAGGGCCGGATCGCCGAGCACCTCGGCCATCTCGGCCGCGTGGCGCACCGCCAGCGGCTCCAACGTGAGCCTGGCGGTTCTTACGGGTTCGGCGTCCATCGGTCGAACGAGTGTCCCACGAGCGCCGCTCGCCCGCCGTTCGCTCAACGGCACGACCGGCCGGAGGGCGCGAACGGGCACGGCCGGCCGGAGGACGGTCACGGGCACGGACCGGTCAGGCGGTGGGGACAGGCACGTACCGGTCAGACGGCAGGAACAGGCATGGAACAGTCAGACGGAAGGGGCGGGCACGGACCGGTCAGACGGTGGGAACGGACACGGACCGGTCGACGCTGCCGGGGGCGAGCACGTGCTCGATGACCATGACGGCGGCGCCGATCACGCCCGCGCGGTCGCCCAGCTCGCTGGCGGTGATCGTCAGGTGCTGGGTGGCGAGGGGCAGCGACCGGCTGTAGATGACCTCGCGGAGACCGGCGAGCACCTGCTCCCCGGCCTCGGAGATGTCGCCGCCGACGACTATCACCGAGGGGTTGAAGAAGTTGACGATCGAGGCGAGCACGTCGCCGACCTCGCGGCCCGCCTGCCGGATGAGCTGGACGGCGTGGGTGTTGCCGCCGCGTACGAGGCGGACCACGTCGCGGCTGTCCTCGGCCCGCACCCCGTCCGCGGACAGCTTGGCGGCCATGGCGGCGCCACTGGCGACGGCCTCCAGGCAGCCGACGTTGCCGCAGCGGCAGACGGTGTCCAGGGCCGAGGCCACCCGGATGTGCCCGATGTCGCCGGCCGCGCCCTGCGCGCCCCGGTGCAGGCGGCGGTCGCTGATGATGCCGCAGCCGATGCCGGTGCCGATCTTGACGAAGATGAGGTGGTCGGCCTCGGGGCGGGCTGCCCAGTGCTCGCCCAGCGCCATGATGTTCACGTCGTTGTCGACGAGAACGGGGGCGCCGAGGCGCGAGCCGAGCCACTCCGGGACGGGGAAACCGTCCCAGCCGGGCATTATCGGGGGATTGACCGGTCGTCCCGAGCTGTGCTCGACCGGGCCGGGCAGGCCGACGCCGATGCCGCAGATCTCGTCCGGGCGGTGGCCGGTCTCGGCGAGCATCTCCTCGAAGGTGCGCTGGAGCCAGCCGAGGGTCTCCTCGGGGCCGCGGTCTATCGACACCTCGGCCGCGCGCTCGGCGAGGACCGTGGTGCCGAGGTCGGTGACCGCCACCCGGGCGTGGGTGGCGCCGAGGTCGGCGGAGAGGACGACGCGGGCGGTGCGGTTGAACGTGAAGGCGATGGCCGGGCGGCCCCCCGAGGAGATGGCCTCCTCGGTCGGGATGATCCACTGCTGGCTCAGCAACGCGTCGAGACGCTGGGCCAGGGTGGATCTGGCCAGCCCGGTGAGCTGGACCAACTCGGCCCTCGTTCTGGCCTGACCGTCGCGCAGGATGTTCAGAAGCGCCCCTGCGCCGGCGATCGAACCGTTAGCTTCGCTAAGCATGCGCACAGTCAACACTCCTTGTTTCCGCCGCGTCAAAGCAACTTAGGTCCTCCACCTGTTCCATTATGCCAAATGGTGACGTGCTTTTGCTTGACCGTCGGCATAAGGGCGCTTTAGCATCCGGAATCATGGAGGAAATCGGGCGGTTACCGACGAATCAATTACTATCCGGTGTCGCCGGAACCGACTTTTCGGACATGTTTGCCCTACTTTTGACATCCCTGACGAGATTTACCGCCATCGCGTCTCACGCCGGGACGGTCACCCCATGATCCTGAGGATGCGTGGCATCGCCAAGAGTTTTCTCGGGGTTCGCGTACTGAGCGGGGTCGACCTGGACGTCGCCGCCGGAGAGGTGCACGCGGTCGTCGGGGAGAACGGCGCCGGCAAGTCCACGCTGATGAAGGTCCTCGCCGGGGTGCACGCACCGGACGAGGGCACTGTCGAGATCGACGGCGCCCAGGTCTCCTTCGCCCACCCGGTCGAGGCCCAGCGCGCCGGGGTCGCGATCATCTACCAGGAGTTCAACCTGCTGCCCGAGCGCAGCGTCGCCGAGAACGTCTTCCTGGGCCGCGAGCCCGTCCGGCGGGGGCTGGTCGACAGGGAGGCGATGGAGAGCGCCACCACCCGGCTGCTCCAGGAACTCGGCGAGACCTCCTTCACCTCCCGTGACCTGGTCCGCCACCTCTCCATCGCCCAGCAACAGGTCGTGGAGATCGTCAAGGCGCTCTCCCAGGACGCCCGGATCATCGTGATGGACGAGCCCACCGCGGCGCTGGCCGAACACGAGGTGGAACTGCTCTACCGGCTGGTGGCCCGCCTGCGGGAGCGGAAGATCGCCGTCCTCTACATCTCCCACCGGCTGAGAGAGGTCTTCGACCTGTCCACCCGGGTGACGGTGCTGAAGGACGGCGCGCTGGTCAGGACCGCCGACACCGCCGGGATGACCTCCGACGAGCTGGTCAGGTTGATGGTCGGCCGCGACCTCGGCACCTACTTCCCCGCCAGGGGCACGGAGCCGGGTGAGGTACGGCTCAGCGTGCGCGGCGGCGGCAACGCCGTGCTCGACGGGATCGACCTCGAACTGCGCGAACGCGAGATCCTCGGGGTGGCCGGCCTGCAGGGGTCGGGGCGCACCGAGCTGGCCAAGGCACTCTTCGGCGCCGAGCCGTTCACGCGCGGGACGATGAGCCCGCTGCGGCCGGTGTCGGTACGGCAGGCCGTGGCCGCCGGGATCGGCCTGGTGAACGAGGACCGCAAGGCCGAGGGGCTCGCGCTGCGCCAGTCCGTACGGGACAACGCCCTGCTGGTCTCCCGCTCGGTGCGCAGGATCGGCGACGGAAGCCGGATCGGCGGGACCGGCGGGACCGGCGTCCTCGAACTCCTGAAGGCGGTACGGCTCCATCCGCCCCGCCCCGACCAGGAGGTCCGCTACCTGTCCGGCGGCAACCAGCAGAAGGTCGTGCTGGCCAAGTGGATGACCGTGGCACCGAGGGTCCTGATCTTCGATGAGCCCACGCGCGGAGTCGACGTGGGAGCCAAGGCCGCCATCCACGACCTGATGCGCGGCCTGGCGGAGGACGGTATGGCGATCATGATGATCTCGTCCGAGCTTCCCGAGCTGATCGGCATGAGCGACCGCGTCATGGTGATGCGCGACGGCCGGGTCGCCGGGGCGCTCCCGGCGGGCTCCTCCGAGGAGGCCGTGATGCGCCTGGCCGCCGGCGAGGTGACGGCATGACCGGCCAGGTCCGGCCCGCGGCGGCGACCGGCACCGCCGGCTCCGCCGCCCCCGCCCCGCCGGAAGGAGGCGGACGGCGCCCCCTGGCGGGCCGCATCGGCTCGACCCAGGTCATCTACCTGGCCCTGGTCGGGGTCATGCTCGTCGGATGGGTGCTGGTGGCCTTCGACGGGGGGAACTTCCTCACGCTGGAGACCGTCGTCGGCATCCAGCAGCGCTCGGCCGCGCTGGGCATCGTCGCGGTGGGGCAGACTCTGGCGATCCTGGTCGGGTCGCTGGACCTGTCGGTCGCGTACCTGATCAGCCTCACCTCGCTCGTCGCGGCCGAGATCATGGCCGGGCAGGACGGCGGGATCGTCCCCGGCGTCGCGGCGGTGCTCGCGGTGAGCGCGCTGATCGGGCTGGTCAACGGCCTGGTCATCACCCGGCTGCACGTCCACGCCTTCATCGCGACCCTCGGCACGGCACTGATCGTCAAGGGGATCGTGGACCACCTCTACGACGGGCCCGCGGGCAGCGTGCCCGAGTCCTTCCAGCGGCTCGGCTACGACAGGATCGGGCCGGTCCCGGTCTCGGCGCTGCTCTGGGCCGCCGTCGCGGTCGCCGTCTGGTTCCTGCTGCGCCGCACGAGGCTCGGGTACCGGATCTACGCGGTCGGCGGGGACGAGGAGGTGGCCCGGCTGTCCGGGGTGCGGACCGGCAGGATCGTCGTCGCCGCGCACGTCCTGTGCTCGGTCTGCGCGGGCGTCGCCGGGCTGCTGCTGGCGAGCAGGCTCGGCGCGGGCGCGCCCACGGTCGGCACCGACGGCGGCTACGACCTGGAGTCGATCGCCGCGGTGGTCCTCGGCGGCACGGCCCTGGCCGGAGGCAGGGGCGGGGTCGTGGGGACGGTCGGCGGGGTGCTGCTGCTCGCCGTGCTCGACAGCGTCTTCAACCAGCTGGAGGTCAACGCGTTCTTCAAGGACGTGGTCCGCGGCGTGGTCATCGTCGCCGCCGTGGCCGTCTACGCCCGCCGTACCACCCGGAGGCGATCCCGATGAGAGCCCTCAGGTCCATGGGGCCGATCCTGGCCGTGCTCGCGGTGCTGCTGGTGCTGATCGCGCTGGTCAACCCGTTCTTCCTGGAGCCCGCAGGGTTCCTCGCCTTCCTCAAAAGGGCCGCGCCGCTGGTCATCCTGGCGGCCGGGCAGTACTTCGTGATCGTCTCCGGGGAGTTCGACCTGTCGGTCGGGTCGCTGGTCACAGTGCAGGTCGTGGTGGCCGCCCGGCTGATCGACGGCCAGGAGCAGGCGACCTGGCCGGTACTGGCCCTGCTGATCGTGATCGGGCTGCTGGTCGGGCTCGCCAACGGGGTTATCACCACCGGGCTGCGGGTGCCGTCGTTCATCACCACGCTCGGCATGATGCTCATCCTGTCCGGCGCGGTGTTCCTGTGGACCGGCGGCGCCCCGCGCGGCGCGCTGTCGGAGACGTTCAGGATGTTCGGCCGCAAGGACCTCGGCCCGGTGCCCTGGTCGGTGCTCATCCTCCTGGCCGCGGGCGCCGCGGCGATCCTCCTCATGCGCTCCGACTTCGGCAAGCGGCTCATCGCCACCGGCGACAACGAGCGCGCGGCCGGACTGTCCGGGGTCCGGGTCAACCGGACCCGGATCGCCGCCTTCGTCCTCTCCGGCCTGGCCGCGGCCGTCGCGGGCATCCTGCTCGGCGGCTTCGCGGGAGTCTCGGCCCAGGTCGGGCAGGGCCTGGAGTTCCAGGCCATCACGGCCGTCGTCCTCGGCGGCGTGGCGCTCGGCGGCGGACGCGGCTCCGTGGTCGCCGCGATGGCCGGCGCCTTCACCCTTGAGGCGCTGTTCACCCTGCTCAACCTGTACGGGATCTCGGGGGCCCTGGAATTCGCCGTCCAGGGCGTGATCATCATCGCCGCGGTCGCGGCGAGCGCCGTACGGCTTCCGTTCAGGCGCGCAGTACGCGTCTGAACGCACCCCAGAGAAAAGAAGGAGACCTTCATTGAACAGGCCTATATCGGTGCTCGTCGCGGGTGTCTCCGCGATGCTGCTCGCCGCGGGATGTGCCAGTGACAAGCCGGTGACTTCCAGTGCCGCCCCCGAGACGTCCGCGGCGGCCTCGTCCGCCGGGACGGCCGCGTCCCCCAACACCGGCGAGCAGTCGAAGTTCTTCGTCCAGGCCGACTACGACGCCCAGCTGGCCATGCGGACCCAGACCGCGGAGGGGCCCGCGGACAAGCCGTGGGAGCAGGCCATCGCCCCGGAGATGGTGGACACGGCCAAGTACAAGAAGGACGGGCCCTACAACCTGTGCTTCTCCAACGCCGCCGTGAACAACCCGTGGCGGCAGGTGGGCTGGAAGACCATGCAGGCCGAGGTGGCGCTGCACAAGGAGATCAAGAAGTTCACCGCCCTCGACGCGGAGGGCAAGGACGACAAGCAGATCTCCGACATCGCCGAGCTGGTCGGCAAGGGCTGTGACGCGCTGATCGTCTCGCCCAACACCACCGCCACCTTGACCCCGGCCGTCGAAGGCGCCTGTCCCAAGGTCCCGGTGATCGTGTTCGACCGCGGCGTGGACACCGACTGCCCGGTGACGTTCATCAACCCCATCGGCGGCTACGCCTTCGGCGCCGACGGCGCCGAGTTCCTGGTGGAGAAGGTGCCCGCCGGGGGCAAGGTCCTCGCGCTGCGGATCCTGCCGGGTGTCGACGTGCTGGAGACCCGCTGGTCGGCGGCGAAGGTCACCTTCGACAAGAGCCAGCTCGACGTGGTCGGGGTGGAGTTCACCGACGGCGACGCCGCCAAGACCAAGAGCATCGTGAGCGACTACATCCAGCGGCACGGCAAGATCGACGGGGTGTGGATGGACGCGGGCGCCACCGCTGTGGCGGCCGTCGAGGCGTTCGAGGACGCCGGGGTCCCGGTGCCGGCGATCGTCGGCGAGGACCAGCAGGACTTCCTGCAGAAGTGGAAGAGCGGCGGCCTCACGGCCATCGCGCCGACCTACCCCACCTACCAGTGGCGCACCCCGATCATCGCCGCACTGAAGAT
Source organism: Streptosporangium sp. G12 (assembly GCF_052983175.1). NCBI lineage: Bacteria > Bacillati > Actinomycetota > Actinomycetes > Streptosporangiales > Streptosporangiaceae > Streptosporangium > Streptosporangium sp. G12. Next base: position 109,112 of record NZ_JBRIQO010000011.1, on the reverse strand, counting down.
CCTCAAGGGCGAGGAGGTGCCCAAGACCTGGAAGCTGCCCCAGCCCAAGATCACTTCCGAGAACCTGGACAGCTACCTGCAGCCCAACATGCCGCCGCTGCACTACGCGCTCTGCGGCTGCGAGAAGCTGCCCGACTTCCCCGCCAACTGGGGCGGTAAGTAAGACAGATCCACCGGGTTCCGGGCACCACCGGGCGGCGGTGCCCGGAACCCGCCATGTGCGTGGGCTCACGACGAGCCCGCGCCGAACTCAGGGAAGGGGTTGCCGATGTTCCCCATCGGGGTCAACACGTGGGTGTGGGTCTCGCCGCTGACGGACGAGGATCTCGCCCGGCTGGCGCCGAAGGTGTCCGCCTGGGGGTTCGACACGATCGAGCTGCCGGTGGAGCAGGCCGACGACTGGGATCCCGCGCGGGCGGCCGAACTGCTGGGGAACCTCGGGCTGAAGGCCTCGGTGGTCCTCGTCATGCCGCCGGGCAGGGAGCTGGTCGGCACCGACGCGGGAACGGTCGCCGCCACCCAGCACTACCTGCGCGGGTGCGTGGACGCCGCGGTGGCGGTGGGCAGTCCGGTGATCGGGGGACCCGCCTACGCCTCGGTGGGGCGGACCTGGCGGATGTCGGACGAGGAGCGCAAGACCTGCTACGCCGAGCTGCGGGAGAACCTGACCCCGGTCGGCGAGTACGCGGCCGAGCGCGGGGTGACGGTCGCCGTCGAACCGCTCAACCGCTACGAGACCAGTCTGATCAACACCGTCGAGCAGGCCGTCGAGGCGGTCGGCGGGATCCCGGGCGTCGGCCTCGCGCTGGACGTCTACCACATGAACATCGAGGAGCGGGACCCGGCGGCGGCCGTGCGGCGGGCCGGTGACCTGGTCGCGCACGTGCAGGTCTGCGCCAATGACCGGGGCGCGCCCGGCGCCGACCACATGGACTGGCCCGCCCTCGCCGACGCCCTGCGCGCCGTGGACTACCGGGGCCCGCTCTGCATCGAGTCGTTCACCGCGCACAACCGGACGATCGCCACCGCCGCCTCGATCTGGCGTCCCCTCGCCGACACCCAGGACGCGCTCGCCACGGAGGGCCTGGCCTTCCTGCGCACCCTCTGACGGGCTCGGGCCCCGTCGTCGCCGGGGCCGTTCAGCGGCCGGCGTCCCCGCCGGGTGTGCCAGGAGCGCCGGGCACCCGCCGGGGGCGCCTGAAGAAGGCGGCCACCGCGTAGGGGTCGACCGGGTCGGCGAGCAGGGCGAGCATCTCCTCCCCGCGCTCAGGATCGACCTTGAACGGGTGGCCGAACACGTGCGGCCCCGTCCCGTCGCTCAGCACCCTGGTCAGCATCAGGTCCCCGGGCAGCGCCTGCCCGGACAGCAGCTCGTCGGTCAGCGTCACCCGCTCCCCGCCCTCGCCCCCGTCACCGGCGGCGGCCACGGTGATCTCCTCCCCGGACACGCCGAGGACCTCCCACAGCCGCAGCGGCGTCCGCCGCCAGGACTCCAGCAGCTCCACCTCGTCGTCGCGCAGCCACTCGGCCCGCGCGTCCAGGAACTCGCCGACGACGTCGTTCTCGAACAGCGCCAGGTCGGCCAGGGCGGGCTCGGCCACCCGGACGCTCAGCGCGATCAGATCCTCGATCAGCCGGTGACGGGCCGGGCGGTAGGCGTACGCGAGCAGCTGCCGGAACAGGTGCGCGGCCCGTTCGGGCAGCGGAGCGCCGGGGTCGGTGCGGCATGCGGCGTACTCGGCGGCGTCGCGCACGGCCGGTGCCATGCCGGGGGAGAGGGAGAGCACCTCGGAGATCAGCCCCGACGCCTCGAACGAGCGGCCCTCACCCTCGGCCGACCTCGCGATCAGCAGCAGCGCGGCCGGCTCGGTGCGGGGCAGGGCCTCGACCAGCGCCGGGCCGAGCGGCTCGCGTTCCACCTCGTCGGCGATCCTCTCGAGCACCACCTCCGACCGCGACAGGTAGGTGACGGCCTTGGAGAGGTCGGCGCCCTCGCCGTACGTCCGCAGCGCGCTGCGCACCAGGGCCAGCCTGATGATGTCCAGCGGCGCCAGGTCGGCGACCGACGCGGTGTCCCACGGCGCGCCCACGATGCCCACCCGGCCCTCGCGCAGCTCCAGCGAGGCGTTGCGCAGCAGCGGCGACAGCGGGGGCAGCGGATCGGCGAAGGTCTCGGGGGCCTTCATCAGCAGCTCCAGGACCACGACGTCGACCGGCACGCCGGGACTGGGCTCCAGCCCCTCGGCGAAGGCGCGCAGCGCGTCGAGCGCCTGCTCCCCGAACTCCTGGACGACCCGCACCGCCCGCTCGGCGGGGACGTCGTCCAGCTCGGTGACCGACAGCTCCAGGGTGCCGCCGCGCAGGCGCAGCGCGACCACCTGCTCGGGCTCCACCCCGTCGAGCCAGCCGTCGGGTCCGGTCAGGACGGGCTCGCCGGTGTCGAGCGAGGTGCGTATCCGGCCACCGCCCGCCAGCGGCACCCCCTCGCCGTCGGCCAGCCGGGCCCACAGCCGCAGGTCGTCGGAGGCGGGCAGCACCCCGCTCGCCAGCTCGGCCCGGGTGGCGAGATGCGTCAGCACCGCGCCCTCGCTCAGCATCAGAAGGTCGCTCATCGTCCCATTGTTCTCGACGTCCGGGCATGGCGATGCCGCCCTCCCCCACGAGGTCGCACGGGCTCGCGGGGGAGGGCGGCGGGAACGGCCGGTCCGCGGGGGCGGCGGACCGGCCAGGTCTCGGACCGCTCTCCCGGGGCCGCCGGGGACGGGCGGCCGTCCGGGGCTCGCCCTTCCGGCGTGTCCCGGGCCGCACGGAGCGTCCTCGGCCGGACCCGGTCGAGTCCGGCCAAGGAGTCCTGCGGCCTGGTCGGGCCGGGAGGGGAGAACCTTACGGCCTGGTCAGGCCGAGGGTGTAGGAGCCGGAGCCGCTGTAGGCGTGCACCCGTACGCGGTAGGTGCCCGCGGTGCCGCTGTAGGTGAAGGCCTCATCCGGGTTGGGGGTGGTCCCGCTGGCCACGGTCGTCCAGGTGGAGCCGCTCAGCTTCTGCAGGTAGGCGTCGTAGTCGGTGCCGTTGGGGCCGTCCAGGCAGACGCGGTGGACGCCCGCGCCGGCGCTGTAGCCGGAGGTGCCGGGCTGGTAGGCGTTGGCGTTGGACGTCAGCGAGCCGGTGTAGGAGTTCTGGTAGCCGCTGCAGCCGGTGGGCGGCGGGGTCCCGTTGGTCACCAGGGTGAGCCCGTACACCGAGAGGATCTCGTTGATCGGCTGGTGGTAGGTGGTGCCGCCGGAGGTGCAGTTGCCCGAGCCGCCGGAGGTGACGCCCTGGGCCTGGCTGCCGGAGATGTAGGAGCCGCCGGAGTCGCCGGGCTCGGCGCACACGGTGGTGCGGGTCAGGCCGGTGATGGTGCCCTCGGGGTAGGTGACGCTCGTGTTGTGCTGGCTGATGGTGCCGCAGCGGTACTGGGTGGTGGAGCCGGAGCGGCAGATGGAGCTGCCCACGACCTGCTGGGTGGAGCCGGTCACCGGAAGGATGCCCGCGCTGTAGCCGTTCACCACGCCGGTCGGGGTCCAGTTGGTGTTGACCGCGACCCACGCGTAGTCGTTGCCGGGGAAGGACGAGCCCTGGAAGGTGCCCTGGGCGACCCGGTTGTAGCCCTGGGTGGCGGTGCCCGGCGTGCCGCAGTGGCCGGCGGTGGCGAAACCGCCCTGGCTGCCGCGGGTGACCGAGAAGCCGACCGAGCAGCGGCCGCCCATGTAGAAGGCGTCGCCGCCGCGGACGTCGTAGAGGGGCCTGGGCCTCTCCTGCGAGGCCTCGACGCGGACCAGCGCCCTGTCCACGCCGCTGCCGTCCACGAACGCCTGCGCCTCGGCGACGTCACCGGCCAGCACGACGACGCTGTTGCTCGGCAGGTCGACGTACCAGGACGGGATCGACTTCGGCGCGGTGGCCACGAGCTGGTCGAGCCGCTCCTTGGCCGTGTCGAGCGTGGCCAGGGAGTTCTTGACGAGTTTGACCTCCGCGCCCGACTTCGCGAGCGAGGCGACCTTGGTGGAGTCGCTGGTGGCGATCACCAGGTCGGAGGTGGGACCGGTCACCCAGGATCCGGCGAAGGAGGCGCCGAGCCGCCCGCGGAGGGCGGGCTCGATCTTGGCGGCGGCCGCCTCGTTGATCAGCCTGGCCGCGGCCTGCTCGGCGGTGCCTCCGAGGTCGCGCCGGACGGCGTCGACCAGGCCCGGTGACGGCTTGGCGGTGGCCTGCACCAGTGTCCGGGCCTCGGCGAGGGTGTACGGGGCGGCGGGCTCGCCGGGTCCCTGGTGAGTGGCGGTGGCGGGGGTGGCCACCATCGCGACAGCGAGCGCGAAGCCCGCTGTCACGGCACTTCTGCGGAGCATGGGTTCTCTCCTCATGTGGGGGGGTGCCGCCAAAGTAACGGCGTACACATGAGGCGCGCCTCTACCAGATGTCTCCTATCGTCACGTTATGGAGAGGTGCCCAGCCCGGGGTTCCCGGCCAGCCACGCGGCGTATCGTCTGCTCCGCCCGATCGCGTCGGAATGCGCGGCCTTCGCGTGTTCGAGGATGGACGTCGCGATCGCGGCGCTGGACGCCTCCGGGTGCCAGCCGAGCAGCTGCCGCCAGCGCAGCGGAGCTCCCGCGAGCGGTACCAGCTTCAGCCCTTCGGCGGGCTGGAAGGTCGCCTGGCACAGCGCGGCGGCACGGCCGACCTTGGCCAGGTGCATGCAGGTGGCCACGTCGGTCTCGTAGATGGTCTTGGGAGTGAAGCCGGCGCGCGCGCAGGCCGTGGCGAAGCAGTCGCCGAAGCAGCTGTCGCCGGGGGTGACCGTCCACTGCTCGTCGGCCAGCTCCGCGAGCTCCACCTCCTCCCTGTCCACCAGCGGATGGTCCTCGTTGAGCAGTACGAAGACCGGGTCGGTGCCCACGGTCGACCACACCACCGGCCCCTCCACCGGCGGAGGGCTCTCCCCGCAGGCGCCGATGAACGCGAAGTCGATCCGGCCCAGCATCACCATGGCGGTGAGCTCTCTCGCGGACCAGGAGGTGTGGGTGCTCACCGGGGTGGACGGCCAGGCGGTGGCGAGGCGGTCCATCAGACCGCCGAGTATCGGTCCGTGGGTGGCGCCCAGCCGGTAGCTGGGGATGTCGGCGTTCGCGTTGGCGAATCGAAGTGCCTCCTCCTGGAGCTCGCGGGCCGCGGGCAGCAGCACCATCGCGCGTGACAGGACCAGCTGCCCCAGAGGCGTGGGCCTGGCGCCGTTGTGGTCGCGTTCGAAAAGAGCTCCCCCGAGAACCCGCTCTATCCGTTTGAGCTGCGCCGTCAGAGCGGGTTGGGCCAATCCGAGGTGGGTGGCGGCCTTGGTGACGCTACCGGCCTGTGCCACCGCGCGCACGATCTTGAGGTGTCGGAGCTCGAGATCCATACCGGGAACGTAAGGCCGGGACGTTATAGCTGCAATGCAAACATGTCATGAAATGTAACTCAATTTTGTCGAATCGTTCCAAAAGGGATTTTGGCTCTTTGATCGGGATGTTTATGGACATCCTTTAGCGCTTTCCCGGCCGTCTCGTCTAGAGAACTCCCACTGCACCTGGCCTCGGTCTGACGGTGGTGTCCGATATCCGAGATTCCTGGGATTCGGGCTTCGCCGATATTCCGGCCGCCGGAGCCGCCGGAGCCGCCGGAGCCGCCGGAGCCGCCGGAGCCGCCGGAGCCGCCGGTGTCCGGCACCCGTGTTCCCCGTGCGGGCGGGGACGCCGTCGCCTGATCATGTACCGGCGGAGGTCGCTCGCGCACTCCCCGCGCGGGTGAGGGACGCGTCGCCCGGTCGCGTACCGGCGGAGGCCGGTCGCGCGTTTCCCGCGCGGGTGAGGGACTCTGGCCGGGGGGCGGGGCCGAGGCTATGATCCGCTGATGGACGTAGCGGCGCTCACCCCCGCGCAGGCCCGTAAGCACTTCAGGGAGGGGCTGCGGGCACCCACCGCGGGGTGGTGCCGGGGCTGGACCCAGGCCAACCTGCTCGCCGTGCCCCGCGAGCTCGCCTACGACCTGCTCCTGTTCGCCCAGCGCAACCCCGTCGCCTGCCCCGTCCTGGACGTCGGCGACCCCGGCGCGGTGAGCACCGGCCTGTTCGGCGGCGACCTCCGCACCGACCTGCCCGCCTACCGCGTCTACGAGGACGGCAGGGCCGTGGCCGACGTCGACGACGCTCGCGACGTCTGGCGGGACGACCTGGTCGCCTTCCTGCTGGGCTGCAGCTTCACCTTCGAGGACGCCCTGCTGAGGGCCGGGGTGCCGGTGCGGCACATCGAGGCGGGGACGAACGTGCCCATGTACCTCACTTCGATCGCCTGCCGTCCCGCGGGATCGTTGAGCGGCCCGCTGGTCGTCTCGATGCGCCCGGTCCCCGCCTCCCTGGTCTCGGCCGCCGTACGGGTGACCGCGAGGTATCCGGCCGTGCACGGGGCGCCGATCCACGTCGGCGACCCGGGCGAGATCGGGATCGCCGATCTGGGCGTGCCCGACTTCGGCGACCCCGTCGAGGTGCGGGCGGGGGAGACGCCGGTCTTCTGGGCCTGCGGGGTGACGCCGCAGGCGGCCGTCATGGCGAGCGGGGTGTCCTTCGCTATCGGTCACCTGCCCGGCCACATGGCGATCACCGACGCCAGGGACGACCGCTTCCAGGTTCCGTGATCCCGCTCCCCGAAGCCCGTCTCCCGTCGTCGCGCGGCCGTCCGTGACGCCGTGCGCGGAGCCGGACGCCTCGGCTCGGCTCGGCTCGGCTCGGCGGGGCGTACCCGCGCGGCGACCGGCCGTGAGGTCACGCGCGGGAGACGTGCCGGGTCCGGGACGTGAGGTCCGGGGCACGAGGCTAGGGGCGGGCGGTCTCCCAGGAGGTGACGAGCCTGTCCAGCTGTGACGTGAGCGCGGGGGCGCCGGGCCGGTTGTCGATCTCGTCGTGGGGCACGACGGGTGGTTCGTCGACCCTGATGGCCCGCAGGTAGTCCTCGAAGCGGTCGAGCTTGCCCGCGTCCCTGGCGAGACCTCTGGCCTCCAGCCGGGAACGCAGCGTCGGACCGTCCGAGCGGATCCAGAGGAGACGTATGGGCGGCCCGCCCAGCCGTCCGGCCCAGCGTTCCCACGCCGCCGCGTCGTGCACCTGGGTGGTGAAGGGACCTTCCAGCATCACCGGGCAGCCGTGCGAACGGATCTGCCGGGCGACCTCGGTCAGCCCCTCGTACTCGTGACGCTTGACGTGCTCGTCGTACCAGGGGCCCTCGCGTTCCCCGTCGTCGCGGCCGTGGGCGCGAAGGGTGGCGGCGACGAAGCCGCCGTAGACGGTGTCCTTGTCGAGCAGCGCGGGAACCGGGTCGAGCAGCGCCAGCAGCGCCGCCGCGACGGTCGACTTCCCACCTCCCGGCGGCCCGCTCACCACCCACAGTGGTGCCACCCCGCTCACGCCGATCTCAGTCCTTCCAGACCCTGGCCACGCTCTCCTCGACGGCGGGCGCCTGGGCGAGACCGGCCTCGAAGGCGGGGCGCCACAGGCCCGGGTCGAGGACGTTGGCGCCGAACACGGTGACCGACGCCTCGTCGGGGACGACGTGGGCGATCGCGGCGTCACCCAGTTCGGCGAGCTCGGCCTTGAGCCGCGCCCTCGGCGAGGCGTGCGCCAGCGGTTCCAGGAGGACCACGGCGGAACTGCCCGCCGCCAGATCGGCGTTCGTGGCCGAGCGGACCCCGCCGTCCATGTAGCGGCGCCCGCCGATCTCCACCGGCGGGAACACGCACGGGACCGCGCAGCTGGACGCGACCGCCGACACCAGCGGCGCCCCCGAGCCGCGCTCCCAGACCACGAACTCGCCGGTCCCCGCGTCGACGGCGGTGATCAGCAGTCGGCGCTCCGGCCACTCCTTGACGGGCAGCCGGTTACCGATCGTCTCGATCCTGGCGCCGGTGTCCTTCACCGCGAGGGCCATCTCGCCGACCCGGCGCCGGGCCTCCTGGGGGTCCAGGGACGGGTCGTAGAGCAGGCTGAAGGCGGTCATGACCGCCTCCATGTCGACGGCGGAGACGGTCGCGACCTCCGTGTCCGCCTGGACGCCGACCGAGCTCTCCAGGTCGGCCTCGGTGGCGACGAGCGTCCCGACCACCGATCCGGCGGAGGTGCCGACGACCAGGTCCGCCCCTCCCAGCTCTATGCCCGCCCGGCGCAGACCGGTGATGATCCCGGCCTCCCAGGCGATGCCCGCCACGCCTCCGCCACCCAGCACCAGTGCTCTCGTCATGCGCCATTCTTACCTGATTCGCCCGCCCCGCAGGGGAAGCGCCCCCGGGTGCGGGGATTCAGACGTCGCGGCCCTTCATGCCCTCCTGGGCGGGGTCGACGCCCCAGGAGATGATCCGCCTGGGGTGGATGCGGATGATCTCCCGGCTGAAGTACGGGGAGGGCGGATCGTGGTCCTCGACGGCCTCGGCCTCGCCGCGGATCTCCACGCCCCTGACCCGCCAGGGGTCGGTGGAGGCGACGTCGTCCACCACGAAGGCCACCTGCGGGTTCGTCCGGACGTTGTGGAACTTCCTGGTGGTGCCCATCGCGCGGCCGTAGATGTCGACGACGCCGGTCTCGATGTCGACGCGGAACCCGGTCGGGCTGTTCTGCAGGGAGCCGCCGGGGCCCGTCGTGGCCAGGCGGCCCAGGCGCTGCTCCGCGAGATAGGCGAGTTCCGCCTTCGTGAATGTCATGCTCCCCCTCTTTCCGTCTCCGCGAATGTCATGCCCCCACCCTGCAACCTCAATATTGATTGAGGTCAAGTTAGACTGGCGCATGCCCAACAATCCGGAGATGACCGTCGGCCAGCTCTCCTCTCGCAGCGGGGTCGCGGTCTCCGCCCTCCACTTCTACGAGGCCAAGGGCTTGATCCGCAGCCGCCGCACCGCGGGCAACCAGCGTCGTTTCCCTCGCGACACGCTCCGCAGGATCGCCTTCATCAGGGTCTCCCAGCGGGTCGGGATCCCCCTCAAGACGATCCAGGAGGCGCTGTCCGCCCTCCCTGACGAGCGCACCCCCACCAGGGATGACTGGGCGAGACTCTCGACGATGTGGCAGTACGAGCTCGACGACCGCATCAAGCAGCTCGAACGGCTCCGGCACGGCCTGACCGACTGCATCGCCTGCGGCTGCCTCTCGCTGGACCGCTGCGCGCTGGCCAACCCCGGCGACGTGGCCGCCGCGCGGGGGCCCGGCTCGCGGTTGATGCTCCCTCCCCGGGAAGGCGGCGCTTCCTGCGGGGCGCAGTAGGCCGGGCCGCGGGACGCGGGAGGGGCCGGAACTCCGGGCCTTCCGTGCCGGTGGCCGAGGGTTTCACCGTGGCCCGCGACAGGTTTGTTAGTTGTCTGTTCAAACTATTGACGACCCGGGGTCCGGCATGTGAACCTCTGGGCGTTCATGCACGCACATCGTGGGCGGTCGAAGGTCAGGGTCCCGTCACCTGATCGTGCATGGCGGTTTGTCTGTTGCATTGCGAAGGGAAGCCGTACATGCGAAGAAGGCTGTTCAGCATGCTCGCCGCCGTGGCGGTGGCGTGCGCGTCGGTCGGCGCGGCCGTCGGGGGCGGGAGCGCCCAGGCGTCCGCGTCCGGTGCCGCGTCCGGTGCCGTGACCGGGACGGGAACCGTGGTGACCGGGGCCGGTTCGGCGGCCGCCGCCGAACCGTACGAGTGGAAGAACGTCAGGATCGACGGCGGCGGGTTCGTGCCGGGGATCATCTTCAACCAGAAGGAGAAGGACCTGATCTACGCCCGCACCGACATCGGCGGCGCGTATCGATGGGAGCAGTCGAGCAAGAGCTGGACCCCGCTGCTCGACTGGGTGGGCTGGGACAAGTGGGGATACAACGGCGTGGTCAGCCTGGCCACCGACCCGGTGGAGACCAACCGGGTCTACGTCGCCGCCGGGATGTACACCAACAGCTGGGACCCCAACAACGGGGCCATCCTGCGCTCCGCGGACAGGGGCGCGACCTGGCAGGCCACGCCGCTGCCGTTCAAGCTCGGCGGCAACATGCCCGGCCGGGGGATGGGCGAGCGGCTGGCCGTCGACCCCAACAGGAACAGCGTCGTCTACCTCGGCGCGCCCGAGGGCAACGGCCTGTGGCGCAGCACCGACAAGGGCGTGACCTGGGCCAAGGTCGCGAGCTTCCCCAACCCGGGGAACTACGCCGACAACCCCTCCGACCCCAACGGCTATACCAGCCACCGTCCGGGCGTGGTCTGGGTGACCTTCGACCCCAGCTCGGCAACCGCCGGCAACACCACGCAGAAGATCTACGTCGGCGTCGCCGACAAGCAGAACACCGTCTACAGCTCCTCCGACGGCGGGACCACCTGGAGCAGGGTGGCCGGGCAGCCCACCGGCTACATCGCGCACAAAGGCGTGCTCGACCACGTCAACCACACCCTCTACATCGCGACCAGCGACACCGCGGGCCCCTATGACGGCGCCAAGGGCGACGTGTGGAAGCTCGACACCGTCACCGGGGCCTGGACCCGGATCAGCCCGGTCCCGTCCAGTTCGGCCGACGACTACTTCGGCTACAGCGGCCTCACGATCGACCGGCAGAACCCCGGCACGATCATGGTCGCCACCCAGATCTCCTGGTGGCCGGACGTGATCTTCTTCAGGTCCACCGACTCCGGCGTGACCTGGACCCGCATCTGGGACTTCACCTCCTACCCGGAACGCAGTTTCCGCTACACGATGGACATCTCCTCCTCGCCGTGGCTGACCTTCGGGACCAACCCGCAGCCACCGGAGACGACGCCCAAGCTCGGCTGGATGACGGAGTCGCTGGAGATCGACCCGTTCGACGGCAACCGGATGATGTACGGCACCGGCGCCACCATCTACGGGACCGAGGATCTCAAGAAGTGGGACACCGGTGGCAAGCTCACCATCAAGCCCATGGTCAAGGGGCTCGAGGAGACCGCCGTCCTCGACCTGATCAGCCCGCCGTCCGGCGCGCCGCTGGTCAGCGCCCTGGGCGACCTCGGCGGCTTCCGGCACACCGACCTCGACGCCGTGCCGCCCATGCTGTTCACCTCGCCGGTCTTCACCTCGACGACCAGCCTCGACTACGCCGAGACCAACCCGGCCGTCATGGTCAGGGCGGGCAACTTCACCGACGCCGACCGGCCGAACGACAGCCACGCCGCGTTCTCCACCGACGGCGGCGCCACCTGGTTCCAGGGCACGGAACCCGGCGGGATCAACGAGGGCGGCACGATCGCCGCGGCGGCCGACGGCTCCCGGTTCGTCTGGGCGCCCAAGGGCGTGGGCGTGCACCACTCGGTCGGCTTCGGCAACACCTGGACCGCCTCCACCGGACTGCCGACGGGAGCCGTCGTCGAGTCCGACCGGGTGAACTCCAGTAAGTTCTACGGTTTCAGCGGCGGAAGGTTCTACGCCAGCACCAACGGCGGCGCCTCCTTCACGGCCACCGCCGCCACCGGGCTGCCCGCCGAGGGCAACGTCAAGTTCAAGGCCGTACCCGGCCGCGAGGGTGACATCTGGCTGGCCGGCCCCCCCAGTGAGACCGGCGCCGCCTCGGGCCTGTGGCACTCCACCAACGGCGGCGCGTCGTTCACCAAGCTGTCCGGCGTCACGAGCGCCGTCAACATCGGCTTCGGCAAGTCCGCCTCCGCCGGGGGCTACCAGGCGCTGTACGCCGTCGCCACGATCGGCGGCGTGACCGGCGTCTTCCGCTCCGACGACACCGGCGCGAGCTGGGTGAGGATCAACGACGACGAGCACCAGTACGGCAACGCGGGGGAGGCTCTCACCGGCGACCCGCGCGTCTACGGCCGCGTCTACCTCGGCACCAACGGCCGCGGCATCGTGTACGCCGACACCGGCGGGACCGTCCCGCCCGTCGACACCGTTCCGCCGACCAGGCCCGGCACTCCGGTGGCCTCGGCGATCACCTCGTCGGGGGCGACGCTGACCTGGACGGCTTCGACGGACGTCGTCGGGGTGAGCGGCTACGACGTCTACCGTGAGGCGGGGGCGACGGATGTGAAGGTCGGTTCGCCGACCTCGGCGTCGTTCGCGCTGACCGGGCTGGCCGCCGACACCTCGTACACCTTCTATGTGATCGCCCGCGACGCGGCGGGCAACAGCTCCACCGCCTCGGTCCCGGTGACCTTCAAGACCCTCACCGGACCCGTCACCGGCGGTTGCACCGCGACCTATCGGGTGGCCAACTCCTGGCCGACCGGCTTCCAGGGTGAGGTGACGGTGCGGAACACCGGAACCTCGGCGATCACCGGCTGGACGGTCAGGTGGTCGTTCCCGAACGGCCAGACGATCAGCCAGCTCTGGAGCGGCGTCCACACCCAGACCGGTGCCGACGTCACCGTGCGGAACGTGAACTGGAACGGCAACCTGGCCGCCAGTGCCTCCACGGTGTTCGGCTTCAACGCCTCCTGGACCGGCACCAACGGCGTTCCGTCCACCGTCACCTGCACCGCTACCTGAACAGTGGCCTGACAGCGGCCGGGTACCCCGGCCTCGACGGCCCGCACGGCCCCGCCGCGCCCCGAACGGGCGTGGCGGGGCCGTCGCGATGATCTCGTGGTTTCTCCGCCCGGAGGACCCCCTGCCCTCCCCCTTGAGGATGATCTGAGTACGTCAGCGGGTCCGGTCCGCCCAGCAGAGCCTATTGTGGAAGAAACGACTGTCCTGGGGAGAACATGACGATCTCAGATGGGGTGCGCGAGCCTCACGGCTCAGCCGGGCGGCTGTCTGAGACCGGCACCACCGGCGTGCGGGGCGAGGACGGCACCGCCGGCGTGCGGGGCGAGGACGGCACCGCCGGCGTGCGGGGCGAGACGGGCGGCCGAGGTGACGGCGGGATCGAGACGGGCGACGCCGACGCGCTGAAAGACGTCGCGGCCGAGCGGTCCGGCATCCACGGCCGGCTCGACGGGATCAGGTCCACCCGCGCGGGCCGCCTCACCCTGAAGATCGTCATCGGTGCCATCGGCGCCGTGCTGGTCATCGGCGGTCTGATCATGGTGCCCTTCCCCGGTCCCGGCTGGCTCGTCGTCTTCGCGGGACTGGCGGTGCTGGCCACCGAGTTCCACTGGGCCCACCGGCTGCTGGAGTTCGGCAAGCGGACCCTGTCGGCCTGGACGGCCTGGCTGGGCCGCCGGGGCTGGACGGTCAAGATCCTGGTCGTCCTCGCCGCCGCGGCGACCGCCACCGCCATCGTCTACTACGGCCTCAAACTCAGCTTCGACCTCGACCTGGTCGTCGAGGCCCAGAAGCTCCTCACCCGGTAGGCCGGTTCCGGTCCCGGCGGCTTCGCCTCGTACCTGATTCAGGGTGATTGCCCATCGGCGATGGCGATGGCGATACTTCGGCCGCCGATGTCGCCGTGTGTCCGGGAGGGAAACCGGCGCTCCCCGGAGTTTTACCCAGGTCCGCCCACCTCGTTATCTTTCCCGGATGTGACTCTCCGTAGTGTCTCCACGTCCGATCCGCAGGGACGGATCGGCAGAGACGAATAAGGAGAGTGACGTTCTATGCGCGCCCTGTCCTCGATGTTGGTCCTGGCGGCCGCCGGAGCCGTCGCACTGACCGGCACCCCCGCCCACGCCGACGACGTCAACCTGGCCGCGAGGGTCCAGCCCGGCGAGGAGGTGTTCCTCACGCCCGAGCTCGTTCCCGCGGCCCAGTACAACGGAAACGTGCTGGTCAAGCTCGACACCAACAGCGTGCCCGTCAAGGTCAAGATCGCTAACTGCCGTGGCAGGTACATCGGGACGGTGCCGATCGCCGCAAACGACCACGCCGCGTACGTCGCCGCCAGCACCTCCCCGCCCGCCCCGTGCATCCGTTACCGGGTGAAGAACATGGGCAACCAGACCGCCGCCATCACGGGCACCGGTTACTACTAGACCGGCCCGCCGGGGTGTGCGGGACGGGAACGGCTACCGAGGGCGTTCCCGTCCCGCGCACCCCGGTTTTTCTGTTTCCGGCCACTTGTCTCCGATGACCGCGTCTCCGGCCGGAGACCCTTCGGTGTCACGGGCGATCCCGGCCCGCGATCAGACCGGCGATTCCGTCCAGGATGCGTTCCAGGCCGAAGGTGAGGGCGTGGACGGGGTCGGCGACGGACTGGTAGGCCTCTCCGGCCGCCCGGCCCACGCGGGAGGCGAGGGGGAACCGGGCGGTGTCCATGATCTTGTCGAGGATCGGGGCGTTGGACAGCCACCACTCGACGTCGGTGATCCCGCTCTCCTCCTGGATGCGGGCCTGGTTGGCCTTGGCCCTGGCGGTGCTCTCCACGTGGCTGAGCACCAGGGCCAGGACGGAGTCCATCTCGACGTCCGACAGGCCGGTGCCCTCCAGCGGGCGCAGCTCGGCCTCGTACTTGAGTGACGCGTTCGGCCCCAGGGTGGAGCGGACGTCGATGATCTGCAGCAACCACGGGTTGCGCCGGTAGAGGTCCCAGTTGCGGGCCGCGATGAACTCCAGCCCGCCCCGCCACCCGCCGGGCTGCCGGGACGGGGCGTCCACGTCGTCGTAGAGCTCCCCGTACGCGGTGTCGATCATGAGGTCCACCAGCTCCCCCTTGCCGGGGACGTGGGTGTAGAGGGACATGGTCCCGACCTCCAGCCGCTCGGCGACGTGCCGCATGGAGACCGCGTCGAGCCCTTCGTCGTTGGCCAGTTCGATGGCCGCCAGGACGATCGAGCGCACCGTCAGCCCGGAACGCCCCGGCTTGCTGTGTGATCCCCACAGGAGCGCCAGGCTGCGTGCCGGGTCGGCGTCGGAAGCTTTCTTCGCACTCACAGGAACGGTCTCCAGATTTTCGTCGTTGGGACCACCGTAACTGAGCCGTACGATGTACGGTACGCTATACGCGATGGAGGCGCGACGGCGCCGGGCGGGAAGACAGGCGAAAGCAGGGGTGAAACGGGTGGCTGTGAGAGCGACGGAGTTCGCGATCGCCGCGCACGAGGTGCGCAAGAACTACGCCGGTGCCGTCGAGGGGACGGGTCTCAACGGGTTCGACCTGCGGGTGGCGGCCGGAACGGTCTGCGGCCTGCTCGGGCCCAACGGCGCGGGCAAGACGACGGCGATCCGGATCCTGTCCACGCTCCTGCGCCCCGACTCGGGCCGGGCGAGTGTCGCGGGGTTCGACGTCCGGACGCAGGCGCGGCAGGTACGCGAGCGGATCGGGCTGGTCGGCCAGTACGCCGCGGTCGACGAGGTCCTCAGCGGGCGGCAGAACCTGGTGATGTTCGGCAGGCTGAACCACTTCTCCGCCGCCAGGGCGCGCAGGCGGGCCGACGAGCTGCTGGAGCGCTTCTCGCTGGCCGGCACCGGGGGCAGGCCGGTCGGCAAGTACTCCGGCGGCATGCGCAGGCGGCTCGACCTGGCGGCGAGCCTCATCGTGGCGCCCCCGGTGCTCTTCGTGGACGAGCCCACGACCGGCCTCGACCCGGCCGCCCGCCAGGAGGTGTGGGCGGCCGTCCGCGACCTGGTCGGCTCCGGCACGACCGTGCTGCTCACCACCCAGTACCTGGAGGAGGCGGATCGGCTGGCCGACCGGATCACCATGCTGGGGGCGGGCCGGGTCGTCACCGAGGGCACCCCCGAGGAGCTGAAGGCCGCCATCGGCGGCGACTGGCTCGACCTCGTCCTCGCCGACCAGGCGGACGTGGCCGCGACGGAGGCGCTCGCGGCACGGGTCGCGTCCGGCGAGGTCCACGTGGACGCCGAGGCGCGCCGGGTCAGCGTCCCGGTCGCCGAGCGCACCCGGGCCCTCGTCACGATGGCCACCGCGCTCGGTGACGCCGGGATCGAACCGCTCGACGTCACGCTGCGCCGCCCCACGCTCGACGAGGTGTTCCTCCACCTGACGGGCGGCGGAGAAGGGGCCCGGCGGCTCCCGGCCACCCGTACGGAGGCGTCCGCTTGAGCGCCGCCCTCTTCCGCGCGGGCGCCCGCGCGGGCACGACGACCCCGATCCCCGGTACGGGAGGCATTCCCGTGAGCGCGACGACCCCGATCCCCGGTACGGAGGCATCCCCGTGAGCACGACGACCTCGACCCTGCCCGCCGGATCCCCGATGTCCCGGTTCGGCTGGGCGCTGGCCGACTCCTGGACCATCACCCTGCGCGACCTGAACCACTGGGTCCGCCGGCCGGGACCGGTCATCCTCGGATGGTTCTTCCCGATCATGATGGTGCTGATGTTCGGGGGGCTGTTCGGCGGCGCCATCGGCGTCCCCGGCGGAGACTACTTCGACTTCCTGATCCCCGGCATGTTCGCCATGACGATGCTCTTCGGCCTGGAGAGCACGATGATGGCGGTCACCACCGACGCGGCCAAGGGGGTGACCGACCGGTTCCGGTCGATGCCGATGAGCGCCTCCGCGGTCGTCATGGGCCGGGGGATCGCCGACATGCTCAACTCGGCCGTCGGGCTGACCGTGATGATCGTGACCGGGCTGCTGCTCGGGTGGCGCGCCGGAGGAGGACCGTCCGCGGCGCTGACCGCCGTGGGCCTGCTCCTGCTGTTGCGCTTCGCCCTGATCTGGGTGGGCATCTTCATCGGCCTCGTCGCGGGAGGGCCGGAGGTGGTGACGTCCGTGCAGATCCTGGTCTGGCCCGTCGGCTTCCTGTCCAGCGTGTTCGTCGACCCCAGCACCATGCCCGGCTGGCTCGGCGCGATCGCGGAGTGGAACCCGCTCTCGGCCACCGCCACGGCCGCCAGGCAGCTCTTCGACAACCCCGGCTGGGGCGGTGGGTCCTGGGTCACGCAGAACGCCACGCTCATGGCCGTGGTCTGGCCGCTGCTGCTGATCGCCGTCTTCCTGCCCCTGTCGACGCGTACGTTCCGCAGACTCGGTGGCTGACGGGCGCCCTCGCCGGTCGCCTGTCCCGGCTGGAGCGTGTTTCCCGCTGGATCACAGGGTTCACACGTTCGCCGGCGCGGGAGGACGCCCGGTGTTTTACATCGTGGTGACGGGATCCGAGGCGGACCGTAACCGACGGTGGTGAGCCTGGACGCATGAGTGAGACGGAACGGGAACGATCCGCCTCGGGGTGGACGCTCAACAGGGAATTGCTCAACGTCGGCGCGATCATCGTCGCCGCCGGTATAGCCCATCTGGTCATGGGCCTGATAGGACACGAGAAGTACGGGCCGTTCATGCTTCTGCTGCTCGGCGGGGTGCTCGTCGTGACGGCGCTCGGTCACCGGTTCTACGAGCACCGGCGGCACCGCGTCACCATGATCATGGAATGCGTGAGGTGCGGAAGCATGCCGGGAGGAGGCTCCTGACGCGGCGCGAGACGGTCGCGGGAAGGCGGAGGGAGATGAAGGCCTCCGCCTGGAGTGCCGACATGCCGATTCGCGGAAGGTCCCGCGCCGCGGGATAGACCAGGAAGCGGGGCTTCCACAGCGGCTGGAACTTCGCGTTGAACCGGTACAGCGACTCGATCTGGAACCACCTGGACAGGAAGACCAGGACGCCGTACCAGAGGCGGAGGATCGGGCCGGCGCCCAGCCGCTCGCCCCTGGCGAGCGCGGCGCGGAACAAGGCGAAATTGAGCGAGACCGTGCTCACACCGAGGGCCGGGGCCGCCTGCAGGGCCTTGACGATCAGCAGGTCGTTGAGGCCCGGGTCGGCCGCGTGGTCGCGACGCATCAGGTCGAGGGACATGCCGTCCGTTCCCCAGGGGACGAAGTGCAGGATGGCGCGGATGTCCCCGCCCGGCCCGGTCCCGCCGTCCTCGCCACCCACCGCGCCCTCGGATGTCTCGGCCTCCGAGGTGCTCCCGGCGGGACCGTGCGCCGTGACGGCGACGCATCCGGCGTCGGCGGGGTCGCCGAAACGGCCGAGCGCCATGGAGAAGCCCCGCTCGGTGTCCGTGCCGCGCCAGGAGTCGGCGGCGTGCCGGATCCGGTCCTTCTCCGCCTCGGTGAGGTCCCCGACCCGCCGTACGAGACAGGTGTAGCCCGCGCGATCCACCCGGTTCACCATCTGCCGGACGTTGCGCATGCTTCTTCCCTCGAGGGTGAAGGCGGCGACGTCGATGACGGCCTCGTCGCCGATCTCCAGGGCGGACAGGCGGCCCTCCCTGGTCCACACCTCGCCGCCCGTCTCGCTGCAGCCGATCACGGCGGGCACCCAGGCGTGCCGCCCCGCCTCCTCCATGAACCGCCTGATCGCGCCCGGCCACGCCTCGACGTCCCCTATGGGGTCGCCGCTGGCGAGCATGACCCCCGAGACCACGCGGTAGGCGATCACCGCCTTGCCCGTCGGGGAGAACACCACGCTCTTGTCGCGGCGCAGCGCGAAGTAGCCGAGCGAGTCACGGGCGCCGTGCCGGGCGAGCAGCTCGCGGACCGCCTCCTCCTGCTCGGGGTCCAGTTCGGCGACGGGCCGCTCCGGACGCAGGACGAGGTAGAGGGTCGTCACCGCGGTGAGCGCGCCGAGACCGAGGAGGGAGTAGTAGACCAGGTCGGCGGTTCGCTCCAAGGAGTAGCTGACCGGGCCCTCCATCCCGACGAGGCCGAGCAGCACGTGCTGGAGCCGTTCTCCGGCACCGGGGTCGCCGACGATCATCAGGGGGTGGGCGTTGACCACGGCCCAGCCGATGACGACGTCCAGGACGCCCAGGACGAGGAGGTTCCACAGCGCCCGCCAGCGGGTCCGGGGATCGGAGAGGGCGTCGAACTCGTGCCGGTTGATCACAAGCAGGACGAAGACCAGCGTGCTGAGGATGGCGGTGAAGGGGCGGTGCGCGTGCAGGAGCTCCACCAGGACGCTCAGCGGCAGGAGCACCACCACCGCCCGCCAGGCCCGTTTCTTCCTGCGCCGCAGGCCGTGGGCGAGCATGACGGTCAGGACGCCCAGGACGAGCGAGACCGCCTGGGCGAGCGAGGTGAACGTCCCGGGCAGGAACCCGGCGATCTCGCCGACCCGGCTCCTCCTGAACGCGGGCAGCACGGCCCTGACGATGTCCAGGATGCCGATCGTCATCGCCGCGTAACCGGCCGCGGTGGACACCCGGGAACGGGGTGCCCCTGACCGATCCCTCATGGGAGGACATTAATCGGTGATAGGGGCCGTAACGTGACCACACGGCTCACCGAGGCTCAATCCACCCCGCCCGGTGCCGGTGACTTTGCCTTGCGCGCCGCGGACCCTCCGCGAAAACGGCGGGGGACGGGCTGGAGCCCGACGCCGTAAAATCGCCGTTCGTTTTCGGTCTGCCCGCCGCGTCGGCCCCGGCTCGAAGGGAACTCCGGGTTCCGCGTCCCGGTGTCGCCGTTCTCCCGTAACGCTCGTCTTCCGGTGTCCCCTCACCCCGGCCGGTCTCTCTCACACCTGTTCTAACCGATTCGTTCTAGATCAAGATCTTGAGGGCTTTCCGGCTTAGGATTCCGCCGTGCCTGTGACTCCTGGGATCTACCGGCTGTTCGGTTGCCTCGCCGTCCTGGCCTCGGTGATCGTGCCGGTTCCGGCCGCCGCGCACGCCGCCGAGCCGGCAGCCGTCGCGTTCGCCGCCGCGCCCGTCGACATCGTGCTGCCCGGCACCCGGGTCACCGTCCGGGAGGATTCCAAGGACGCGCTCAGGGTGACCTCTTACTCCTTCGGCAAGATGACCTACCTGCGCAGGGGGGCCGGGTTCACCCGGCAGACCGCCTACCAGGAGATCACGGTCGCGCCGAAGGGGAAGAAGGCCCTCGCGGTGCCCACCTCCTACCAGAGCGGCTACGACTCGGTCGTCCTGCTCGACCTGGCGACCTCCAAGGGCACCAGGATCCGTACGGTGAGGAAGCCGCTCGTCGCGCACTACGCTCACTGGAACCGCAACGGCGGCAAGGCGGTGCTGACCGTCGAGAGGAAGAGCGGATCCGCGTGGGTGACCTCCGGGTTCGTGATCGTCGACGCGGTCGCGAAGACCGCCAGGACGGTGACCGTGGCCGATGTCGACAAGGCCGCGAGGTTCCGGTGGAGCTCCGACGGCGTCGACGTCGTGGCCGAACACTCGGGTGGCACCCGCTTCTACGGGCAGGACGGCGCGATCCGCCGCACCCTGGCCAAGACCGGCAGGCCCGCCGGCGGGGAGGACGCCTTCACCCCCTCGGGGCGGGGCCTGATGACCTGGTGCCCGTCCAGCCACACCGAGCACGTCTGCGTCTGGGACCGCACCTCGGGCAAGCTCGCGGCCAAGGTGCCCGGCATCAAGCCGAAGGCCCTGTGGGGCTGGTGGGACGAGAAGCACTTCATCGCCGTCATCCCGGCCTCCGGCCACTACCAGGTGGTCCTGTCCACCCTCAAGGGCAAGACCACCCGGGTCCTGGCCGCCTTCTCCGCCGCCGACTGGTCCAACAAGCTCTATCTCGGCTACACCCGGAAATGACCCGCGCGGCCCACGGATCTCACCGGCCTCACAGATACAGGCCGGTGCCGTTGTCGGTCTGCGGGGTGGCGATGGCGTGCAGGTCACGCTCGCGCATGACCAGGTAGAGCTGGCCGTGGACCTCGACCTCGTACTGCTCCTCGGGGTTGAACAGGACCTTGTCGCCGACCTTGACCGCGCGGGCGTTCTGGCCCGCGCCGCAGACCTCACCCCAGACGAGGCGGTTGGCCATCTTCACCGTCGCCGGGATGACGATGCCCGCCGTGCTGCGCCGTTCCTCGGACTCCTGCTCGATCTTGACCATGACACGGTCGTGGAGCATCTGGATCTCGAACTTCGGGTCACCCACAGCATGAAGTTTATGGGAAC
Source organism: Streptosporangium sp. G12 (assembly GCF_052983175.1). Lineage (NCBI taxonomy): Bacteria > Bacillati > Actinomycetota > Actinomycetes > Streptosporangiales > Streptosporangiaceae > Streptosporangium > Streptosporangium sp. G12. The sequence continues at coordinate 88,285 of NZ_JBRIQO010000011.1, read as the reverse complement.
CGCGGAGCCGAGCCCGCTCGTCCGCGGACTCGGATATGTCCGGGGGTACCGAGCGGGTCCGCGCGGGGGTCTTCGGCGGGACTCCAGGGGGGGTCCGGGCGGACCCGGGGACCGGGAGATCGGCGGGCGACAACACCGGTGATGGGGATTCGCCCGCCGAGTAGGATCCGGCGTTATGACGTCTCCCGAGCTCGTAAGCGGATTCCTCGACTGGTATCTGGCGGCGAATCCCGCCTACGCCAACCTCGCGGGCGCACAGGGGTACGACAGGACTCTCGGCGACTTCACCGAGTCCGGCATCCTCGCCAGGGAGCGGGAGGCGCGCCGCTGGCTGGAGCGGCTCCAGGAGGTTCGGGCGCCCGGGAGACCCGGGGGCACCGAGAGTCCCGAGAGTCCCGAGAGCGCCGGGGCCCCCGGAGGTTCCGAGGAGTCCGAGAGCTTCGAGGACGAGATCGACCGGGAGCTGGTCATCTCCACGCTGCGCGGCGGGCTCGCGTACGAGGCGTGGCCCGTCTGGCGGCGTGACCCGGCCGCCTACGTGGGGCCGATCTTCTCCTCGATGTTCGGGCCGTTCCTGCAGCGGCTGTCCACCGAGGTCGAGCTGGTGGACGCGGCCGTCGCGCGGCTGGCCGAGGTACCGGACGTCATCGCCGCCTGCCGGGCCAACCTCGATCCCGCCCTGGCGGCCCCGCTCCTGGTCGCGCGAGGGCTGGGCCAGTCGCGGACCGCCCGGCGCTTCCTCACCGAGACGGTCCCCGGCCAGGTCGCCGACGAGGCCCTGCGCGCCCGGCTGGCCGCAGCGGCCGAGCCCGCGGCGGCGGCCTTCGACGAGCTGGTGGGATTCCTCGAGGGGTTCCGGGCGACCGGCACCTGGCGGATGGGGGAGGAGCTCTACTCCACCCTGCTGCGCGAGAGGGAGATGCTCGGCTACGGTGCCGACGAGCTGCTCAAGCGGGGGCAGGCCGCCTACGACGAGCTGGACGCGCGGATGCGCGAGGTCGCCGCCAGGCTGGACGGCGGCTCCGGCGACTGGCACGCGGCCGTCACCGAGCTCCAGGACGACCACGCGCCGACGCTGGAGGACATGCGGGCCGAGTACGAGGCCGAGACGGAGCGGGCCAGGAGGTTCGTCCGCGAGCGCGACCTGGTGACCTTCGCGCGGGGAGAGGAGTGCCGGGTCGTCCCGTCGCCGGAGTTCCAGCGGCCCATCGTCGCCGTCGCCTCCTACATGTCGCCCCCGCCCCTGTCGACCTCCAGGATCGGGCACTTCTTCGTCCCGTTCACCCCGTCCTCGTTCACCGGGGAGCAGGTCCGCCAGCGGCTGCGTACCAACGCCAGGGCGCAGATGCCCTCCATCGCCGTCCACGAGGCCTACCCCGGCCACCACTGGCACCTGTCGTGGATGGCGGACAACCCCCGGCCCGCCCGCAAGCTGTTCCGCACCCCGTACCTCACCGAGGGCTGGGGCCTGTACGTCGAGAAGCTCATGCACGAGCAGGGCTACTTCACCACCCCGGCCCAGGAGCTCGCCCACCTCGACTTCCGGCTCTTCCGGGCGGCCCGCATCGTCGTCGACACCTCGCTGCACTGCGGCGACATGACGATCGAGCAGGCCGAGGAGTACATGACCACGAAATCGTCGCTCACCCCCGGCACGGCCAGGGGCGAGGTCGACCGCTACTGCGCGTGGCCCACCCAGGCGCCCTCCTACCTGACCGGGGCTCTGGAGATCGACCGCATCCGCGACGACTACCTGGCCGCGGGCCGCGGCGACCTGCGGGCCTTCCACGACACGCTGGCCGGCTCCGGCGGGCTCCCCCTGGGACTGGCCCGCCGGGTCGCGCTGGAGGGCTGACCCGCGGTCGCGCCTACGTATGGACGGGGGTGCGGCGGCGGGTCTCGGGGACGATCAGCGGGGTGCCGCTCTGCGGGTCATCGATGATCTCGCAGCGCAGCTCGAAGACCTCCTCCACCAGCGCGGCCGTGATGATCGAGGCGGGATCGCCCTCGGCGACGATCCGGCCGTCGCGCATCACGATCAGGTGGGTGGCGTAGCGGCAGGCCTGGTTCAGGTCGTGCAGCACGGCGACCAGGGTCCTGCCCCGCTCGTGCAGGTCGGCGCAGAGGTCGAGCACCTCGATCTGGTGGGCGATGTCCAGGAAGGTCGTCGGCTCGTCGAGCAGCAGGATCGGGGTCTCCTGGGCCAGCGCCATGGCCAGCCAGACACGCTGGCGCTGGCCGCCGGAGAGCTCGTCCACGCAGCGGTCCGCCAGATCGGTCACGTCGGTCGACCTCATGGCCGCCGCCACCGCGACCTCGTCCTCGCGGGACCACTGCCGCATCAGCCGCTGGTGCGGGTAGCGGCCCCGGCCCACCAGGTCGGCGACCGTGATGCCGTCGGGCACGATCGAGCTCTGCGGCAGCAGGCCCAGCCTGCGCGCCACCTCCTTGGACGGCAGTGAGGTGATCACGGCGTCGTCCAGGTGGACGGCCCCCGTGCGGGGTTTGAGCATGCGGGCCAGGGCGCGCAGCATGGTGGACTTGCCGCAGGCGTTGGGGCCGATGATCACGGTGAACGATCCGTCGGGGATCGTGACGTTCAGGTCGCTCGCCACCACGCGCTTGTCGTAGGAGAGCGTCAGTCCGGTGCCGTAGAGTCTCAACGTCGTTCCCTTCGCAGTAGAAACACCAGGTATATGCCGCCGATCGCGGCGGTCATGATTCCCACCGGCAGTTGCACCGGCGCGAAGACACGCTGGGCGGCCAGGTCGGCGCCCACCAGTAATGTGGCGCCCGTCAGCGCCGAGGTGACCAGGGTGACGCCGGGGGAGCGGGCGATCCGGCGGGCCAGCTGGGGCGCGGCCATCGCCACGAAGATCACGGGTCCGGCGGCGGCGGTGGCGACTCCGCACAGCAGCACGCCGACGACGATGGCCATCGCGCGCACCGGTTCGACGCGGATGCCCGCGGCCTTGGCCGCGTCGTCGCCCATCTCCATCATCCGCAGCGGGCGCGACAGCCAGGCGCAGACGGGCAGGAGCAGGACCAGCGCGTACGCGACCGGGATCGCGTGCTCCCAGCCGCGCCCGCTGAGGCTGCCGGTGATCCACGCCCCGGCGGTGGCGGCGTCGTTGATGTTGGCGCGGGTCAGCATGTACCAGTCGGCGGAGACCAGCAGCGCGCTGATCCCGATGCCGACCAGGATCAGCCGGTAGCCCTGCACCCCGCGCCGGAAGGCCAGGGCGTACACCACCAGCGCGGAGGCGACGCACCCGGCGAGCGAGGCTCCGGCGATCTGCCAGGCGGTGCCGCCCAGCACGACGGCGGCGATGCCCCCGGTGGAGGCCCCGGCGGTGAAGCCGATGAAGTCGGGGCTGCCGAGCGGGTTGCGGGTCAGGCTCTGGAAGATGGCCCCGCTCAGCCCGAACGCGGCGCCGACCAGCAGTCCGGTCACGACACGCGGCGCTCGCAGGCGGCCCACGATGAGCTCGGCGGCCGGAGGCCCCTGGCCGAACAGCGCGGCCACGATGTCGGGGATGGGAACGGTGAACTCGCCGACGGACAGCGCGACCAGGCTGACGAGCACTCCCAGGGCGGTGACGGCGGTCCCGGCGGCGAGGCCGCGCGGCGAGAGCCGCAGCGACCAGGAACCCAGGCGCAGCGCGGTGGGAAGGGCCTTGGGAGCGGCCTTCGGGGCGGTCGCCGGTGACGGGATGGTTCTCATAGGGCGGCGAGCCTCCGGCGGCGGGCGAGCAGGATGAACACCGGGGCGCCGACGACGGCGCACATGATGCCCACCTGCACCTCGGCGGGGGCGGCGATCACCCGGCCGAGGATGTCCGAGCCGAGCAGCACCACGGGGGCGAGCACGACGGTGTAGGGCAGGACCCAGCGCTGGTCGGGCCCCGTGAAGGCACGAACCGCGTGCGGCACGGCCAGCCCCATGAACCACAGGGGCCCGGCGGCGGCGGTGGCGGCCCCGCACAGCAGGGTGACGGCGATCGCGGTCAGCCCGCGCGTGCGGGCCACGCTCACGCCGAGCGCGCGCCCCGCCTCGTCGCCGAGCGCGAGGGCGTTGAGCGGCTTGGCGAGCAGCAGCCCGAGCACCAGCCCAGCCGCGAGGAACGGGGCGAGCCGTACCGCGACGTCGGCGCCGATCCCGGCGAGCGAGCCGGTGAGCCAGAACCGCATCCGGTCGAAGGTCGCGTTGTCGGTCCGCAGGATCGCCGAGGCCGCGGCGTTGAAGACCATGCCCAGCGCGACGCCGGCGAGCGTGAGCCGCACCGGCCCGCCGCCCGACCGCCCGGCGGAGCCGAGCGCGTAGGCCAGCGCGGCGGCGGCGGCCGCACCGGCGAACGCGAACCAGACGTAGAGGGAGGGGTCACCCACCCCGAGCAGCCCGATCGCGACCGTCACGCCGAACATGGCGCCCTGGTTGACGCCCAGCAGCCCGGGGTCGGCGAGCGGGTTGCGGGTGAGGCTCTGCATCAGCGCGCCGGCCAGTCCGAGCGCCGCGCCCACGCCGATGCCGATCAGGGTCCGCGGTACGCGCAGGTCCCTGATGACCGTGTGGTCCGCGGACCCGTCGGGCGCGAGCAGCGCGTCCAGCACCGTGGACAGCGGGACCGAGCGGGAGCCCACCGCGACGCTGACCATCGCCAGCAGCACCAGCGCGGCCAGCCCGGCCGCCAGCCCGGCCGCCAGCGCCACCGAGCGGCGTCTCGTCCCTCCCGCTCGCTCCGGACGCGTCACGTCCGGTTTCGCGACCGTGTCGGACGCGGCCGTGGCCACAGCGGCCCTGCTCACCGGGTACCCCTCTTCGTCGGTAATGATTAGGCAAGGCTAATCTAACGCATGAGTCATTTAGGTAAGCCTATCCTTTGGAGTCGGAAATGTCCCTACCTGTCCTGCCGCGGCGGGGATTCATGGCCGCGGGCCTCGGCCTCGTGTTCGTCCTGGCCGCGTGCGGCAGCGGTGCGGAGACGGCCGCGGCGCCGGGCGGCTCCCCGGCCGCCGCCTCCCCCGCGGCGGGCCCGTGGACTTTCACCGACGACCGTGGAAAGAAGATCGACACGCCCAGGCGCCCGGCCCGGGTCGTCGCCCAGGTCGGCGCCGCCGCGGCCCTCTGGGACTTCGGGATCCGCCCCGTCGCCGTCTTCGGGCCGCACAAGCTCAAGGACGGCACGAAGGACCCCCAGGTCGGCGACGTCGACATCACCAAGGTCGAGTCCATCGGCAACGCGTGGGACGAGTTCAACGTCGAGAAGTACATCTCGCTCCAGCCGGACCTGCTGGTCAGCGGCATGTACACCAAGGACGTCCTCTGGTACGTGCCGCAGAAGTCCACCTCCACCATCGAGCAGGTCGCGCCCACCCTCGGCGTCAGCCTGATCGGGGTGTCGGTGCCCAAGCTCATCGAGAGGTACGGGCAGGTCGCGGCCGCTCTCGGCGCCGACCTCGACGCCCCCGAGGTGACCGCGGCCAAGGCCAGGTTCGACGCCGCCTCCGCCGCGCTCGCCACCCCCGAGGCCAAGGGCCTGAAGATCCTGGTCATGGCGGGCGGGCCGGAGGCGATGTGGGTGGCCAACCCCGACGACCACGCGGACGTGCGCTACTTCAAGGAACTCGGCCTGGACCCGGTGGTGCCGGAGAAGGTCGACGACGGTGGCTTCTGGCAGACCCTGAGCTGGGAGAACGCGGACACCTACGACGCGGACGTGATCCTGGTGGACGCCCGCACCCAGTCGATGCGGCCCGAGGAGATGAAGAAGAAGCCGACCTTCGCCGCGCTGCCCGCGGTCAAGGCGGGGCAGGTCTACCAGTGGCACGCCGAGGAGCGCTACAGCTACCAGGGCTACGCCGACGTGCTGGAGCAGCTCCACGCCGACCTCGCCAAGGCCAAGAAGCTCTAGCCGGATCAGGCGTAGGTGCCGCGGACCTCGACGATGTCGGCCAGCGGGAACTCCAGGTAGTCGCCCGCCTCCTCGCACCACGCGTCGAGCACGCCGCTGCGCAGCTCGCCGTGGCTGATGGTGGCGGTCAGACCGTCGGTCAGCGTGATCGCCGCCCGTACGCCGCGGTCGACGACGAAGCCGAGCAGCGACTGCTGGGCGGTCGGCAGTCGGGAGGCCATCCGGCCGATGACCGCCCACGTCCTGCCGGCGGACTGGGAGGCCTCGCCCTCGGCGACGAGCAGGCGCTGGGCGTGCTCGTGCGGGTCGGGAGGTGGTTCCACCAGCGGGTACGAAGGCTGCTCGAACTCGGCCACCCGGCCCCCGGGAAGCAGGATCAGCCGCCCGTTCTGCGGTTCCTCGACGCGGGCCCTGCGGATGGTGATCTCACCGGTGTCCTCGATCGGCACCGGCGCGTAGCCGTTCTCCCGCAGCGCCGCCAGGGTCTTGTCGGCGGGCACCGAGCTGGCCAGCACGGTCGGGGCGAGCAGCCGCAGGCCCAGCCTGCCCAGCCGCCGGTGCCCGGCGATCTCGGCGAGCAGTGCCGGGTCGGAGGCCTGCACGATGCAGGCGACCGTGGTCACCGTGACCTCGCCGTGCCGCCTGGCCACGTCGTGTATCAGGTAGTCGAGGGGCTGCGGCACCGTGCCCACCTCCGCGAGGTCGGCCAGCAGGCCCTCGGCGGTGTAGCCGGAGTCCATGGCCCGGCGCACGCTGGCCGGGGTGAACCGCCACACCGAGGCCGCGCCCCGTGACTCGCGTTCCGCGGCCCGGTCGAGCAGCTCGGCGAGCTCCCCGGCGGGCGGGCCGGTCACCACGGCGGTGAGGTCGGCACCGAAGAGCGCGCTCCGCCGCACGCTGGCCAGCGCCCTGGTGGAGCACTCGACCAGCACGGGGTCGTTCTCCACGATGGGCGACGAGTCGTCGATCTCGTCGCCCGGGAAGGCGTCCAGTCCGGCCATCGCCCGGCCGAGGTCGGTGATCGTGTCGAGGGCGACCAGCCCGAGCATGCGGGCCTCCTCCAGTACCGCGGGGGCGCACTCGGCCAGCAGCGACTGGTCCAGCAGCGGGGCGTGCCAGTGCGCGGACCTGACCAGCCCCGCCCGGTCGGTGCACGCCGTGCTGGCGGGCAGCCGGGCCAGCACGCCGAGCAGCGCCCGCCGGGCGCGGGCGACCATGGCTCCGGCCGGATCGTCGCCGAGCACCGTGCCGTACTTGCCGTCGACCTTCCGCAGCGACGAGCGCTCCATCCGCCACCACGCCGACAGCAGCACCCTGAGCCTGGCGGCGGCGTCGTCCAGCCGCCAGCGGTCGAACTTCTCGGTGGGCACCAGCCCGCCGGCGGACTCGTCCCAGGCCAGCAGCCGGGCCACCGCGCAGACCTCGAGCAGCAGCCGGGTCTCGTCCTCGTCGCAGCCGGTGTCCTTGGCCACCCGCCGGACCTCGCGCACCCCGACCCCGCCCGCCTTGAGCAGCGGCAGCGGGAACTTCGCGGTGTTCTCCAGCATGGCGGCGCAGCGCTCCACCACGTGCGGGGCGGCCAGCGTCATCAGGTGGTCGACGGCCTCGGGGTCGACGGGCATGGTGGCGAGGTCGGGCGGGACGGGGGTGAAGGACGGGTGGTAGTCGGGGCCGCGCAGCGCGAGCGCCACCTCGCGGGGCATCTCGGCCACGTTCCAGCTGGGACGGAAGAGCAGCCCGTGGTCGGCCGCCCACTTCTCGGGGGCGCCGGGCACCACGAACCTGCCGCCGTCGACGTCGCGGACCGGGCCGTCCCAGGCGAACTCGTCCAGCAGCCGCCGCGCGCCCTCCGGGGCCCTCTCCAGCAGCGCGGTCACCCGCGCCGGGTCGGAGAGGATCTCGGTGACCCTGGTGACCGTGCGCCGCTTGGGGCCGTGCGGAAGGCCGAGTGTCCTGGCCAGCCCGCGCAGCGCGTCGGCGCTGACCGTCCAGGAGTTCAGATAGTGGGGGAGCGGCTCACCGAGCCCGCAGGGCGCCGCCCACCACCGGGCGACCCCCTCCGCCACCCGGATGCGGCCCTCGCCGTCCGGCCACGCCAGCGCGTGGTCGAACAGCAGGTCGAGCCAGGGCGACACCTCGGCCTCGGGCACGCCCATGAACCGGGCGACCGTCTCCGGCCCGGCCTGCTCGCCGAGGGCGAGTGACGCCTGCGCCACCTCCAGCGAGGGCAGCGGCAACCCGCGCATGACCTCCATCACCGCGAACCCGTTGCCCAGCCGCTGCGCCAGGGTGTCCAGGCGGCGCGGCCACGGTGGGGCGATGGCGTCCAGCCGGTTGGCCAGAACTCGGGCGAGCCGTTCTTCGTCGAGGGTTTTCAACCAGCCGAGCAGGTGATCGTCCATCTCGCAGCTCTCTCAGGAATCTCGCGCGGGGACTCTCCGTGAGCCATAAACATCCACGGTAATGCAGAGGGCATCTCTGACGGCATCTACCGCGCAGAATGCGATGCGTTATAGAGCTCTACGTCCGGTTCTGATCGGTCCCGGGGCCGCGAGGCGGGAGGGATGGCGGCCCCGGGACCGATCGGCGCCTCTGAAGGGGAAGGGGCGGCGCCGTCCGGAAGGGGTTCGGTGGAGGTCCTGGAAAAGCGGGAGAGGTCGCCGGGCCCTGGGAAGACCCGGGGACCCGGGGGTACGGGCGGGCCGGAGGGCGTTCCGCGGGCCGGCCGGGGGAAGGGGGCCGGTTCGGCGGATCGCCCGGGGAGGGGACCGCGGGCGGTGAGGGAACTACGGACGGGGACTACGGGCGGTCGAGGGGGCCGGGCTCCTCGGGAAGGCCCGTTCTGAGGACGGCCCACACGATCTTGCCGTACGGGGCCAGCGGTGCCCAGCCCCAGCGGAGGCTCAGCGACTCGACGATGTGCAGCCCGAGACCGCCGATGTCGAGGGGGGAGGGGTCGCGGAGCGCGGGGAAGCCGGCTCCCGGGTCGTTGAGCGTGCAGGCGACCAGCCCGCCGCGCCGGAGCAGGGAGAGTCGGATCGGCTCCCTGGCGCGTGACTCGGCCAGTCTCAGGCCGTGTCTGAAGGCGTTGGTGGCGAGCTCCGAGACCACCAGCTCCATGTTCTCGCTCAGCTCACCGAGGCTCCATCCGGTGAGGGTGCCCGTCGCGAAGCTGCGGGCGGAGTGGACGGACTCGGCGTGGGGCGGGAGCACGAAGGTGGCGCTGGCCATGGCTGCCGGGGATCCGGAGAGGAGATCGCGCGCGGAATCGGGCCACCAGCCGGCGGGGGGCCACCAGTCGAGCGCCGTCCATGACGTTGACGCTCGGGGGGGCGCGGTTTGGGCGGACTGCACAGCCGTCATCATGCTGCAAACTCCCGTGCAGGTGCAAGAGCGAATGCACGTGCATAAGGTCTGTGCAACCGCTACCGTTACCCATGATTAGGTGATTACGGACGAAAGGGGATCTTGGTCGTGGCCGAGGATTCTTAGGTCACGAAGTGACAGACTGTCGATCAGGAAAGCGAGCGAGGAGCACTACGTGTCCATGGATCCGCCCGGTACCGGTTCCACTGTCCGGCGCATCATGCTCGGAGCGAGCCTGCGCCGGCTGCGTGAGGAGAAGGGACTCTCCCGTGAGGCCGCGGGATTTCACATCCGCGCCTCCGAGTCCAAGATCAGCCGCATGGAACTCGGCCGCGTCGGTTTCAAGACACGTGACGTGGAAGACCTGCTCACCCTGTACGGCGTGCTCGACGACGCAGAACGGCGCGGCCTGCTGGAGATGGTCCGCGAGGCGAACACCCCGGGCTGGTGGCACAAGTACGGCGACCTGTTGCCGCACTGGTTCACCACCTACGTGGGGCTGGAGGAGGCGACGAACATGATCCGCACCTACGAGGTGCAGTTCATTCCCGGCCTGCTGCAGACGTCCGCCTACGCGCACACCGTGATCCGGCTGGGCTACCCGGACGTGCCGGAGGCGGAGATCGAGCGTCGTGTGCATATGCGCATGCAGCGGCAGGATCGCCTGACGAAGAAAGACGGCCCCCGGTTGTGGGCGGTTATCGACGAGGCGGCCCTGAGGCGTCCCATCGGAGGCAAGGAGATCATGCGTGAACAACTCCAGCACCTGCTGGAAGTGTCCTCGCTCCCCAACATCACCCTTCAGGTGATGCCCTTCCGATTCGGCATGCACGCGGCCGAGGGTGGTGCGTTCAGCATCTTGCGGTTTCCCGAGTCCGACCTGTCGGACGTCGTCTATGTCGAGCAGCTCTGGGGTGCCCTCTACCTGGATAAACGTGAGGATATCGATCCATATCTCACGGCCATGGAGCAGTTGTGCGTGGAAAGCACCACGCCCGGGGGCACCGCCGAGATCCTCGGCGACCTTCTCAGAGAGATGTAAATGAAGCAGACCTACAACGGCATGCCCGCCACTGACCTTGCCGGGGCCAGCTGGCGCAAGAGCCGCTACAGCAACTCGACGGGTAACTGCGTCGAACTGGCCGAACTGTCGGATGGCAGCATCGCGGTCCGTAATTCGCGTTTCCCCGAGGGGCCTGCCCTGATCTACACGCGAGATGAGATTCGCGCCCTGGTGCTCGGGGTGAAGGATGGGGAGTTCGACGGTTTAACGGTGTAACACCGTTTTTACATCAGGGCCGCCAGGTTAACCGTGGCGCGCCTGTGACGTAACCGGGGGAGTGGATCGGCACGGAAGAGTTTGAGATCACAGTGATTGGGGGCTCAAACCGTGCTCGACCAGATGACCTTGTATCCGGTTGCCGACGACGTGTTGTTCGCACCAGGCGGGCGCGTCGTGATCCGCACTTACGGCGTCGCCTCGGCGGCGACCGGGGAGGGTACGCCCACTCCGGTGTCCTACCGCACATGGGTCACCGGAGTGCGCGACCAGCCGCGTTACTGGCGTTGGGGTCACTTCGAGGACGCCTGCCACGGGCATCGCAAGGTCCTCGAATGGCTGACCGGCCGGGGCCCCCAGCCCGTCGAGCTCGCCGCCTGAACGAGATCTTCCTTCCGTACGGCGTGATCGCGCCCGGCCGGGACGCGAGGGCCGGGAGGCTTCCCACGGGCCCGGGGCGCGGGGCTCTCCTCTCGGCGCCCTGCCCGGCTCCGGTCGCTCCCCGGCCCCTCCTGGGTCAGACGGGGGCGTTCCAGGCGAGGACCACCGGCTCGCCGTGCTCGAAGCCGAGCCGGGAGTAGGTCCCCGTGTCCAGACGGAAGAGACGCCCGTCCCGCGGGGGCAGTCCGAGCCAGCGGGCGCACAGCACCCGCAGGTAGTGCCCGTGGGCGACCACGACCACGTCCCCCTCCACCGCCCTGGCGCGGGCGATCACCCGGTCGGCGCGGGCGCCGACCTGCTCCGCGCTCTCGCCGGGATGGCCGGAGTCGCCGGGGACGACACCGTCGCGCCACAGGTACCAGCCGGGACGGCTCTCGCGGATCGTGGCGGTGGTGACGCCCTCGTAGCCGCCGTAGTCCCATTCCCACAGGTCGGGCTCGGTCTCGGGGTTGCCGATCCCGGCCAGTTCGGCGGTGTCCCTCGCGCGCCTGGCCGGGCTCACCAGGGCCAGGTCGAACGTCCGGCCCGCGATCAGCGGGGCCAGCGCCCGCGCCTGGTCCTCGCCCTTGGCGGTCAGCGGCAGGTCGGTGAGCCCGGTGTGCCGGCCGTCCCGGCTCCACTCGGTCTCGCCGTGCCGCAACAGAGTCATCTGGTTCATCGTGGTTCCCATCATGCCGGTACGAATGGCTCGCCGGTGACCCGCCGGTGGCATATCGGTGGCCTGGCGGTGGCGTGTCGGTGGCGCGCCGGCGGCTGGGTGCGGAACACCCTCCGGGGCACACGATCACGGTGGGAGAGCGTGCGAAACTGGATCGGTGACGTTATCTGTGGGTCTGGTAGGCGCCGGACCGTGGGCCGAGATGGTGCACGCGCCGATGCTGGCGGCTGGTCCGAACACGCGTCTGGCGGGCGTGTGGGCCCGTCGTCCCGAGGCCGCGGCCAGGTTCGGCGCCCCGGTCTTCGAGCGGATCGAGGAACTCTTCGACAACTGCGAGGCGGTCGCGTTCTCGGTGCCGCCCGCGGTCCAGGCCGAGCTGGGGGTGCGTGCCGCCAAGGCGGGCAAGGCGCTGCTGCTGGAGAAGCCGCTCGCCGCCGACCTGGACGGAGCCCGGCGGCTGGCCGAGGCGGTCGCCGAGGCGGGCGTGGCCTCGCAGATGGTCCTCACCTGGCGTTACTCGCCCGCCACCCGTGCCTTCCTGGCCAGGGTCTCGGCCATCGAGCCGTTCGGCGGGAGGGCGGCCAACATCTCAGGGGCGATGCTCGGCGGAGCCTTCGCCACCTCCTGGCGGCTGGAGCGCGGCGCGATCCTCGACGTCGGCCCGCACATGATCGACATGCTGGACGTGGCGCTCGGCAGGGTCGTCGGGGTCCGGGCGCACGGCAACCCGCTGGGCTGGGTCGGCCTGCTGCTGGAGCACGAGACCGGCGCGGTCAGCGAGGCGTCGCTGTGCATGAGCGTGCCGGGGGAGAACCCGCCCTCCGACGTCGAGATCTACGGGCGTCTCGGCAGGGAGTCCCTGGACGGCACCCGGCTGGGCTCCGACGTCTTCTCCCTCATGCTCGCCGAGTTCGCGCTGACCGTACGGCGCGGTGGCGGCCATCCGCTGGACGCCGCGCACGGCCTGCGCCTGCAGGAGATCATCGCCGCCGCCGAGGAACAGCTCGGCTGAGGAGCGGCTCGGTTGAGGAGCGGCTCGGGCCGAGGACGGTTCGCCGCAGGACCCGGGCCGAGAACCCCCTGACCCCGGGGACCCTGGGGGGACCTCCGAGGGGATTGATACCGTTCGTCTGACGCGCAGCGTGAGCGAAGTCCGGTGTGAGCCCGGCGCTGTCCCGCAACTGTCATGGCCCCTCGGGGGTCGAGCCAGGTCGCCTCCGCCGCGTCGACGACGACCCTCGTGGAAAAGGGTGACCCGTCTCCTTCGGGTCCCTCGGTTCCGGCAACTGAAAGGACCTCGTGTGAGGCCCGTACGCAGCGCCCTCGCTGCCCTTACTGCCCCCGCTGCCCCCGCCGCCCTCGCCGGTGCCCTGCTCGCCGCGCTGACCCTCGCCGGATGCGGCCAGAGCACCTCCGCCTCGCCCCCCGCCACCTCCGCGAGCGCGGCGGCCACCCCCTCGGCGGCGGGATTCCCCGTCACCGTCGAGGCGGGTAACGGCCCCGTCGCCGTCGCCAGGAGGCCGGAGCGGATCGTCTCGCTCTCGCCCACCGCCACCGAGAGCCTGTTCGCGATCGGCGCCGGACCGCAGGTCGTGGCGGTGGACGACCAGTCCAACCATCCCGCGGAGGCGCCGAAGAGCGACCTGTCCGGTTTCAAGCCGAACGTGGAGGCGATCATCGCCAGGAAGCCCGACCTGGTCGTGGTCGCCAACGACGCCGACAGCGTCGTGGCCGCGCTGGGCAAGGTCGGCGTCCCCGTGCTGCTGGAGCCCACCGCCACCAAGCTCGACGAGGCCTACGACCAGATCACCGACCTCGGCGCCGCCACCGGCAACGGCGACAGGGCCGCGGAGCTCGTCGCCGGGATGAGGAAACAGCTCGACGAGATCACCGCCGCCGCGCCGAAGGACGCGAAGCTCACCTACTATCACGAGCTGGACACCACTCCCTATTCGGCCACCTCCACCACCTTCATCGGACAGATCTACGGGCTGTTCGGCATGACCAACATCGCCGACGAGGCTCCCGACGCGGCCGGCGGCTACCCCAAGCTCTCCGCCGAGTTCGTCGCCAAGGCCGACCCCGACCTCGTCTTCCTGGCCGACACCAAGTGCTGCGGCCAGTCCAGGGACACCCTCGCCAAGCGTCCCGGCTGGTCCAAGCTCTCCGCCGTCAAGAACGACCGGGTCGTCCTCCTCGACGACGACGTCGCCTCCCGCTGGGGGCCGCGCGTCATCGACCTCGCCAGGCAGATCGGCGACTCCGTCCAGAAGGTGGCGGCAGGCTGACCGGCGTCAAGAAGACAAGAAGAAACGAGAAATGCTCTCTCCCCGCCCCGAAGGACGAGGCATCCGTCCCGGGCACCCGGTGGGTCCCGGCGACGCGGCCTCCGGGTCGTCGTCCCCCGGCACGGGCAAAGACACCGGCACGGACACCGGCACCGGCACGGACACCGGTACCGGTGCGGTCTGGGAGGCCGGTGGCCAGGGCAGGCAGGCGGCACGGCTGAGCCCGCTGGTGACGCTCTCGGCCGTGGCCGTGCTCCTGGCGAGCATGTTCGCCGGGCTGCTGGTCGGCGCGGCGGGCATCGCGCCGCGCGGCGTGGCGCTCCAGTTGCTCGACTGGCTGCCGTTCGTCTCGGTGGACTCGGGGCTGGCCCCGGTCGAGCTGGGCCTGCTGACCGAGCTGCGGCTGCCCCGGGTCCTGCTCGCCGCGATCGTCGGCGGTCTGCTGGCCGTCGCCGGAGCCGGTTACCAGGGCGTCTTCCGCAACCCGCTCGCGGATCCCTACCTGCTGGGAGCCGCCGCGGGCGCGGGTCTGACGACCACGGCGGCGATCGTCTTCACCGGCGGCGACATCGAGGCGATCGGCATTCCCGCCGCGGCCTTCGCCGGGGCCGTCGGCGGCGTGCTGCTCGCCTACGCGCTGGGCAGCGCGGCGGGCCGGGGCGGCGGCACCGCCACGCTGGTCCTCGCGGGCGTCGCGGTCACGTCCTTCCTCACCGCGATCCAGACGTTCCTGCAGCAGCTCAGGGTGGAGGAACTCCAGCGCATCTACGCCTGGATCCTCGGCGACGTCGGCGGAGGCTGGGCCCAGGTCACGCTCGTCGCCCCGTACGCCGCCGTCTCGGTGGTGGTCATGCTGCTGCACGGCAGGCTCCTCGACGTGCTCTCGGTCGGCGACGACGAGGCGGTCACCCTCGGCCTGAACGCCGCCCGCGTCCGCCTCGTCGTCCTGCTCGCCGCCTCGCTGGCCACCGCGGCGGCCGTCGCGGTCAGCGGGCTGATCGGCTTCGTCGGCCTCGTCGTGCCGCACGTGGTCCGCCGCCTGGCCGGGGCGTCGTACCGGATCGTGCTGCCGATCTCGCTGATCGGCGGGGCCGCCTTCCTGATCCTCGCCGACCTGGTCGCCAGGACCGTGCTCGCCCCCGCCGAGCTGCCCATCGGGGTGGTGACCGCCTTCGTCGGCGCGCCGTTCTTCGTGGCCGTGCTGCGGGTGACCCGCCGGGTGGAGACGTGACGCCGCGCGCGAGCGGCGCGGGGAGGGCGCCGGCCCGCCCGTACGGTGCGCGCGCCACCGGGACCCGCGCGCCGCGCGAGGAGAAGCCGCGTGAAGTGGAGAAGGGGAGGGGAGACCGGTGAGCCACCTCGTGGTGAGGGACCTGTCGGTCGTGCTGGACCGGCGCGCGGTGCTGTCCGGCGTCGGCCTCGACGTACGGGACGGCGACTGGCTCGCCGTCATCGGCGCCAACGGCGCGGGCAAGTCCACGCTGCTGCGCGCCCTGGCGGGAGTGCTGCCCTTCGAGGGCGAGGTGCTCGTCGACGACGTGCCGCTCAGGAGTCTCAAGCCCAGGGAGCGAGCCAGGCTGCTGGCCTGCGCCCCGCAGTCCCCGGCGCTGCCGGCCGACATGACCGTGTTCGACTACGCCCTGCTCGGCCGCACCCCGTACATCCCCTATCTGGGCCGCGAGAGCCGCCACGACCGCGAGGTGACCGGGTCGGTGCTGGAGCGGCTGGACCTGTCCTCCCTCGCCGCGCGGCCGCTCGCCCACCTGTCCGGCGGCGAGCGCCAGCGCGTCGTGCTCGCCAGGGCGCTGGCCCAGCAGGCCCCGGTGCTCCTGCTCGACGAGCCCACCACGGCCCTCGACCTCGGCCACCAGCAGCAGGTGCTGGAACTCGTGGACCGGCTCCGGCTGGCCGACGGGCTGACCGTCGTCACGACCCTGCACGACCTGAGCCTCGCGGGTCAGTACGCCGACTCGATGATGCTGCTCTCGGGCGGCCGGGTGGCCGCCTCCGGCACCCCGGCCGAGGTGCTCACCGGGGAGCTGATCGGTGAGCACTTCGACGCCCGCGTCCGCGTCGCGGCCGGTCCCGGCGGCAGGCCCGAGGTCCACCTGGAGCGCCCTTGAGCGGGACCGTGACGCGCCGGAGGCGTTCGTGAGCGGGTTCGAGGTCCGCCCGGACGTCGACGAGCGGAGCCGGCCACACCGGGGGCCACACGGAGCGTCCCTGAGGCTGAGCCACCGCGACGAGGACGGCGCCCGGCTGGCCGCGCTGCTGTGGGAGTTCGGCCCCGGCTGGCGGGCGATCTCCTCGGCCATGGTCGGCGGCGGCATCGGCCCGGCCGCCTGGATGCTCAACGCGCAGGTGGTCGCCGGATACTCACGGATGGACCCGGTGGACCACCTGCTGGAGCTGGCCCCGCAGGGTCCGGGGGTCGGCATGCTCACCGCGGCGTCGGTCGACCACTTCACCCGGGCCCGCGACGGGGGAGCGGAGGCCGTGGCGACCGTCGGCCTGCGCGTCCCCACCTGGGCCGCCGCCCCGGAAGGCGCCGCCGACCCCGAGCTGGCCCCCATGTTCCTGCCGGGAACGGTCAACATCGCGGTCGCCGTACCGGTCGCCATGAGCGACGCCGCCCTGGTCAACGCGGTCATGACGGTGACCGAGGCCAAGACCCAGGCACTGCTGGAGGCCGGTTTCCCCTGCACCGGCACCGCCTCCGACGCCGTCTGCGTGGCCGTCCCCGAGCGTGTTCCCGGAGGCCCCGAGGAGCTCTTCGGCGGCCCCCGCTCCACCTGGGGCGCCCGCATCGCCCGCGCCGTGCACACCGCCGTCCTCCAGGGCGCCCACCGATGGGCGAACCGTGATGTGCCGACCGCCTGACCTCTCAGCCGAGGGGACGGGTTTTTCCAGCGGACCGATCTTCGTACGGTATACGTTGTCGCGCCGGGGGTCCGCTCAGGATTAGACTTTGCGTAACTGTCCGCGACGGGGCGTGGGCGTGACGATAGGCGTAAAACGGGATGGTCAAGACGGGGTGGCGATGCCCTGCTCATGGCCTTTCACTGGTGATGGCGGAAAAGAAAGTCAAGCCCTCGGGGCTGGACGGTTCACTTATTCACCCTCGTTTGCGACCCTGGTCCTATCCCCTGTAGGGAGTGGCGATGCGGCGGTTCGGTTCGGCGCTGGTGGTGTTCGGAGGGCTCTCCTTGGCGATCGCCGGGGTGACTCCCGCCCTGGCTCACGAGCACCCCAGTGGAATCACCGACCTGGTGACCCCCGCGGTGGTCAGGATCGAGGCGACGGCGAAGGTCGACATCACGTTGCTCGACCACATCGGCGAGCTGGTTCACGTGGAGCGTTCCTACGAGGTGCCGATCGGCAGCGGCACCGGCACCGTGATCAACCCCGACGGTGGCATGGTCACCCTCACCCGGGTGGTCAAGAGCGACCGCGACGTCCGGGTCTACGCCGCCAACAAGATCTTCGCCGCGCACCACAAGGTCAAGATCCCCGAGGACTTCGAGCGGCACAAGCTCAAGGACGACCGGCTCAACCACCACCTGCAGGAGTGTTACCCGCCCAAGCAGCCCACCGCCACCTGCATCATCGACGTCACCACCGAGATCACGGTCTTCCCCAACATCTCCTCCGCCGACAAGGAGGGGTTCAAGGCCGAGATCGTCCGTACCGGTGACAGGCCCGACAGCCCCGCGGTGCTGAGGCCCGTCGGCCGCGCCGACGGGAGCGCGGGCCTGCCCACCGCCCCGCTCGCCGGCGCGGTGCCCGCCAAGGAGGGGTCGCCGGTGGCGGTCGCGGGATTCACCGGGCGGCCCGCCGCGAACCTGCCGGAGACCGTCGACATCGCCCACCTGCGGGCGGGCGGCGCCGGAGAGGGCGGCCGGGAGTTCAAGGACCCGGAGAACAAGGTCAACGAGCCGGAGAAGCTGGGCGCCCTGGTCGACAAGGGCCTGCTCGGCGGCCCGGTGATCGAGGACAAGAAGGGTGAGGTCGTCGGCCTGCTGCTCGGCGGCGGCAAGGACGCCCGGATGATCGGCGTCCGCGAGGTCACCAAGGCCCTGGCCGAGGCGGACGTCGCGCCCGCCAGAGGTCCGATCGACGCCGCCTTCGAGCAGGCGCTGACCCGCTTCCACACCCACTACTACGGCGACGCCGTCCCCGCCTTCCAGCGCGTGCTCGAGCTCTACCCGGGCCACACCGTGGCGGCCGCGCACCTGAAGACGTCGCAGGCCAAGCGCGGCACCGCCGAGGACGAGGGCACCAAGAGGGCGGCCGCCTCCACCGACCTGCCCCGGGGGGGCCCGCCCCTGTGGCCGTTCCTCGTCGGCGGCGGCCTGCTGGTGCTGGCCGTGCTGACCACCGCGATCCTGCTCTGGCGTCGCGGGTCGCAGGACCCCGACCCCGAGCCCGAGCCGGGTCCGACCGCGGAGACCCGGCCCCCGGTCCCGACCTCGCCACCGATACCGATACCGACACCGCCGCGACCGGCCTTCGACGAGCAGGCCGACTCCACGGTCGTCGTCGGCCGCTCTTTCCCGGCGCTGCCCAAGATCTCCTCCACGCCCGGCCAGCCGGTGCTGGTGGCACGCGATCCGGGCCACAACACGGCTCCCGGCCACAACACGGGGCCGGGTGCCGCCACGGGGCCGGGAACGAAACCCGGCGACACGGTGGTGCAGAGATACTGCACGGGCTGCGGGATGCGGCTGGGCCCCGCCCACAGCTTCTGCGCCTACTGCGGCCAGCCGACCAAGACGTGATGTCCGTGAACGACAGGGCGCTGATCGGCCGGGAAGTGGCCGGCTACCAGATCGAGGACATCATCGGCAAGGGCGGCATGGCCGTCGTCTATCTCGCGATCGACCCCAGGCTCAACCGCCGGGTGGCACTGAAGATCCTCAATCCGCTTCTCGGCGAGGACGACCGGTTCCGCCAGCGCTTCGTGCTGGAGTCGCGCACGGTCGCGAGCATCGACCACCCCAACATCATCCCCATCTACGAGGCCGACAGCGCCGACGACGGCACCCTCTACATCGCGATGCGTTACGTCGACGGCCCCGACCTGCGCAAACTCTTCTACGACCGGGGGCCGATGCCGGTCAGCCAGGTCAGCCGGATCTTCGCCCAGGTGGCCGCCGCGCTCGACACCGCGCACGCCCACGACCTGGTCCACCGCGACGTCAAGCCCGCCAACATCCTGATCGCCGCCCACACCGAGGGCGACCACGCCTATCTCACCGACTTCGGCATCACCAAGCACCGCACCTCGATCTCCGGGCTGACCCAGACCAACCAGTTCATCGGCACCCCCCGATACATGTCGCCCGAGCAGATCAACAAGGAGCACATCGACGGCCGCTGCGACCAGTACGGCCTGGCCTGCGTGGTCTACGAGGCGCTGTCCGGGCGGCTGCCCTTCCAGCGTGACAACGAGATCGCCCTGCTCTGGGCGCATCTCGCCGAGACCCCCACGCCGCTCACCACGCTCCGTCCCGAGCTGCCGCTCGAGGTCGACGGCGTCATGATGCGGGCCCTGGCCAAGTCGCCCGAGCAGCGCTACGACACCTGCGGCCAGTTCATCGCCGACCTGCGCGACGCGATCAGCGGCGGCGGCCAGCCGTACCAGCTCGTGCAGGCTCCCTACGCCCCGACGGCACCGGCGGCGTCCAGGACGTCCGAGACGACCGAGGCGTCCGGCACGCGGAAGGCGCCGAAGAAGAAGTCCGCGGCCGGGGGGAAGGGCATCCTCATCGGCGCGGCCGTGGCGATCACGGCGATCGTCGCGCTGGTGGCGGTGCTCGCGACGTTCCTGCGCGGCGACGACACCTGGGTGGCGTACGAGGGCTCGTCCGCGGTGCCGGTCGCCTTCCAGTACCCCGGGACCTGGACCCTCGAGCCGCACGCCGACGTGTTCGTGGCGGTCTCGCCGAAGGTGGAGCAGTTCCGCGCGCTGTTCGCCACGCCCGTCACCGCCGACTGGGCCGCGGCGAACGAGATCATCAAGGACGCCCCCCAGGACGCCACCGGCTTCTACGCGCAGACGCTCGACACCCTCGACCCGCTCAGCGGCGCCAAGCAGCTGCAGGAGACGCTGCAGTCCTCGCTTCCCGGGACGGTCAGCGTCTTCTCCCAGGTCGTCCAGGTGAGCGTGGGCGGGCGAAACGCCTCGCGCCTGCAGGGGACGATCGCCGACCCGCAGCGCGGCGGCCAGCTCGAGTTCACCGGCTGGGTCGTCGAACGGCAGGACGAGCCCGCTCTCCTGATCTACTTCTGCTCCTCCGGCAGGTGTGACAACGCGGTCGCCAACCGGTTCGTGCGGAGTGTCTCGTTCCCGGCGTCCTGACCCGCTGACTTGTGTCCCACTTGTGAGCGGCTTGTCCGGGCGTTTTGTCCTATGGGCAAGACGGTCACCGGGCTTTAGTCTCCCCGCATGGCGGTTCTCCTTCCCCCTTCCCCGGCCCCCGCGGGTGCCGGTCGCCGGTCGCCCGACCCCGGAACGAGGTGTCCAGCCGCCTGACAAGGAGGAGCAGTGAACATCCGCGTCGTGATCGCCGACGACCAGGCGATGGTCCGCGCCGGGCTGAAACTCGTCGTGGAGAGCGAGCCAGGGCTGGAGGTGGTCGGTGAGGCCCCCGACGGGGTCGAGGCCCTCGCCGTGGTCCGCCGCACCAGGCCCGACGTCGTGCTGATGGACATCTCGATGCCGCGGATGGACGGCCTCACCGCCGCCAGGCAGCTGCTGGGCCGGCCCGACCCGCCGAAGGTCGTGATGCTGACGACCTTCGACACCGACGAGAACCTCTACGCCGCGCTCCGCGCCGGGACCAGCGGGTTCCTGCTCAAGGTCTCGCCGCCCGAGCAGCTCGTGGAGGCCATCCGGGTCGTCGTGGCCGGGGACGCCCTGCTCGACCCGGCCGTCACCACCCGCGTCATCGCCTCCTTCGCCGGACGCCACGACCCCGCGCCCCCGCCGCAGCTGGCCGACCTCACCCCGCGCGAGCTGGAGGTGCTGCGCTCCCTGGCGCGCGGCCTGACCAACGCCGAGATCGCCGGAAAGCTCTTCGTCGGTGAGGCCACGGTCAAGACCCACGTGGCGCGGGTGCTGATGAAGCTCCACCTGCGCGACCGGGCTCAGGCGGTGGTGTTCGCGTACGAGTCGGGTGTGGTCCGGCCGGGAGCGGCCGTCGGGTAGTACGAGATCCACTCCTCGCGGCTCATCCGGAGCATCCTCACCCCGACCCAGCCGACCGCGCCCGCCGTCGCGGCCCAGAACGGCACCGTCACGGGCCCGTACTCGGTCACCATCGAGCCTGCGGAGGACAGTACGGCGACGAGCGGCACCGCCCAGTGCGCGAACCCGGCCCGCCAGACCCCGATCAGCAGGACCGGCAGGCCGAAGATCGCGAAGAACAGCCACGGCATCTGGAAGCCGAAGACGACGCCGGGCAGGTCCAGCATCTCGCCGAGGATCCTCTGGCTCTCCGCGGGGGTGTGGTGCCGCCCGAGCCACCACTCCACCGGGTCGGTCATCAGCAGGGCCGACCCGTTGACGTAGCCGAGGATGGTCAGGGTGCCCGCGAGGTGCCCGAAGACCACGGCGCGGCGGCGCATCACGTGCAGCAGGCCGAAGACCGACAGGCCCGCCAGCAGGTAGGACCAGTGGTAGAGCACCGACTGCACCTGGGACAGCACGGGGTCGGCGCCGTAGCTGACCGCCTCGCGCTCGTCGCCCCAGGTTCCGGGGTCGACGAGGAGGGCGACGAGCTGGAGCAGCGGGGCGGCGATCAGCAACACGCCGGAGGCGACGCGCCGGAAGTCGGCTGAGTCCTTGAACATGGTTCTCCCTGCCTGTGCGGGACTGTGACGGCCTGTCAGCCAGGAAGGTAGGGGTGGGGCACCCGCGGCGTCGTCAACCGCGGGGTTGATCTGGGATCCCCCTGCTGGGGTAAGAAGGTCTCATCATGGGTCGATCAAGGATGTGAGTTGCGCGCCTCGAAGGCCCGGATCGCAGTTCGTGAACCCACGACCGGAAAGACGCGTGATGTTGCACGAGAAACTGAATTCGATCTACGACAGCGTCCTGCGCCGCAACCCGGGGGAGGCCGAGTTCCACCAGGCCGTCCGCGAGGTTCTGGAGAGCATCGGGCCGGTCCTCGGCAAGCACCCCGAGTACGCCGAATCCAAGATCATCGAGCGAATCTGCGAGCCGGAGCGGCAGATCATCTTCCGGGTGCCGTGGGAGGACGACCAGGGCGAGGTGCACATCAACCGCGGCTTCCGGGTCGAGTTCAACAGCGCCCTCGGGCCCTACAAGGGCGGACTGCGTTTCCATCCCTCGGTCTACCTGGGCATCGTCAAGTTCCTCGGCTTCGAGCAGATCTTCAAGAACGGACTGACCGGCCTGCCGATCGGCGGGGGCAAGGGCGGCTCGGACTTCGACCCCAAGGGCCGCTCCCAGCGCGAGATCATGCGCTTCTGCCAGAGCTTCATGACCGAGCTCTACCGGCACATCGGCGAGTACACCGACGTCCCCGCCGGGGACATCGGCGTCGGCCAGCGCGAGATCGGCTACCTGTTCGGCCAGTACAAGCGCATCACCAACCGGTACGAGTCCGCGGTGATCACCGGCAAGGGGATCGGCTACGGCGGCGCCCAGGTCCGCACCGAGGCGACCGGGTACGGCTGCGCGTTCTTCGTCGACGAGATGCTGAAGGCGCGCGGCACCTCCTTCGAGGGCAAGCGCGTCGTCGTCTCCGGCTCGGGCAACGTCGCCGTCTACGCGATCGAGAAGATGCAGCAGCTCGGTGGCACCGTGGTCGCCTGTTCCGACTCCTCGGGGTACGTCGTCGACGAGAAGGGCATCGACCTCGACCTGCTCAAGCAGGTCAAGCAGGTCGAGCGCCTGCGGATGGACGTCTACGCCGAGCGCCGCGGCGGCGTCGTGTCCTTCGTGCCGGGGCGGAGCATCTGGGAGGTGCCGTGCGAGGTGGCGATGCCGTCGGCCACCCAGAACGAGATCACCGGCAGGGACGCCGAATCCCTGGTGCGCGGCGGGTGTGTCGCGGTCGGCGAGGGCGCCAACATGCCCACCACGCCGGAGGGCATCCGGATCTTCCAGGAGGCGGGTGTCGCCTTCGGCCCGGGCAAGGCCGCCAACGCGGGCGGCGTGGCCACCAGCGCGCTGGAGATGCAG
Organism: Streptosporangium sp. G12; assembly: GCF_052983175.1. Taxonomy (NCBI): domain Bacteria; kingdom Bacillati; phylum Actinomycetota; class Actinomycetes; order Streptosporangiales; family Streptosporangiaceae; genus Streptosporangium; species Streptosporangium sp. G12. Next base: position 65,130 of record NZ_JBRIQO010000011.1, on the reverse strand, counting down.
CAGAACGCCAGCCGCGACTCCTGGACCTTCGAGTTCTCCGAGCACCGCCTTCAGGAGATCATGAAGGACATCCACGGCCGCTGCCTGCAGAGCGCCGCCGAGTACGGCATGCCGGGCAACTACGTGGCCGGTGCCAACATCGACGGCTTCAAGCGCGTCGCCGACGCGATGCTCGCCCTCGGCCTGATCTGAGGCTGAGGCGCCCGTACCCGGTCACCGTCGAGCCGGCGGAGGAGAGGACGGCGACAAGCGGTGCCGCCCGGAGCGCGAACCCGGCCCGCCGGACCCGATCAGCGGGACCGGCGGGCCGGAGATCGCGCAGAACAGCCACGGCGCCGGGAGAGCGAATCAACGCCGTGGCCCTTGTCAGGGGGTGGGCAGGCCGCTGTCCAGCCGGCATCCGTCGGTGGTCCGCGTGTTGTCACAACGGTTGAGCTGGAGACTGTCCGCCACGTAGACGAAGGACTGGCCGTTCGGGCTCACCACCGACAGCTGCACGGTGGCCGCGCCGGCCGGTGCGATCGCCGAGACGTCGTGCTCCGCCCAATCAGAGGTCAGGGCGTGGAGCGAGCCGTCACTGTTCGAGATCAGCGCGTTCGACGCGTTGTACCAGGAGAGCCGCAGCTTGACGTCGCCGAAGGTGGCGGTCGTCAGCCGGACGAAGAACTTGTACCGTTGCCCCGGCGTCACCTGGGGCCTGCGAGTGACCGACAGGATCCCCTCGGCCCACGGCTGGACGTTCACGGTCAGGGACCGCCGGCCGTCGTAGTAGCGGGCCGACACCTGGTTGTCCGTTCCAGGCGGGGTGACCTGCAGCCATCCGCCGCCGGAGACGGTGAAGCCCGTGGGGTACCCGTAGGGCGCGTCCGCCTCGATCGTGCGTTCCTGCGCGGTCAGCAGGTCGTTGCTGTACCCCACGTCGCAGCAGACCGGCGGGGTGAGCATCGACCAGATGGCGAGGTTGGCCTTGCGAGGGTGCGGATAGGCGCTCGTGTAGAACGTGGCCGTGGTCTCGCTAGGGTCGTAGTAGTTGTTGAACTCCTGGTCCACCTGCCAGGTGTGCCACTGGGTGGACATGACGTCGGCGTCCTCATGGAGGACCGTCTCGGTGACCTTGGCGTGGTCGACGTCGAACAGGTGGATGAACTCGTGCAGCATGGTCGCGCTGTCCCACTCGTCGGTCGCCGCGACGCAGAGGATTTCGCAGAAGGCCTGCGCCGTCCCGTCGAAGTCCTCGAACACCATGTAGGTACGGTTGGTGTGGTCGTAACCCGCCGCCTCCAGATCGTCCTCGACGACGTCCGCGGCGGTCTCGCCGCCGATCACCCCGTTCTCGATCTTCTCCGGTACCACGAGGGCGCGTGCGTAGCCCGCGTAGCCGCCGGTGTCGTAGCCGGTCCGGCAGCTCAGGTTGACATGCTGGTCGTAGTTCGTGGACGTGTCCAGCGACCAGTCCACCCGGTCGACGATCTTGGCGATCTTCTCGACGAAGTCGTCGTAGCGGTTCCCGGACTCCTCGTGCCAGGCATAGATCACCTGGACCGCCGGGACACTTCCCGCGGCGTTCTTGGGGTCGGACAGTGTGGTGGCGCAGCCTCGCTTGGGAATGCCCGCGTCCGCCGGTTGCACGTAGGGGACATCGGGTTCGGTGCCGATGGGATTGAAGTCGGCGTGTGCCGTATCTGTCATCAGGAGGATAAACAGCACCGCGACCAGCACGGACGTCAATTTCTTGAGACATGCTAACAAAGGATTTTCCTCCAGTACTTTACCGTGCCGTGAGCCCGTGGATTCCCATGACAGGTTTCCTGGAATTCCGGGCACCACTTCAGGAGTGATCTTCGGCGGTATGCCGGTGAGCATGATTTGACTGGCCGCACCGGTTCTGAATGTGATCCTTGTCACTGAGCCGTGAAACTCGGCCAGGAATGGAGTTCGTATGAGTTCGGGTCCCGTCCCGTGTTCGACCGGCTCTGTGGGCGGCGGTGACGACAGGGTGAGCGAGGCCGGTAACCGCTGGTCCGACTGCCGAACCCCGGCCCAGGTCAACGGGGTTCGGGTGGGTCGGGCCGGAAACCGGTGGCTGGGTGCCGCCGGCTTTTACGAGCCTCGGATCTCATCCGAAGAGATGTGTCCTGAATGTATTCGGGCGATGACCGCCTCACGTCTTTGCCTGGGAATCATCGGTCTAGGCGAAGATAAACAACATCTGTTTCGGTCCGGTGTCGCAACGAGTCCCTCTTCTGTTACTGATCACCGGCAAAGTTTAGGCATCCGAAGTTGAAGGGCGGATGTCACGAAGGGATACGACTGCCGACGGCTGAGTGCCGTTCTCCAGGCCGGAGGTATGAAATATCCGGAAGATGACGATTTGATACGGCGGCTGTAGGTCAGGATTTCCGAGGGGCATGACCCGCGGGGCCCTCGTGGGCACGGGAACGGCCACCGGGATCATGATCGTTTGTAGCGACGAACGTGGAAACGGCGACCGTGGAGGCCACGGCGGCAACATCCGGCTCATCTCCGCACCGGGCGGTCCTGCTCGCCGGCTGTCGCGAGAGAGACCTCCCTCAGCACTCGCCCATCGCGGCACGCGTCTGCGACGGTGACATGGGCGGGACGGGCAGGGGATGGGCCGCGCCGGCGCGCAGGCCGTCGAGGGTGAGGGCCAGGTGCCGCCGCCAGACACCGGGAGCGACGCGGAACGTCGCGCGCACGGTCGCCGCGACCCCCCAGATCACGAACGCCATGTCGTCGAGCGCGACGTCGTCTCGCAGGTCGCCGGACTCCTGGGCGCGCTCGATGATCCGCCGCATCAGCGCGTACCCCGTGCCGGTGTCGGCCGTGGCGCCGCGTACGGCGAGATCGTTGTAGCCGAGGTCGGCGGCCTGCAGCTCGCACACGCCGGTGATGAACGCGACGAACCCCTCCCACGCGTCGTCCGTCGCGAGCGAGCGCGTGGCCAGGTCGGCGACCGTCGCCACCCGGTCCTCGAACACCGCCGCCACCAGCTCGGCACGCGTGGGGAAGCGGTTGTACAGCGTCCCGATGCTCACCCCCGCCGCACGCGCGATCTCCTCGAGCGGCACGTCGAGCCCCCGGTCGGCGAAGAGCCGCCTGGCCGCCAGGAGGAGGCGCTCGCGGTTGTGGAGGGCGTCCTTGCGCATACCGGGAATCCTGGCTTAAGTTGAGGTCAATCTCAACTTGAGGAAGGTCTCAACTTATGCGACGGACCATCGTGATCACCGGCGGCACGAGCGGCATCGGCAAGGCCCTCGCCCGGCACCACGCCGAACGGGGCGACCTGGTCGTCGCCGTGGGCAGCGGCGAGGCGGGCGGCCGGCGCCTGCTCGAGGACGTGCCCGCGGCGCGCTTCGTCCGGGCCGACCTCAGCTCCCTCCGGCAGACCCGCGACCTGATCGAGCGGCTCCGCGACGAGCACCCGGTGATCGACGCGCTGGTGCTCGGCGCCTTCAGGTACAACCTGGCGAGGGTCGAGACCGAGGAGGGGTTCGAGCACACCTTCGCCCTGTCCGTGATCAGCCGCTGGATGATGGCCGAGGGCCTGCGCGAACCCCTGGAGGGGGCACCGGCACCCGTGATCGTCAACCTGTGCGGCGTCGGGGGCATCCGCGCGGGACGGATCCACTGGGACGACCTGCAGTTCACCAGGGACTACCGGCCCTTCACCGCGACGATGCAGGGCGCCAGGGCCGGAGAGCTGCTGGCCTCGACCTACGACGGCGAGCGGACGAGCTACGTGCTCTACAACCCGCTGTTCGTGGCGACCGGGCTGTTCGAACCCTTCCGCCAGCCGGTACGCGGTCTCGTGCGGGTGATGTCGGCGTTGTTCGCCCAGCCGGTGGCCAGGGCCGTGCCGCCGATCGCCGCGCTCGTCGACCGGCCCCCGGCCGGGCCGCTCGCCGCCTACCGCAGGGGCAGGCCCATCGCGTTCACCGTCGACCGCGACCAGGCGCTGAGGTTCGAGAAGGCCGTGCGCGCGATGGTGGCGCCGTTCTCCGGATGATCGTCTCCGGACGCTCGGCGCCGTGCCGGGCGGTCGGGCCGCTGGGCGGCCGGGCGGGCGATCTCGGCAGGGCTTTCGATCGGCGGTGTGCCGGGCTGCCGGTCGGTCGCGGCAGGGCTCCTGATCGGCGGTGTGCCGGGCTGCCGGTCGGTCGCGGCAGGCCCCGCGCTCCGGGACCTGCCGGTCGGACGTGCGCTCAGCCCGCGCCGGGGACGACGGCGGTCTTCTCCTTGAAGTCGTAGCCGTTCTTCGCGGCGTTCTGCCGCAGGCTGTCGAAGGATTTCCTGCCGGCCTCGAGGTCGGCCTCGGTGGCGGTGCCGTTCTTCAACTTGTCGGTCAGGTTGCTGAAGCTGTCGGTGACCGCTTTGACGCCCTTGCACATTGTCGGGTTGGCCAGGGCGAAGCGCCTGGCGACCTTCAGTTCGTGAACGGTGAAGAGCCCGGCCAGGGCGGCCTTCGCGAAGGTCCGCTTCCGCTTCTCCGCTCCGGCCTTGAACCCACCGCTCCGCAACGGTTTGTAGATGTAGCGATAGAAGGCCCCCAGTGCGAGACCCGCGTGCAGCGCGAAGCGGGTCTTGGCGAACCTCTTGGTGTTGGCGCCGACCGGGCACTCGTCCTCGGTGTACTCCTGGGCGGTATCCGTCGCGGGGAGGTCGGCGGCGGGCGGAACGGCTACGGGCGGCGATGTCGCGACCACGACGGCCTCGGGTCTCACCGCGGCCGGCCTGTCGCCACCGCAGCCGCCGATCAGTGTCACGGCCAGTAGTGCCGCTGCCGGGACGACAACGGATCGGGCACTCCGTACAGGCATCTTCCCCCCTGGATGACGGTTACGGCGTCACCTTTCGCTCTCCTTGTACCCTTTGTGGTTGTCTCGACACGCTCTGTGAGACAGATGGCTCCCGTGGCAGGTCCACGACTCGTCCCGGGGGCGGGTCCCCGGATGTTCGTCCGATGGGCGTGGTCACCCCGGCGACGCCGGGCCGATCCGGCCGCCGCATCGTGTCCTCGTGGGGCGCGGTGTCTCGATGGCAAGTAATCACTTGTTTACTTATGGTCGTTTTGGACGCGAAAAAACAGGGTGCAGATTCACTTTCTTCGACTAGCCTCACCAATGCCCTTATGTCGCCTTTAATGCGGACATCGCCCTATTTGGCACTTCGTAGGCGGCGTATCTGGCATCCCCTCGTACGAAAGGCGACTGGTGCGGTACCGTCTTGCCCCCATTGCGGTGGCCACTGTTTTTTCCCTCCCGTTCATTTCCCTTTCCACTCCCGTACAGGCTCAGGTCAAGCCGTGCCACGGTCACGGCACGGACGGCGCGGTCCAGAGTCCTGTCGAGATCGACCGTTCGACGGCGTGCCCGGGCACCCGGCCCGCGCTCGCCGTCCATTACCCGCACAGCGTCGACGGGACGCTCCTGTTCCAGGACAAGCCCCCGCTGGAGGAGGCGAGCGAGCACGACGACGTCAGGTTCGTCGTCGGCGCCGGAGGTTCCCGGCCGTACATCACCTACGGCGGCCAGCGCTACAACCTGAACAACGTGCACTTCCACGGCCACGCCGAGCACAAGTTCGCCGGCCAGCCCTTCGCCCCCCTCGAGGCCCACTTCGTCCACGAGCGGGCGACCGGTCCGAAGGGCTACGTGGTCTTCTCGGTCCTCGTCGACGCCAAGTCCTTCCAGGGCCTGTCCCAGCACGACCGCCTGATCGCGTCGCCCCCCGCCATCGGCGAGTCCAGGAGCGTCCACGGCGTCGACCTCAGGGCCATGCTGCCCGAGAGGCACGCCACCTACCGCTACACCGGCTCCCTCACCACGCCGGACGAGACCGGCTCCTACTTCCAGCCGGTCAACTGGGTCGTCTTCGACCAGCACGCGAAGGCGCACCAGGACAACATCCAGTCCTACAGGTCACTGTGGGGCCCGGAGGGCAACCACCGGGAACTCCAGGAGAACAGCCCAGAGCCCAACATCTACTCGTACCACTGACGGCGCGCCGATCCGCGTCCCCGGTTCCGCGACCGTGATGAGCACGCCGATCGAGGTACGCCTCGGTCGGCGTGGTCGTTTGAGGGGGAAGAGGTCGCGTCCGCGAGGGCCCCGGTTCGCGTGCCGCCCGGTGGGGGATCACTCGTCGGACCGGCCGGACCAGCCGACGACGATGTTCTGGCCGAGCCAGCCGGTGACGGTGTCGACGTCCTCGGCGCTCAGGTGTTCGGCGAGGAGGCGCCGGAACTCGATCTCGCCGAGGGCCTCGCGCTGCTGTCTGAGCCAGAGCAGGCTGATGTTGATTCCGGGTATCTGAAGTTCGGCACGGATGAGCAGGCTATGCACAGTGAGGGCCACTGCCTCGGAGGCTCTGCCCGTTTCGGTGTACAGCGCACCGATCTGGCTGTAGTTGCCGGCCATGCCTGCCCGGTTGCCGAGCTCCTCGTGGATGGTGAGGGAGCGGCGGTAGTACTCCAGTGCCCGCTCATGCTCTCCTCGCTCCTGGGCGATGATGCCGAGGTGGTGGTAGCCGCCCGCCATGCCTGCCCGGTTGCCGAGTTTCTCGTGGATGGTGAGGGAGCGGCGGTAGTGCTCCAGTGCCCGCTCGCGCTCTCCTCGCTCCTGAGCGATCATCCCGAGGTGGTGGTAGCCGTTGGCCATGCCTGCCTCGTCGCCGAGTTCCTCTTTGATGGTGAGGGAGCGATGGTAGTGCTCCAGTGCCCGCTCGTACTCCCTCCGCTCCTGGGCGATCATGCCAAGCTGGTGGTAGCCGCTCGCCATGCCCGCGCGGTCGCCGAGCTCTTCGTCGATGGACAGGGAGCGGCGGTAGTGCTCCAGTGCCCGCTCATGCTCTCCTCGCTCCTGGGCGACGATGCCGAGCTGGTGATAGCCACGGGCCATGCCCGCGCGGTCGCCGAGTTTCTCGTTGATGGTCAGGGAGCGGCGGTAGTGCCGCAACGCCCGCTCATAGTCTCCTCGCCTGTGGGCGATGATGCCGAGCTGGTGCAAGCCGACGGCCTGCTGCCGGCTCTCGGCCGCGAACCACGACAGGGTCTCGTGATGGAGCTGCTCCTCCCAGCTCCACGCTCCCAAGGTATGCAACCGCTTACACACCCAATCCGTCACCACCGCGGCACTGTTCAGATCACCCGCGGCATACCAATGGAAGCGCGCCTCCAGCATGTCCGTCAGGTCCTGCTGCGGGCTCTGCGGCCGGGTCCGGGTTCGCCAGTGCCAGAACCGGGCCGCTGCCTCGTGCGCCTGCCCTACCTCGGCCACCAACCCGGCCAGCGTGGTCGCCGTCCACCGGTGCACCACGAACGACCGCTCCCCGTCGGAGTCACCGGACCCCGCACCCGGCGCCAGCAACCCCAACCCCGCCAACACCTCCAACGCCTCCTCCACCCCCTCGGGCTCGATCACCGGTGGAACCCGGGAGCGCGCCACGTCCTGCCGCGCCTCCTCCTCCGCCGACCCCGGATCCTCCAACCCCGCCCGCGGATTCCTCTCCCGTGCCCGCCGCACCAGCTCATCCGGTCGATCCGGCTGCTCCGGGTCCCCCGCAACCGGGGTCGAGACCGGCCAGGCCACCCCCACCCGATCCACCGCCACCCGGAACACCGACGCCCCCACCAGGACCTCGCGCGAGAAATCGTCCAGCAGCCCCACCAGCTCACCCAGCAACGTGTCATCCACCGCCAGCGTCACCGCCTCCGCCAACGCCGCATCCAAGTCGCCTGACCCGGCGGCACGCAACCACACCCCAGGATGGGAGATGCCGCGCCGGTCGAGGAGGTCCTCCAGGCGTTCGCGGACGTCGTCGAAGCGGGCTTCCCCGCCTCGGAGCAGAGCGTCCAGATATTCCAGTGTCCGAGGGTGACCGCCCACGCTGGCCCAGGCCCGTTGCCGGTCGGCGACCGGCAGCGCGTCCAGTCCTGGTAGGCGCCACATCAGCTTGCGGGCCTCGGCCCAGGACAGCGGGCCGAGATGGTGGGTGTGCAGACGGCGTTCGGCGCGTTTGGGGAGGGGGAAGGGGTAGCGGCTGGTGATCAGCAGCTTGTGCCTGCCACGCAGACGGATCCAGGCGGCCAGGAATCCGGCCAGCTCCTCGTTGACGACCTTCCACCCGGTGCCGTCGTGTGCCAGGTTGTCCTCGAAGTTGTCCAGCAACAGGGTCATCGGCACCTGGACGAGGAGCTGCCCGAGTGCCTGGAGCCGGTCGCTCCATTCGTGCTGCGGCTGCCGTACCAGGCCCGCGAGGTGACGGGTCCGCTCGTCGGTGAAGGCTGCCGGCAGGGTGCTGCCGATCTCCTCAAGGAGCTGGTCGGGACCGGTCTGGCCGACCGCCGAGACCACCGGGCCCGCGTCTGGCCCCAGGTCGCGCAGCAGCTCGGCGGCCAGGCTGCTCTTGCCGACCCCGCCGATGCCGTGCAGCAGTACGCCGGGACCGTCGCCGCGCAGGGCGTCCAGGGCCGTGCGGATCTCCGAGCGGCGGCCGACGAACTCGCCGACCTTGCGCAATGGCACCCCGTCGGCGAATCGAGGCTCGGCCGGGGTGGGGATCTCCTCGAACCCTCCGGCTGCGTCGTACAGCGACATCGAGGGGCCGCGCAGGAACAGTGCCGGGGTGGCCCACTCCACGAGTGACGCGCCCAGGCTGCCCGGAGGCAGCCGCCGGCGTTCCTCCTCCAGCCGCCGCCGCGCGTCACAGAACGCGGGCAGCACCTCGGGGACGTCCCGGACCGCCAGCTCGTAGTAGAGCTGCCCGGCCAGGGCCGTGGCGTACGGGTCGGTGACCGAGGCGGTCATCGCCAGCACGCTGGGCACCCCGGCCGCCGTCAGCCCGCGCGCCAGCCCGCCCAGCGCGGTCTTCTCCGGCGTCTCGGTGGTCGTGACCGTGGGCGTACGGCCCTCCGGAGAATCCAGGGCGGTGGAGCAGCCGGACAGCACCAGCAGCGGCACCCCGCGATCCGCAGGCAGCCCGTCCCGGACGAAGCGGTTCGTGGACACCCGGTCGGCGCGTCCGGCCGTGTCCTCCAGCAGCAGCACCCCGGGTTCGGCGTGGCAGGAGATGTGCAGCACGTGGAAGCGCTCCTGGAGCAGCGCCTTCCTGATGCCCGCGAGCGTTCCCCGGTTGAGGATGCGCACGTACGCCCCGGGACGGTCCCGGCCACCCCTGCGGGCACGTTCCACCGAGTCGAGGATCTTGGCGAGCTCCGCCTCCAGGTCCAGCACCGCCCCGCCGCCGGGCCCCTCGGGGGCGGCCATCACGACCAGGATCCGCAGCGGGCCCGAGATCGTGATGGAGGGAGTCGTATCGGCCGGAACGTGCCGGTAGAGCCGCACCCGGGGATGCAGCGCCAGCGGCTCGACCATCCCCGGCACCGTCAGCGTCTCCCACGGCAGGTCCGCCAGCTCCTCGGCGACCTCCAGGCCGAGCCGGAGCGTCGCTCCCAGCGCGTGCGCCCCGGCCAGCTCGGCGGCCAGCGCCTCCCCGGCGGCCCCGGTGAGGTACGCGTGCCCGAGCTCCCGGCCGCACTCGGCCAGCAGCGCCCCGACCCCGCCGGAGCCGTCAGGACCTCGCGTGATGTGGTCGCCGCGCTCGCGAGCGGACCCCAGCCGCCAGACCAGCTCGTCCAGCCTCGGACTCCGGGCCGGGGAGTGGGCCGCCCGCGCCGGGCTCCCGGCGGCCGGCGCCAGGCGCGGCGTCCCATCCGGTGCGTCCTGCTTTACGGACTCGTGCGACGAGGTCCGGAGCGTGACCTCGTCCGGGGAGATCCGGAGCGTGCAGCGCCGGGGCTTCTCCGGGCGTACCCCGCTGCCCGGCCTGACGGCGGGGCCCGGCGCCACCTCCGGCACCCGCCCGCGCAGCGCCCGGACCAGCTCGTCCAGCCGCCGGTCGTGGTCGTGTCCGTCCACCGAGGACAGGTCCACGTGAAACCGGTCGGCCGCGAACTCAGGCAGCTCGACGTCCTCGATCAGCACCGGGATGAACCGCCGCCCACCCTCGACGGAGCGCCGGATCAGCGAGGCGTACGCCAGGCGCACCCAGGGGTCGGTCAGGGAGGCCCGGCTGAAGACCAGGATCCCGTGGGTCGCGTCCCGGATCGCCTTCTCGATCACCTCGACGACGATCGCGCCGGGAGACCTGAGCACCTCCCCGTAGGTGACCTCCAGGCCCTCCGCGCGCAGCCGGTCGGCGAGCCAGCGGACCCACTCGGCGTCCTGCGGGGCGTGGGAGACGTACGCGTCGCTCACGGTGCCCTCCGGACGGCTTTCGCGATCTCGTCCACCCGCCGGTCGAAGACCGTGTCGGAAACGCCGCGCAGGTCGCTGTAGAAGCGGATCTTGACGAATTCCGGCAGATCCTGAGTCTTCACGTCTTTGACGAGGACCGGGATGAGCAACCGCCCGTCGTACATGGACCGCTGGAGCAACACGTGGTACTCGTTCTTCACCGGGCCGCTCGTCATCGACGCGGGACTGAAGACGAGCAGCCCGTGCGCCGAGTTCCTGATCGCCTCCTCCACCTCGTGGAAGATGATCGAAGCGGGCCCGACGACCAGCTTGTCGTAGACCACCCGGATGCCGCGCCGTTCCAGCCGCTCGGCCAGGTCGGTGACGATGTCGGCGTCGTCGTGCGAATAGGAGACAAACACATCGTAAGTCGTCACTGTGCCACCGCTTCCGGGGGAGGACGCCGGGGAGATCGGGGTGCGGGAGGCGCGCTTTCCGGGGGATTTCTTTCGTACGGAAACCCAGGCGAAGTAGGCGCCCGCGATGCCCGCCACAGCACCGATCACGGCGACCGCCAGATCCGCGATATCCATGCGATCAGGCTATGGCGCGAAATGTTTCCCTGGCCGGGAGTAGCAATAAATGACCAACTGTCCGTCTATCCGCAAACGGAGGAACACACCGACATTAAGTCCGCGGGGGTCATGTGAGCGAACCGGCGGCGGAGGCGTACGACGTCTTCATCGTGCGCGCCCAGGCCGACCTGGACACGGGGGAGTGCGAGCGGGGGCCGGAGCGCCACCGCCGATCCCTGACCGTCAACGAGGAACCCGGTGACCGGGCCGGGCACGGCTCGTGGCCACAGCCGGATCGGTGCGTTGCGCACCGAGACGGGCGGAGCCGCTGAGACTGTGGTCTTCGTCACGCGCGGCCTGCCCGTTCGCATCGGACTTCAGGCATCCAAGATCACCGTTGACCTGAACCGGCTCGGACGGCGGCGCGCGATCCTCGGCGAGACAGGGCTCGGGCGCCTCCTCACCGAACATCTGAGCGCTGAGGCCGTCGACACCGTCGTCGGCCGGCTCGACCGGTCCGCCGCCTGACCCCGCTGCGGGACCTCGATCTTTTACCCTCCTCGCTCCATAAGGGATGCGTCAAAACGGGCATAGATTGTGTATATTTTCCGTTACCCAATCTCATCTGAAGGAGGATTTATCGTGTCAGCTTTCCCGCGCGTACTGTTCGATGAGGCACACAGCGAGTCGTGGACCATCCGGCGGGATGTGGCCGAGACGATGAATCCCGGCCATCCCGACGACAGCAGCTACGCGCGCGCGGCCGGGCTGCTGCGCGGGCTGGGGCACTCCGTGGACGCGCACGTCGAGGGCCCGCTCACCCCGGGCCTGCTGAGCGCGCGGGACGTGCTGGTGATCGCGCACCCCTCCGGTGACCGGTGGGAGCACACCACCGGGCTCGGCAGCCCGGTCCTCCCCGTCGAGGAACTCGACGCGATCGAGGAGTACGTCCGCGACGGCGGCGGGCTGGTCGTGCTGGCCGAGTACGAGCAGGAGAAGTACGGCAGCAACCTCACAGAGCTGCTCGCGCGCTTCGGCGTGGGCGTCGAGCACACCCTCGTCCGGGATCCCGGGAACGCCCACAACGGCGTGGCCTCCTGGGTCCTGGGCACTCCCCGGGACACCTCGGAAAACGGGCAGGACCTGCTCGCCGGGGCCCGTCGCGCCTGCTTCTACCGGTCGGGCGTGCTCACCGCCCCCGACCACGCGGCCGTCCTGTTCACCACCTCGCCCACCGCGACCCCCGCGAACCGCCCGCTGGCGGTGGCCGTACGGCACGGCGAGGGCCGCGTCGTGGTGGTCGCCGACTCCGACCTGTTCGGTGACGACTCGATCGGCGACTACGACCACGCCGCGCTCTGGGGCAACCTCGTCACCTGGGCCGCCCGCGTCCCCGCCGCCAAGAGCCCGGCGGTCGCCGGGGACTCGGTGACCGGCGACTCCGAGGCCCGCGCCGAGTTCCAGAAGCTCAAGGACGCCGTCGAGGCCCTCAGGCCGCTGCAGGTCAAGGACGGCTCGGTCCCGGAGGAGGGCGACAGGCCGCGGGCCGCCGAGCTGGTCTCCGCGATCGCCGGGCACGTCGAGCGGCTCGCGCCGCGCTTCCCGCACGACGCCGCCTACCTGGCCGCCGTCGTCGCAGACCTCCGCAAGTGGGCAGACCAGGGGCTGGGCGTCCCCGACTTCCTCGACGCGCTCGACGCCTTCCACCCCGACACCCAGCGGGTGGACGGGCTGGAGCACCTGGTCGTCTTCCCGATGTACACCCAGAACGGCACCACCTTCCGCCACCTCGAGGCCGTGTGGATCCGCACGATCTGGCCCGAGTGGCTGGCCGAGCTGGAGCGGAACGGCTACGACAACCCGATGTTCGTGCCGATCGCCTTCGAGGACTTCACCTCCGGCTACGACACCAACTCCGCGGTGCTCTTCCCCGAGACCGTCGCGGTCCGCGAGACCCCGGCCCGCTTCACCTGGGGCGGGATCTTCGCCGACCGGGAGGCCGCGAGGTTCCGCGCGGTGAGCGGGGCCGCTGCGGCCACGCTGAAGCTCGCGCTGCCGCCGGACGCGGCCAGGCTGATCGCGTCGCAGGAGCTGGCCCAGGACACCTTCGTGCTCTGGGACCTGATCCACGACCGCACCCACAGCCACGGCGACCTGCCGTTCGACCCTTTCATGATCAAGCAGCGGATGCCGTACTGGCTCTACTCCCTCGAGGAGCTGCGCTGCGACCTGACCGCGTTCGGCGAGGCCGTGAAGCTGGAGAAGGAGGGCGTGCCGCACGCCCGCTACGTCCAGCTGGCGATCCTGTTCGACCGGCTGTTCCGCTTCCCGATCACCGGTGACCGGGTCCGCAACTACGACGGCCTGGGCGGGCAGCTGCTCTTCTCGTACCTGCACCGCAACGACGTCGTCCGGTGGACCGACAACCGGCTGAGCGTCGACTGGGACCGGCTCGCCGAGGGCGTCGCGGACCTGCGGGGCGAGGTCGAGAAGCTCTACCGGGACGGCATCGACCGCTCCAAGCTCGCCCACTGGCTCGCCGCCCACCAGCTGGTCGCCGCCTACGTCGAGCCGAACCCCGCCTCGGTCTGGGCCCGCGGGGTCGGCGCCCTGCCCGTCGAAGGATTCCCCAAGGCGGTGGTGGACGCGGTGCTGCCCGACGAGTTCCCCCTGAGCATGTTCTACGAGGCCCTGCGCCGTAAGCTCGGCGATGTCGTCGACTCCACGAAGGGCATCCGAGCATGATCATCCTTGTCACCGGTGCGGGCGGCCCCGCGGGCCGGGCCGTCGTCCGCAGGTTCACCGGCGAGGGTCACACGGTGATCGGCGTCGACAAGAGCGGAGCCGAGGGGTCCCTGGCGGTCGACCTGCTCGACGCCGACGCCGTCGCGAGGCTCGCGGCGGACGTGCGGGCCGAGCACGGCAGGGTGGACGGGATCGTGCACCTGGTCGGCGGCTGGCGCGGGTCCAAGACCTTCGCCGAGACGTCGCTGGACGACTGGGCGCTCCTGCACGACCTGCTGGTCCGTACTCTCCAGCACGTCACGCTCGCCTTCGAGCCGCTGCTCAAGGCGAGCGAGCGCGGCCGGTTCGCCATCGTCTCCGCGAAGGCGGCCGAGCGTCCCACCCAGGGCAACGCGGCGTACGGCACGGCCAAGGCCGCCTCCGAGGCGTGGACCCTGGCCTTCGCCGACGCCCTGGAGGGCACCGGCTCCACCGCGAACATCCTGGTCGTGAAGGCGCTCGTGCACGAGGGCATGCGCGCGGCGAGCCCCGAGCGGACGTTCCCCGGCTTCACCGACGTCGACGACCTCGCCGAGGCGATCGACGCCCTGTGGAGCACCGACGCCAACGGCACCCGGATCGACCTCACCGCCACACAGGAGGGGAAGACCGCGTGACGGACGCCATCCGCAGGCACGACCCGCTGGTGAAGGGCTTCGCCAGCGACAACTACGCCGGGGTCCACCCGGAGATCCTCCAGGCGATCGCGCTCGCCAACGGGGGCCACCAGACCGCGTACGGCGACGACGTCTACACCGCCGCGCTGCAGGAGGTCTTCAGGAAGCACTTCGGCCCCGCCGCGCAGGCGTGGCCGATGTTCAACGGCACCGGCGCCAACGTGGTCGCGCTCCGCTCGATGACCGCCCACTGGGAGGCGGTGGTCTGCGCGGAGTCGGCGCACATCCACACCGACGAGGGCGGCGCCCCCGAGCGGTCGGCCGGGCTCAAGCTGCTGCCGGTCGCCACCCCGGACGGCAAGCTCACGCCCGAGCTGATCGACAGGCAGGCGTGGGGCTTCGGCGACGAACACCGGGCACAGCCCAGGGTGGTGTCGATCACCCAGACCACCGAGCTGGGCACGCTCTACACGCCGGAGGAGATCGGGGCGATCTGCGACCACGCCCACGACCTCGGCATGGTCGTCCACCTCGACGGCGCCCGCGCGACCAACGCCGCCGCCGCGCTGGACGTGCCGCTGCGCGCGTTCACCACCGACGTGGGCGTGGACGTGCTGTCCTTCGGCGGCACCAAGGCCGGTCTGATGTTCGGCGAGGCCGTCGTGGTGCTCAACCCCGATGCCGTGCGCGGCCTGCGCTACCTGCGCAAGAGCGCCATGCAGCTCGCCTCCAAGATGCGGTTCGTCTCGGTGCAGTTCGAGGCGCTGCTCGCGGGCGACCTGTGGCTGCGCAACGCCCGCAACGCCAACGCGATGGCCCTGCGGCTCGCCGACGCCGTGCGGGACGTGCCCGGGGTGGAGGTCCCGCGTCCCGTGCAGGCCAACGCGGTCTTCGCGATCCTGCCCAGGGACGTGACCGAGCGCCTGCAGAAGCGCTTCCGGTTCTACACCTGGAACGAGGCCACCGGCGAGGTCCGCTGGATGACCGCGTTCGACACCACCGAGGCCGACGTGGACGCCTTTGCCGCCGCGGTGGCGCAGGAGTTAGACTCGCCGGCATGAGCAAGCACAGTCTGGGTCTGTGGCGGGCCGTCGAGAGGCGGATCCGCTAGCCAGTCCCGACTGCGCACCAAACGGCCGCCGTTCACCGGCGGTCGTTTTCGCGTTCCGGGCGCGTTGCCGTACAACCGGTATGCGGCGGTCCTCTTCTCACCAGGAGTGACCATGACAAAGCGCGTCTTCTCCGCCTTCAAACCCACCGGCCGTCTCACGCTGGGCAACCTCCTCGGCGCGATCATGCCCGCGGTACGGCTCCAGGACGAGGCCGACTGCGTCTACGCCGTCGCGGACCTGCACGCCCTGACGATCAAGCACGACCCGGAGCGGTTGCGCGCCCGCACCCGCGAGGCCGCGACCCTGCTGCTCGCCTGCGGCCTGGACCGCTCTCTCGTCTACGTCCAGTCGCGGGTGCCCGCGCACACCGAGCTGGCCTACCTGCTGGAGAGCACGGCGTACTTCGGCGAGATGCGGCGCATGATCCAGTTCAGGGAGAAATCCGCCCGGCAGGAGGAGGTGCGGCTCTCGCTGCTCACCTATCCCGCGCTGATGGCCGCCGACATCCTGCTGCACCGGGCGGACGCCGTGCCCGTGGGGGAGGACCAGCGCCAGCACGTGGAGCTGACCCGGGACCTGGCCCTGCGGTTCAACCGGCTGTACGGCGAGGTCTTCACGGTGCCCGAGGCCGTGCGCCCGCAGGTCGCCGCCAGGGTGATGGACCTGAGCGCGCCCACCTCGAAGATGGGCAAGTCGGATGGTTCGCCCGCCGGGACGATCTACCTGCTCGACCCGCCCGCCGACCTGCGGCGCAAGGTCATGCGCGCGGTGACCGACTCCGGCACCGAGGTCGCGTACGACCCCGCGGGAAAGCCCGGCGTCTCCAACCTGCTCACCGTCCTCGCGGCCTGCTCGGACCGGCCGGTCGAGTCGCTCTCGTACGGGTCGTACGGCGCGCTCAAACGGGACACGGCCGAGGCGGTGGTGGAGACGCTGCGGCCCGTCCAGGAGCGCCACGCCGAGTTGTCGGCCGACCAGGCCGAGCTGTCGCGGCTCCTGGAGGGCGGGGCGGCGCTGGCCGTCGAGCGCACCGGCGGGCTGCTGGCCGAGGCGCGTGAGGCCATCGGCCTGGCGTGAGGGCCTGGCGTGAGGGCCCGGCGTGGGGGTGCCCGCACCGGGCCTCAGTTCTTGTGACCCGTCTCGTGCTCGTACGCGGTCAGCTGCTGTTCGAGGGCCTTCATCAGCTCGAACACCTGGCTCGGGGGAATGCGGATCCGGCTGACGATCCGGGTCGGCACGCTCACGAAGTGCTGCCCGGAGGAGGGGTCGTTGGCCAGCTGGGGCGGCCTGGTGATCACCGCGAAATCCAGGACAAATCCATCCTGGGTATGCCATACAGAGGCGAAGTTGGCGTACTGCCCCATTTCCACCTCGGCGGAGATGCTCACCTCCAGGCGGTTCTCCGGCTCGTCGTTCACCATTCTCTTTCCTCCGGCCAGGTTGGCTCCATGCTGCCCTGGCCGGAGACCGGCCGCACAGGGACGCGCCGACGCCATTAAAGGATGGAAGGCAGCCGCTGGGCGCCGCGCTGCCGCAACATGTCGGTCATCAACTCGATCTCGCCCGTCTGACCGTCGACGATGTGCTGTGCCATGGTGGCCACCTCTTCGCGGTCGGACAGTTTCAGCAGACCCCTGCCCATCTGCACGCCGCCCTCGTGATGACGGATCATGAGTTGCAGGAAGAGGATCTCCTGGTCCTTGCCTGTGGCCTCGCGGAGCTTTTCGAGCTCGTCCTCACTTGCCATACCGGGCATCGCGGCGGGAGCGTCCGGTGTTACAGCGTGACCGCCGCCGTGACCGGCCATCCACGCCATGGAGGGGCGCTCGCTCGACTGGTTCAGGCCCCACTGCTGCAGCCAGCCGATGAACATGCCGCGCTGGGCCGTCTGGGTGACGATGATGTCGTAGGCCAGCCGCCGGAGCGTGTCGTCCGCGCTCCCGTCCCTGGCGATGAAGGCCATCTCGACGGCCTGGGCGTGATGAACGGACATGTCGCGAGCGAAGCCCGCCTCCGGCGAGGCGTCGGTCGGGGTGGACGTCCTTCCCACCACCAGCAGCAACGCGACCGCCGCGACCAGGCAGCCGAGCAGCACTCCGGCCGCCACGCCACGCCTGGACCTCGTGCCATCTTTACCGGGGATTTCCATTACCTGCCCAGAGTACCCACTGTCGAGAAACGTCGCTGTATCAGGCGTTGTCATCCCCTTATTCTCCACATACGCCGGTAGGGCATAGGGTGACCCGAAGTTGTTTGCGGCTGGAGGGTTGATGACCAAGGAAAAGGCGCAGGCGAGGCGTGAGCACCTCACCCGTATGCGTGAGGAGCAGAAGCGCAAGGAGCGCAGGGCCGCGTTCCTGATGTGGGGTGCCGGAGGTGCCGTCGTCGTTCTGCTCGTAGCGGTGGTCGCCTTCTACATGGTCAACGAGCGGGCCACGAACTCGCTGGACAACGTCGTCACCGCGAAGTACGCGGGTAGCCAGCACACCCAGACCAAGGTGACGTACAAGGAAACTCCGCCGATGGGCGGTGAGCACAACCCGGCCTGGCAGAACTGCGGCATCTACGACCAGCCGATCAACAACGAGAACGCCGTTCACGCCATGGAGCACGGCGCCGTGTGGATCACCTACCGGCCGGACCTCCCCAAGGCCGAGGTGGACACGCTGAGGGAACTGGCCTCCAAGGAGTACATGCTCCTGAGTCCGTACCCGGGCCTGCCCTCCAAGGTCGTGGCCAGCTCCTGGAACCACCAGCTCAAGCTGGACAGCGCGAACGACGGGCGCCTGCCCAAGTTCATCCAGAAGTACAAGAACGGCCCGGACACCCCCGAGCTCGGCGCGTCCTGCAGCGGCGGCGTGGGCACCACCACCGCCGAGGCGCCCATCCCGGAGACCGCGCCCAGCCAGAGCCCGTCGGCCGCCCCCGACGCGTCCGCGGCTCCCAGCGACGCCCCGGCCACCGACGCGCCCGCCACGGACGCTCCGGCTCCCAGCGGCACCCCGGCGCCCTGATCCGGCCGGTACAGCCGGTACGGACGCCGGTGACGCCGTCCTGACGAGGCGTCCCGGCCGCTAGGCCCGCAGGATCCGTTCCAGGGGCACCGCCTCCAGCCCGTGAGCCTCGGCCACGGGCCGGTTGGTCAGGTGCCCCCCGTGCGTGTTCAGGCCCAGCGCCAGCGCCGGGTCGCTCCGCAGGGCCTCCCGCCAGCCCAGGTGGGCGATCGCGAGCGCGTAGGGGACGGTCACGTTGGTGAGCGCGTACGTCGAGGTGTGCGGTACCGCGCCCGGCATGTTGGCCACGCAGTAGAACACCGAGTCGTGCACCCGGTAGGTCGGCTCGGCGTGGGTGGTGGGCCGGGAGTCCTCGAAGCAGCCGCCCTGGTCGATGGAGATGTCCACCAGGACCGATCCCGGCCTCATCCGTGAGACCAGCTGGTTGTCGACCAGCTTGGGCGCCCTCGCGCCCGGTACCAGCACCGCGCC
Source organism: Streptosporangium sp. G12 (assembly GCF_052983175.1). NCBI lineage: Bacteria > Bacillati > Actinomycetota > Actinomycetes > Streptosporangiales > Streptosporangiaceae > Streptosporangium > Streptosporangium sp. G12. Next base: position 46,304 of record NZ_JBRIQO010000011.1, on the reverse strand, counting down.
GATGACCAGGTCCGCGTTCAGCACCGCCCGCTCGATCTCGTACGTGGTGGAGGCGATGGTCTTGCAGTGGCCCTTGTAGATCACGTCCGCCTGGCGGAGCCTGTCGATGTCGCGGTCCAGCAGCAGCACCTCCGCCTGCATGCCCAGCGCGATGACCGCGGCGTTCATGCCGGAGACCCCGGCGCCGATCACGACCACGCTGGCCGCGTGCACGCCCGACACCCCGCCCATCAGCACGCCGCGCCCGCCGCCCTGGCGCATCAGGTGGTACGCCCCCACCTGGGGGGCGAGCCGCCCGGCCACCTCCGACATGGGAGCCAGCAGGGGCAGGAAGCCGTTCGCGTTCTGCACGGTCTCGTAGGCGATGCCGGTGACCCCGGCGTCGAGCAGGGCGCGGGTGCACGCGGGCGAGGCGGCCAGGTGCAGGTAGGTGAAGAGCACCTGGCCCTTGCGCATCCGGTGGTACTCCTCGGGAACCGGCTCCTTGACCTTCAGGACCAGGTCTCCCGCGGCCCACACGTCGTCGGCCGAGTCGAGGATGGTCGCGCCGGCGCTCTGGAAGTCGGCGTCGGGAATGGAAGATCCCGTCCCGGCGTCTTTCTCGACGAAGACCTGATGGCCGTGCCGGACGAACTCGTGGGCCCCGGCGGGGGTCAGCGCCACGCGGTACTCGTGGTTCTTGACCTCACGGGGAACGGAGATCTTCACGGCTCCTCCAAGGGTGGGCGCGTGTCCTCTTCTTCACTGTGCGTTCCCCGAAAGGGGGCGGTCACGCACGGGGTGGCAGGAATGGGGTCGAGGTCGATGACATTCCGTCAGCGGTCGTCGACGTTCGGTCTCCCGGGAGTCGTCGCGACGTGCGGGGTTACCGGCTCCCCGCGCCGATCGGTAGGCTCGCCGCGAACAGATGCGAGGAATACGGGGATATGACGATGGGGATGCACGCGGGGCAGGGTGGGCCGCCCGTACCGCAGGGACCTCCAGCCGGGCCTGACGACCCCTCTGACGAGCCGTGGTCCTCCTCCGGCTCCTATGACGCCTTCACCCCGCCGGGCCGCCCTGGCGCCTCGCCCGGACGCCACGCCCGCGGTGCGGGGAAATCGGACGACGGCCCCCCTGCCGCCCCTGCCGCCCCCGCCGGCCCCGGCGGTCCGGCCGGCTTCGACGAGCCGGGTCGCGGCGATCGGGGTTTCGGCGGCCCCGTTCCCGGCCCTGGCGGCTCCTCCTTCGACGCCTTCGGCGGCGCCGGCTCCGGTCCCGGCGGTTCCTCCTTCGACGCCTTCGGCGGCCCCGTTCAGGGCCCCGGTCCCGGTGGTTCCGGCCTCCACGCCTTCGGCGGTCCCGGTGCCGGGTCCGGTGGTTCTGACTTCGACGCCTTCGGCGGTCCCGGTGCCGGGTCCGGTGGTTCTGACTTCGACGCCTTCGGCGGTCCCGGTGCCGGGTCCGGTGGTTCTGACTTCGACGCCTTCGGCGGTCCCGGTGCCGGGTCCGGTGGTTCTGACTTCGACGCCTTCGGCGGTCCCGGTGCCGGGTCCGGTGGTTCTGACTTCGATGCTTTCGGCGCCAGAGGTTCCGGCTCCGAGGCTTTCGGCGCCGGTGGTGCGGGGCTCGGCGATCCCGGCCCCGACCCCCTGGGCCCCGGGGGTACGAGGATCGGCGATCCGGCCTTCGGGGGGACCCCCCTCGGCGGGCGGGGCTCCGGCGGTCCGGGGGGCTCGGTTCCCGAGGGCCCGGGTGGCCCCGATGCCGACACCCTGGCGCTCGCCGAGGGGCAGGCGCCCACCGGCCAGGGACCGGGCGAGCCGGGAGCGGGCGGGCCCGGGGCGGGGGTTCCCGGGAGCGGCGGGCGGCGGGCCGGGGAGTCGCCGGACGGGACGCCCGGGGAGCCCAGGGCGAGCCGGGTCACCACCGCGATCCTGGTGACCGTCCTGGTCGTCGTCGTGCTGATCACCGGAGTGCTCGGCACCATCGCGGTGCTCATGACCCGCAACCCCGACATGCCGCTCGGTGCCACGCCGCCCAAGCGGCTCGCGACCCCCCTCCACTTCGCCCCGGTGATCGAGGCGAAGCCCGGAGCCTGCACGGTTCCGGAGACCTATCCCGACGACCTCGGGCAGACCTGCTACTCGGTCGCCGCCGGGGTCAACGTGAACGCCGTACGGAAGATCGAGGCGATCCAGGAGAAGAGCGGCGCCTACTCGGTCAGGATCGCGTTCGCGCCCGCCTTCCGCGAGCAGATCAACGACCTGACCGCGGAGGCGGTCAACGAGGACGACCCGGTCAGGCAGCAGATCGCGATCGTCGTGGGACAGAAGGTGGTGGCGGCCCCCCGGGTCGCCCAGGCGATCACCGACGACAGCCTGAGCATCGCCGGGTCCTTCACCAAGGAGCAGGCGGACGCGATGGTCGTCAGACTGCTCGGCTCGGGGGCCGTCGCCCCGCAGCCGACGGGCGGCACGCAGCCGAGCGCGTCGGTCTTCACCCCGTCGGACGGCCCGGCCGCGACCCCTCCGGCCAACCAGCCCGTGACCCCTCCGGCCAACCAGCCCGTGACCCCCCCGGCGAACCAGCCCGTGACCCCGCCGGCCACCGGCCCGGCCACCACGAACACCGCCGGGGCCGACGCGAACCGCCCGGCGGACACCACCGGGGACACCTCGCAGAACGCGTCCGGCGAGGGCGTCGACCGCAGGTTCTCCAGCTGCAAGGCCGCGACGGAGAACGGATACGGCCCCTACACCCGGGACATCCACGAGGAGTACCAGTGGTACATCGACGGGGACAAGGACGGCGTCGTCTGCGAGCAGGAGGACGCCGGCTGACCCCGGCCGGCGCGATGCCTCCGGGTCCCCTCCTTCACGGAGGGAGTCACCCCTCCAGGGCGATGTCATGGGGGCGGATGGGCACCCGGGGCAGCCGCAGGCCGGTGGCGGCCCGTACGGCGGCGGCCACCGCGGGGGTGGAGGAGAGCGTGGGCGGCTCGCCCGCGCCGCGCAGGCCGTAGGGGGCGTTCGGGTCGGGATTCTCCATGATCGACAGCCGCATGGGCGGCATGTCGAGGATGGTGGGGATCAGGTAGTCGGTGAACGACGGGTTGAGCACCAGCCCGTCGCGGACCTGGATCTCCTCCATCAGCGCCAGCCCCAGCCCCTGGGCCGAGCCGCCGTGGATCTGCCCCTCCAGCGCCAGCGGGTTCATGATCTTGCCCACGTCCTGGACGGCCGCCAGCTCCACCACCTTGACCAGTCCCAGCTCCACGTCCACGTCCACCACGGCCCGGTGGACGCACAGGGCGAGCTGGGTGTGCGAGTCGCCCTGCCCGGTGACCGGGTTCAGGGGGAAGGTGGGCCGGTGCCGGTACTCCCTCGTCTCCTCCACCGCCCCGGCCCGCTCCAGCGCCTCCACCAGCGACGACCCGTCGCTCGTCAGCTTCGCCAGCCGCTCCCGCACGGCCTCGCAGGCCGCCCTCACCGCGCCGCCGGTGACGTAGGACTGGCGCGACGCCGACGAGGACCCGGCAGAGCCGACCGACGTGTCGGCCTGCGCGACCGTCACCGCGTCGATCCCCAGCTCGGTCCTGGCGATCTGCTCCTGGACCATCAGCAGGCCCTGCCCCACCTCGGCCGCCGCCGTGTGCACCAGGACATGCGGCTCGCCGCCGATCAGCTCCACCCTCACCCTGGCGGTCGAGTGGTCGTCGAAGCCCTCGGAGAAGCAGATGTTCTTGATGCCCACGCCGTACCCGACACCGCGCCGCACCCCCTCGCCGTGGGTGGTCTGCGAGACTCCGCCCGGCATGTTCCGCAGATCCGGGACACCCGGAACATCCGAGGCGTCCGGCGGGGCGGGCAGCGGCATCGCGGCGAGTTCCCTGAGCATCTCGGCCAGCGGCGCGGGTGAGTCGATCACCTGCCCGGTGGCCAGCACCGACCCCTGGGAGACGGCGTTGCGGACCCTGACCTCGACCGGGGAGATCCCGCACGCCTCGGCCAGCCTGTCCATCTGCGACTCGTACGCGTAACAGGCCTGGACCGCGCCGAAGCCGCGCATCGCGCCGCAGGGCGGGTTGTTGGTGTAGACGCCGTAGGCGTCGATCCACACGTTGTCCACCTCGTACGGGCCCACCCCCAGGGAGGCCGCGTTGCCGACCACGGCGGGAGAGGTGGAGCAGTAGGCGCCGCCGTCCAGCAGGATCTCCGCCCTGACGTACAGCAGCCCGCCGTCGCGGGTGGCGCCGTGCTCGTAGCGCATCCGGGCCGGATGGCGGTGGACATGGCCGTAGAAGGACTCCTCACGGTTGTAGACGATCTTCACGGGACGGCCGGTGCGCAGGGCCAGCATGCACGCGTGGACCTGCATGGACAGGTCCTCGCGGGCGCCGAACGCCCCGCCCACCCCGGCCAGCGAGAGCCGTACCTTCTCCTCGGGCAGCCCCAGGCACGGCGCGATCTGCTCCCGGTCGGCGTGCAGCCACTGGGTGGCGATGTACAGGTCCACCCCGCCGTCCTCGGCCGGTACGGCCAGCCCGGACTCGGGGCCGAGGAAGGCCTGGTCCTGCATGCCGACCTCGTACTCGCCGGTGACGACCACGGGGGCCTCGAACGAGGAGCCGACCCGGATCGGCTGGTGGCGCAGCACGTTGCCGCTCTCGTGGACCGAGGGGCAGGAGGCGTCGAAGGCGGCCCGGCGCGGATCGGTGACGGCCTCGCGGACCTCGTACTCCACGACGACGGCCTCGGCCGCCCGCCGGGCGCGCTCGGGATGGTCGGCCGCGACCAACGCGACCGGCTCGCCCTGGTAGCGGACCTGGTCGACGGCGAGCACCGGCTGGTCCCGGTGGTCCAGGCCGTAGAACTTCGCGCCCGGCACGTCCTCGTGGGTGAGGACCGCGTACACGCCGGGCATGGCCAGCGCGGGGCCGATGTCGATCGAGCGGATCCACGCCGACGGGTGCGGGCTGCGGAGGGTGACCCCCCAGATCATGTCCGCCAGGTACAGGTCGGACGAGTAGGCGAACTCGCCCGTCACCTTCAGCGTCCCGTCGGGACGCAGGACGCTCTCGCCGACGCCGCGATGCCGCCGTGTTTCGATGCCGCTCATTCCAGCAGTACATCAGCCGGGTCCGGGGGAGGACATGGCAGGCACGACGGAACGCGGGGGGTGACCGTTGGCGAATCTTGCGGTTGTGCCGGCCGCCGTGCCGGGCCGCTCGTGTCCGGCGGTCGTGCCGGGCCGCGCACGTGTGCCCGGCTGCGCGGTACCCGGAGAAGCGTCGCGCGTGTGCCCGCCTGCGGGGTCAGAGAAGCTCAGAGAAGCTCGGGGAAGCTCAGAGAAGCATCGCCTGGCCCATGAGCGTGATCGGCTTTTCCCGGGAGCCCAGGATGGCCGCCTCCTCCACCAGCGCCTGCTTCTCCACCTCCTCGTTTCCCACCTCCCTGGCCATCGCGAGGGAGCGCGCCAGGTAGGCCGAGGCGTGTTCCGTCTCACCGAGGAGCCGGAGGGATCGGGCCATGCCGAGGAACAGGTACGGTTCGGCGACGTTCAGCCGCACGACGCGCGCACAGTCGAGGGCGGCCTCGAAGGACGCTCTGGCGGACTCGGCGTCCCCCAGGTTGAGGTAGAGGTCCCCGAACCTGTTGTGCACGGAGGACTCCTGGTAGACGTTGCCGCTCACCCGGCACTTGAGCAGGGCTTCCTCCAGTGCCGCCCGTGCCTGTCCGAACCGGCGCAGGCCGTTGTACCCCGCGCCGATCATGGTGAGCGCGTAGGCCTCGCCCGACCCGTGCCCGATCGCGTTCGCGATCTTCCGTTGCTTCCTGGCGCAGTCGATGGCCTTCTGGTAGCGGTCGAGCTCGAGGTAGTTCATGGCGAGACTGCCCAGCGCCTTCTGCTCCCCGTGAGAGTCGGACAGCCGGCGGCACAGGATCAGTTGCCGCTGGAAGTGGGGCACGGCCTCCTCCGGGCGGTTGACCGTGTTCCTCAGGATGCCCTCCACGTGGTGCGCGTTCGCCTCGAGGCCGCGATCGTCCAGCCGCCGCCCGATCGCGAGAATCTGCGGGCTGATCGCGAGAAGCCAGGGGAGGAGAGCGGCGTGGTGGAGATGCCAGAACAGCGCGAGGACCAGGGCGACACCGAGACGGGCGGTCCGCTCCCGGGGGGCGGATATCGCCTGGGAGACGGCGGACAGGAGATTGGCCTGTTCCCGGTCCAGCCACTCGCGGGCCTCCTCGTCGGAGGCGAGGGGGAGGGGGGCGGCGCTGAGATCGACGTCCGTCGAGGCCGGGCGGGGGTAGCGGCCCAGTTTCATGGCCAGGCGGGTGGTCCCGACGTACGAGCTCAGCGCCCGGTCCAGTGCGGCGTCGCGGTCGGCCTCCGGCTCCTCCTGCGCGGCCCGCTCCTTGGCGAACAGCCGCACGAGGTCGTGCAGCCGGTATCTTCCCGGCTCGTCCATCTCCGAGAGATGCGCGTCGACCAGCCGTTCCATGGCCTGCTCCGCCGTCTCCACCGGGACGTCCAGCAGGGCGCCGACGATGTGCGCCGTCACGTCGGCCGTCTGCAGCACGCCGAGCGCGCGCAGCGCGCGGGCGGCCGTCCGGTCGAGGAGGTGGTCGCTGCCGGCGAGCATGTCGTAGCTGACCGCCAGGCTGGACCTCACCGCGAGATCACCCGCCGCCAGCTCCCGCAACCGCCCGTGCTCGTCGTCCAGCCGGACCACCAGATCGGTCACGTTCCAGCGCGGCCGGTTCGCCAGCCGGGCTCCCGCGATGCCGACGGCCAGCGGCAGGCCTCCGCACAGATCGATCAGGCGCCTCGTGGCCCGGGCGTCCTCGGCGACCCGCTCCGCCCCGATCAGCTTCGCGAGCATCGCGGAGGACTCGGTCCGCCGCATCCCGGAGATCGGCACGCGGGCGCAGTCGTCGAGCAGGGTGAAGCTCTCCCGGCTGGTCGTCAGGATCGCGTTGCCCATCGGCACGGACAGCAGCGGGCGGATCTGGGCCAGATCGGCGGCGTCGTCCAGCACGATGAGCATCTCGCGGCCGTCGAGCTCGCCGCGCCACAGCGCCGCGGCCTCGTCGACGTCCGCGGGGATGGCGTGCGGGGGCATGCCGAGGTCGCGCAGGAACCTGTTGATCACCTCGGCCGGTTCGAGCCGCTTCATGCCCGGTGTCGCCCCGCGCAGGTTCGCGTACAGCTGCCCGTCGGGAAAACGGTCGCGTACCAGGTGCGCGGTCCGGATGGCCAGGGTCGACTTGCCGGATCCGGGTGCTCCGGTGATCGCGACGACGTGGTGCGGCGGGCCACCGTCCCAGGGGGAGAGCAGTCCTCTCAGCCGTACGAGTTCCTCCGCGCGTCCGACGAAGTCGACGGGGTCACGTGGCAACTGGTGAGCCGTCTTCGTCCTCGGGGCTGTGCGGCGCCGCGAACTCGAGGATCCTCGCTCACCGGCCTGCGGCTTCGTGGAGCCTCCGGAGCCGGCGTTCCGGGAGCTCTCGCGGTTCCCGGAGCCCTGGGGAGAGGGGACGGGCGTCGGGGCGGGGGCGGCGACCGGCTCCGGGGCGGTGGGAGGAGCCGAGGGCAGGTCGAGCAGCGGGTCGGCGCGCAGGATCAGCTCGTGACACCTGCGCAGACTCTCGTGCGGCTGGATGCCGAACTCCTCCGCGAGCAGGCGCCGGGTCTCCTGATAGACCCTCAGCGCCTCCACCTGCCGGCCGCAGCGGTAGAGCGCGATCATGTACAGCTCGCGGAGCCGCTCACGCAGCGGGTGTTCGGAGGTCAGGAGCACCAGCCGGGCGGCGGCCTCCTGGGGACGCCCGAGCAGGAGCAGCAGGTCCGTGTGCAACTCCAGCGCGGTCAGGCGCAGCTCGCCCAGCCTGTGCCGCTCGAGCTCGGCGGACGGGCCGGGAACGCCGCTCAGGCAGGTGCCGCGCCACAGTCCCACGGCCCTGTCCAGAGACCGCAGGGCGGTCTCGTACGCGTTGTCCGCGTGCGCCTTCCGCGCCAGGTCGAGACACTGTTCGAACACCAGGGCGTCCACCTGCTCGGGTGCGAGCCGCAACGAGTATCCGCCCGAGACGGAGGCCAGCACCCTCGAAGGCCTGCGCGGATCCCGGTCCGGGTCCAGGGTCCTGCGCAGTCCGGACACGTAGGTGTAGACGCTCTGTTCCGCGGTCTTCGGCGGGCTCTCCCCCCACACCCCGTCGATCAGCTTCTCCTTGGTGACGACCTGACCGGCATTGATCGCCAGGACGCAGAGGACGGCCTGTCGCCTGGGTTCTCCCAGCTCGAGCCGCTGTGAGCCCCTCCGGCCGGTCACGGGCCCAAGAATGTCAATGCCGAGCTTTTCCACCGGGAGGTTCTCCCCGACGGGAGCGGTGGTGCGCGTCTCGTCCATCAGACCTCCACGCGGTCGGGCATGGCGCAGCGAAGTCGTGAGGAAGACACTATCCGACGGGTTCGCGACGCAGGATTTCCCGCGAACCACCTAGACGATCCCCGCTTTGGCGATCCGGACCCCCGCCTGGAGCCTGCTCTGCGCCCCGATCCGCTCCATCGCGTTGGCCATGTGACGGCGTACGGTGCGGGAGGTGAGCCCGAGCTGGCGGCCGATCACCTCGTCCGTCATGCCCTCCGCGGCCATTCTCAGAACGGTCTTCTCCTGCTCCGTCAGCGAGAACGGCGCCTTCCACTCCCGGGGCCGCCGCTCGGCACGTGACCAGACGTGCTCGAACAGGTCTCCCAGCAACGAGACCAGCACGGGGGCGCGCACCACGGCCATCCGGGAGGCGTGGCCCGTCAAGGCGATGTGATCGTCGATCACCAGGAATCTCTCGGAGATCAGCGGGTCGATCCTCAGCTCCACGGACGCGGGGAGACCGGCCGTCTCGTACGGCGAATCGACCACGATCCTCGTCCGCACCCCCGGCGGGATGACGGCGGAATCGAAAATCTGGAGGAACGCGGTGTTCCTCGCCGGCTCAGGAAGGAACATGACGATCGTCCGCCGTGCGGACGAGCAGAGGGTCTCGGCGTCGTACCGGACCTGGGACCGCTCTCCCGCGGAGGGAGAGGCGGGTAAGGAGTGGGTCATGTGCCGCTCGCGAACCGTGCCGGACCGGACGCGTCCGTGTTCCTCCCGGCGCACGTCGCCGCCGGACCGCGCCGCGACGGGTCTCCGAGACGTCCCACACCGGGAAGGAGCCGTTCCACGCGGGGGAAGCGGGGGAAGAGGTGGAGAACCGCACGCGCGGGGAAGCGGTCGTCACCGTCGTACGCGCGTGAGGGGGAGCCGCCCATCGATGGTCCCTCCATCCTGTCGTCCGGGCCGGTGGGGCGGGGGAGGCGCCAGGAGAAGGCCCTCTCGGGCCGGGCCCGGGGAAACGGACCCCGTCACCGGTCCCCGCCGGATCTTTCCGGAGTTCTCGCCGCTTTACTGTCGCAGGTGATCCTAGAGATCACCTAGAGACGCTCGCGGCGTCGGGCGCGGGAGGCCGGAACTCAGGGAGGACGAGGCGGCCGCGGGTGCACGGGCGGAGCGTGTTCACGGGGTTTCCCGGAGTATGGATCATGTTTCCCGTCCTTGGGGACAGGCCGCTTTCCCGGTTTTTCACGGATCCGCATGGCCGAATACCTTCTTCGTGCCCATGACAAACCGGCCGCCCGCCTTCTGGGAATCCGGCTGACCGCTTTAGGACATCGACTTGATGATGGATTATTTCAATATATTTTCAGGGTAATAACCGGTTCGAAAAGTGAAGGCGCCCGGGGAGGCGGCCGGTGACACGGGGACCGCCGCGCCGACCGGCCTGCGGACCGGTCGGCGACGGGGTGAATGGAAACGGTATGACGCTGACGAGAGGGGCCGAGGGGCCGTCATCGGCACCCTTGACCCGGGCCGGGTGGCCCGTGAGCCGTGACCTGCGATGAAGCCGTACGTATGTAATGCGAACCATACGCGGGTGTTCCGCCGGCCGGGATCCCCCGCGAAAAACAACGATCTTCGCGGAAGGGTTCGGATCCCGGCTCGGCCGCGATCGGTGGCACCGAATCTCGGGGCGAGGACGCCCCGATCTTCAAATGGGTCCCGTTCTCGTTGGAGCGTGCATGACGAACGCCTGCACGCTCACTCCGGTGCGAGGACACCGGTTCCGCCGTATGGAGCGGCTCGCTGGCTGAAAGCTCTCCACGCGGGCGGTGGGTCGTTTCGTTCCTTGTCTTTCGGACTGGCTGAGCCTTCGCTCAGCCGCCGTGTCCCCAGCCCAGGCTGGCCTGGGCAACGCCCGCCTGCAAAGAATACTGACCGTGGTCCTTCGTGGGGGCAGACGAATCAGCACTCTCGGTCGTAACATTGCCGGTGACGGCAAAAGCGGCCGCAAACAGCATGGCGAGGGCAGACAAGGCAAGACGTCGGCGCACGGGGAGACTCCTGTCGTAGGTTCTGCTGCTCAAATGATATCTTTCAAGGGGTAACGTGACTGGTCAAGACTTGGTGGGGCAGCGCATCAAAACCGTCCGTCGGCAACGTGGTCTTTCCCAGGCGCAGCTCGCTCATCCCGAACTGTCGGACAGTTACGTCTCTCTCATCGAGAGTGGCAAGCGTACTCCGACACCCGCGGTGCTGGAGCTTCTCGCCGAAAAACTCGACTGCTCCTTGACCTATCTGATCAACGGCGTCACGGCCGAGCAGATGCAGGAGATCGAGCTCGCGCTGAACTACGCGAAGATGGCCCTGGACAACGGCGAGGTCGTCGAGGCCCGCACCCGCTACGCCGAGCTTCTCGCCGACAGCGGACTGGCGGGCCTGCCCCAGCTGCGGCAGGACGTCGAGTACGGCCTGGCCCTCGCGACCGAGGCCTGCGGCGATCTGGACCAGGCGATCGTCCTGCTCAACGGGCTCCGCGAGAACGACACGGCGACCACGAACCCCGAGCGTCACGTCGCGGTCGCCGTCGTGCTCTCGCGCTGCTACCGCGAGAAGGGAGACCTGGCCCGGGCGATGCAGGTCCCCGAGCAGATCCTCATCGGCGCGGTCCGTCCCGCCTGGACCGACGGCCTCATGAGGCTGGGCATCCAGCTCCTCGCCGCCTACATCGACCGCGGCGACCTGCTCAGGGCCCGCCAGTTCGCCGCCGAGCTGATCGCCGCCGCCGAGCTCCTGGCCAGCCCGCTGGCGCTCACCCTGGCACACTGGGAAGCCGCGATCGTCGCCATCGAGACCGGTCACGCCGACGAGGCGGTCACGCACGCCGAGCGCGCCCTGGCCATCCAGTCCGAGTACGGCGACCCGTGGCGGCTGGCCCGGCTGCGCAACGACTACGCCCAGGTCATGCTGATCGCCCGGCCCATGGAGGCCAAGACCTGGCGCGACGTGCTGCTGAAGGTGGAGAAGGAACTGGCGGAGAGTTCCGCCAGCTCGATCGACAAGATGCGCTGCGCGATGAACCTCGTCCGGGTGGATCTGCTGCTCGCCGAGCCCGAGCGGGCCGAGGAGCGCATGCGCTTCATCTGCGACCTGCTCGACGGCATGCCCAAGGCCCTGCAGGCGGAGGCCCGCCTGCTGCACGGCGAGACCCTCGCGGCGCTGGGCCTGCAGGCGGAGGCCTCGCGGGAGCTGTTCGCCGGGGCCGAATGCCTGGAGCAGGCGCCGGAGACCCACTTCACCGCCCAGGCCTGGCTCACCGCGGCCCGGGTCCTGGAGCGGATCGACAAGCCGGACCGGAGCGTCGACGCCTACAAGCGGGCGATGGCCTGCGTCGGGCTGTAGATCGGGGCGGCGAGGGCGACCCGCCCGAGGCCGTAGACCGGACAGGGGGGTCGAGACCGCGTGGTCGCGTCGGTAGCCTTGTGGTTGCCATGAAGACTTCCCCTGTCGCGGTCGCCCTCGCGCTTCTCGTCGCCCTCGTTCTCGGCACGGCTTTCGCCTCGCCCGCCCTCGCCCATGACCGGCTCAAGAGCAGCGACCCGGCCAAGGGCGCGAAGGTCGAGAACCTGGAGGAGGTGAAGCTGACGTTCAGCGCCACGGTGCGCTTCCCGAACGTCATCGTCCGCTCCGGGGACGAGAACCACCAGGACGGCAAGGCCGTCGCAGACGGCTCCGTGGTGACCCAGAAGGTCAAGGGAGATCTCCCTCCCGGCGAGTACGTCATCGCCTACCGCGTCACCTCCTCCGACGGTCATCCGATCGAGGGGGAGATCCCCTTCACCCTGCTCGGCTCCGCGGGCCCCTCCCCGTCGCCGTCCTCGCCGTCCTCGGAGACCCTGTCGTCCCCGGACCCCGCCGAGAGCACGGCCACCGGGGGCGGCCCCGCCGCGAGCACACCGGCCGCCACGCTCGGCCCGGCCGCGGCGGGAGAGTCCGAGGACGCCGGCTCCTCGGGGGGCGTGCCCGGCTGGATGTGGATCGTCGTCGGCGGCCTGACCGGCATCGGCATCGGCCTGTTCTTCAGCATGCGAGGCAGGAAGCAGCCATGAGCAAGACCGCGCGGGCCGCGCAGGCGGCACAGGTCGAGGCGCCGCGGAACGACCGGGTCGTGAGGCTCGCCCTGGTGGGCGCGGGGGCGGCCGTCGCCGCCCTGGTGATCGCCATGATCGCCGGAGGCGTCGCGAGCCCGCGCATCATTCCCGGCCTGCCCGACCAGGGCGCGTTCACCCGCTGGGGACTGCCGCTGGCGAAGCTGACGATGGACGCGGCGGGCGTGCTCACCGTCGGCGCGCTCCTGGCCGCCGCGATCCTGCTCCCCAACGACAAGGGCCTGCTGGGCAAATCCGCTCTCGGCTACGTCAAGGCCGCCTCCTGGATCGCCCTCGTCTGGGCCGGGGCCGCCGCCGCCACGATGGTGTTCAGCCTCTCGGAGGCGTTCGGGATGCCGGTGGCCGACGTGCTCGGCGGCGACGAGCTCACCAGCTTCGCCAGCCAGGTCTCCCAGGGCATCTCGCTGACCCTGGTCGTGCTGTTCTCGGTCGCGATCGCGCTCTTCGCCCGTGGGGCGATCACCGCCGGCACGGCCGGCGGCCTGCTGGTCCTCGCCCTGGCGACCATGCTCCCGCCCGCGCTGACCGGCCACTCCTCCTCCTCGCCCAACCACGACCTGGCGACCACCGGTGTCGCCGTCCACCTGGTCGTCCTCGCGCTCTGGGTGGGCGGCCTCGGCATGCTCTGCGCGCACGCGCTGCGCCGCCAGCCGCATCTGGAGATCGCCGTCGCCCGCTTCTCGGCCCTGGCGCTGTGGTGCTTCGTCGGGGTGGGGCTGTCCGGCCTCTTCAGCGTCCTGGCCAGGCTCAGCGCGGTCTCCGAGCTGTTCACCTCCGCCTACGGCCTGCTGCTGGTGGCCAAGACCGTCGCGTTCGCGCTGCTCGGCGCCGTCGGCTGGTGGCACCGCAGGCGGACCCTGCCGCTGCTCGCGGCGGGCGGATCCGGTACGTTCCTCCGCTTCGCCGCCGGCGAGATCGTCGTCATGTTCGCGGCCGTCGGGCTGGCCGTCGCGCTGTCCCGCACCGCGCCGCCCCCGGCGGTCCTGCCCGTCGACAGGGCCTTCGACGTGCTCGGCTACACCATGCCGCCGGAGATCTCGCTGGCCAACCTGGCCACGCTGTGGTGGTTCGACCTGTTCTCCGGCACGCTCGTCGCCCTGCTGGCCGGTCTCTACCTCGCCGGTGTCGTACGACTCGCCCGGCGCGGCGACTCCTGGTCCAAGGGCCGCACGGCCGCCTGGTTCACCGGCGTGCTGATCCTGCTGATCGCCACCCAGAGCGGTGTCGCCCGCTACGCCAAGGTGCTGTTCAGCGCGCACATGGCCGAGCACATGACGCTGTCGATGATGGTGCCGATCTTCCTCGTGCTCGGCGCGCCCGTCACCCTGGCGCTGCGCGCCCTGCGCCCCGCCGCCCGCAGGGGCGACCGGGGGCCCAGGGAGTGGCTGACGACGATCCTGCACAGCAGGTTCGTCCGCGTCATCGCCCATCCGGCGATCGCCACCGCGATCTTCATCGTCTCCACCTACGCGCTGTACTTCACGCCGCTGTTCGCCGCCGCGATGGAGGAGCACCTCGGCCACATCGTGATGACGGTGCACTTCCTGCTCAGCGGGTGCCTGTTCTTCTGGGTGATCATCGGGGTCGATCCCGCCCCATACCGGCTGCCGCACGTGGCCCGGCTCATCCTGCTGTTCGTGACCATGCCGTTCCACGCGTTCTTCGGCATCGCGCTGATGAGCATGACCACCGTGCTGGCCTCCGACTGGTACGACCAGCTCGGCCGCACCTGGGGCGCGTCCGCGATCGAGGACCAGCAGACCGGCGGCGCCATCGCCTGGGGGTTCGGTGAGATCCCGACCCTCATCGTGCTCCTCGCGCTGGCCTTCCAGTGGTGGCGCCACGACGACCGCGGGGCCCGCCGCGCCGACCGTCGCGCCGACGCCGCCGCGGCCCGCCATGGCGGCAGTGGTGATGCCCAGCTCGACGCCTACAATGATTACCTGGCCAAACTCAACAGGCGCGACGGCGCGGAGTAGCCGGACGGCTACGCCCTTCTATCTTCGAGCTCTCTCCTGGACACCTCCCGGTAGCCTGTATTCCAGGGGGCTCGTGCTCACCGCAGCGGGTGCAGCGCTTTTTTTCACCGCGCGCCACGCCCAGTCACACATCCGGTCGGGGGGCCGGTGGCTGCAATGTGCATCAGGAAGGTTGAGCTGTGTCCGAGGAAGTGCGCGTACGTGAGGGCCGCAGCCGGAGCCTGGCCCAGGCGCTCGAAGAGCATCTCACCGAATGGGCCGAGCGCACCGGGGTCGCCGTCGAGATCTGGGCACTGCCCGCCCAGGACGTTCCGCCCGGGGTCGCCAGAGCCGTGCTGGCCGCGCTCGGGGAGGCGTTGTCCAACGTCGAGCGGCACAGCGGTGCCCGTGTCGTCTCCGTCGCCGTCACCTTCGGGCGTGGCGGCCTGCGCATGACGGTGAGTGACAACGGCATCGGCTTCTTCGGGGAGGCGAAGGGCCGGGGTGTCGCCGCCATGCGCGCCCATTTCGAACAGCTCGGCGGTTCGTGCAGTGTCAACGGCGTTCCCGGCGAGGGAACCACCGTCACCTGCGTGGTGCCCTGCCAGGACTAGCCCGGATCGGGCGCCCACCTGCGGGAGGGGGCTCGCAAGGCTGGGAGATCTCGATGTTCTCCCAGTTCGGAGGTGTGTGGCCGCGGAGCGGACCGGCGGCTCAGGGGAGTGTCAGGATCTCGTGGCCGGTCTCGGTCACCAGGATGGTGTGCTCGAACTGGGCGGTCCGCATGCGGTCCTTGGTGACGGCGGTCCAGCCGTCGGGCCAGATGTCGTAGTCGATGGTGCCGAGCGTCAGCATGGGCTCGATCGTGAACGTCATGCCCGGCTCCAGCGTGACCGCCAGTGACGGGTCGTCGTAGTGGGGCACGATCAGGCCCGAGTGGAACGTGGTGCCGATGCCGTGGCCGGTGAAGTCGCGGACCACCCCGTAGCCGAACCGCTTGGCGTAGGCCTCGATCACGCGGCCGGCCACGTTGAGCTGGCGGCCGGGGGCGATGGCCTTGATGGCCCGGTTGGTGGCCTCGCGGGTGCGCTCGACCAGCAGGCGTGACTCCTCGTCCACGTCGCCGACCAGGAAGGTGGCGTCGGTGTCGCCGTGCACGCCGCCGATGAAGGCGGTGATGTCGATGTTGACGATGTCGCCGTCGCGCAGCACGGTGTCGTCCGGGATGCCGTGACAGATCACCTCGTTGATCGAGGTGCACAGCGACTTGGGATACCCGCGGTAGCCGAGCGTGCTGGGATACGCGCCGCGGTCGCAGAGGAACTCGTGGCCGATCCGGTCGAGCTCGTCGGTGGTGACGCCGGGTGCCACGTGCCTGCCGACCTCTTCGAGCGCCTGGGCCGCCAGCCTGCCCGCGACCCGCATCCGTTCGATGATCTCGGGGGTCTTGACGTCGGACTCCCCGGTCTTCGGGGATTTCTTCCCGACGTACTCCGGCCGCTGGATGTGAGAGGGCACCTTGCGGATGGGAGAGATCCGCCCGGGCTGGAGCAGTGTCGTCATGGTCCCCCAGTCTAGTTGTGCTTCCCACTGGGCAGTATTGCCGCATGAGTGATCAATGGTGGTTCTGCCTGACGCACATGGCCGTCGAGCCCGACGACGGGTGCCCGAACAAGGACCGGATGGGACCGTACCCGACCCGTGACGCGGCGGCCGCCGCGCTGAAGACCGCGGCCGACAGGAACGAGGAGTGGAAGAAGAACGACCGCGCCTGGGACGGGGACGACTGAGGTCGTCGGCCTGTCGTCGGCTGGTCGCCGGCCGGCCGCTAGCCGTCCACGACGGCGTACGCGCGGACGGGGAAGGTCCCCAGGCCGGCCAGCAGCGGTGGTGCGGCGTGGAGGCGGAACCCGCTACCGGGCAGCGCGGCCAGCCCCGTCATGTGCTCCACGATCGGGATGCCCGCTCCGAGCAGCAGCGTGTGCGCGGGACGTTCACCGCGGGGCGGGGTGTCGTCGATGTTGAGGCTGTCGATGCCGACGAGCGCGGGTCCCCGCTCCGCGAGCCAGCGGGCCGCCTCCGGTTCGAGGTAGGGGTGGCCGTGGAAGTACGTCTCGGTGCCGAAGTGCCGGTCCCAGCCGGTGTGCAGGAGTACGGCCCTGCCGCGCACGTCCAGCCCCGCGAACCGGTCGAGCCCCACGGAGGGCGCCCCCTCGGCCCGTACGACCAGGCCGGGCAGGTCGGCGAGCGACTCCAGCGGCATCCCCGACAGGTCGGGCCCCTGCGGGTAGCGGTGGTAGGGGGTGTCGAGGTAGGTGCCGGTGTTGGCGACCAGCTCGACGCTGCCGATGTGGAACTCCGTGCCCGGGGCGTAGACCTCCCGCGAGGCCTCCCGGCTCAGGTGCACGCCCAGGCGGGGGCCGGGGACGCCGGGGTAGGTGATCATCCCCTCGGTGATGCGGTGGCTCAGCTCGACCAGCCGGGTCACGGGGTGCTCACCTTCTTCCGTGAGAAGCTCATGACCCCATGATTTCCACCCCGCTCGTTAAAGGGCAAATAAAGTTTTCTTAATATCCACGTAAGCTGAGCTGCATGGATATCGACCCCCGGAGGCTGCGGGTGCTCCACGAGGTCGCCCGTCGTGGCGGCGTCATGCGCGCGGCGGAGGCGCTCCACCTGACGGCCTCGGCGGTCTCGCAGCAGCTCGCGCTCCTGGAGCGGGAGGTCGGGCTCTCCCTCATCGACAGGTCGCAGCGCCGGGTCGCCCTCACTCCCGCGGGCAGGGTCCTCGCCGGATACGCCGAGCGCGTCGAGGAGGAGCTGGGCGAGGCCAGGCGGGAGCTGATCCGCTTCACCGAGCGGCTGGCCGGGCCGGTGGCGATCGCCGCGTTCCCCACGGTCATCCGGCACCTGCTGGTGCCCGCGCTGGGCAGGCTGGCCGAGCGCCACCCCCGGATCACGCCGCACATCCGGGAACTGTACGGGCCGCCCGCGCTGCAGGAGCTCCGCCTCGGCGGGGTCGACCTCGCCCTCACCGAGGAGGACGCCGACAAGGCCGGCGAGACCGTCGCGGCGCGGCAGTCCATCGTCTCCCACCCCCTCTACGTGGACGAGTACCGGATCGTGGCCCCGCCGGGCTGGGCGGAGGTCCCGCGCCAGGTCGCGGACCTGGCGGGGGTGCCGTGGATCGCCGGGCCGCCCGACCAGGCCTGCGGCCACGCCCTGGAGCGGCTCGCCGCCCTGCACGGATTCACCCCGCGCCGGGTGCACATGATCCAGGAGTTCCCGCCCACGCTCGCCCTGGTCGCGGCGGGGCACGGGGTGGCGATCGTGCCGTCGCTGGCCCTGCTCGACGTCCCGGACGGCGAGGTCGTCGTCACGGGCATCCCCAACGTGGGCGCCAGGAAGCTGGACGCGGTGACCCGCCTCGGCCGTACCCGCTCGGGTGAGCCCGACCCGGTGCAGGCCGTGGTCATCGCGGCGCTCAGGGACGCGGCAGAGGAGCTGTCGGGACGGCTCGGAGCGCGCTGGAACGCCTCCTAGCCGTGTCTCGGCCGGCGAGGGCCGGTCGGCGAGGGCCGGCCGGCGCTCCGAGGGCCTAGTCGGTGACCCGCGGGCCGCTGATCCGCTCCAGCAGCCTGGCCAGGCGGTCGCGCGGGCCGGGACGACGGGCGACCTCGCCCGCGGCCATGCTCACCAGGTGCTGGGCTCCGTCGAAGGAGAACGGCGCCCGCTCGGGGACCGTCAGCGCGTCGTGGGCCAGACCCGTCAGATCCGGGTCGCCGCCGTCCAGGGCCAGGATCGTCGTACCGGTCCTGCGGGCGTCGCTCACCCGTTCCAGCAGGGCCTCGGGGGCGCGTTCCTCGGCCACCACGAACAGCGTCTCGCCCCGCCCGGCCCGCTCGATCCGCTCCAGCCCGACCCGCAGGTGCTCGGGCGCTCCCGGGGCGGGCGCCCAGCGGACCAGCGTCGGGGTGAGCTGGGGCATCCCGGAGAACCTGGCCTCGTCGCTCAGGTGCGCGGTCAGGTGCCAGGGTTCCTCCTGAGGCGTACCGACCACCAGCAGCCCGCCGGGGGAGCGCGTCGCGCGGAGGGCGAGGCCCAGCTCGCGGGTCCGCTCGACCCAGCCGGTCGAGGCCAGGATTTCACGCAGCAGCGTCACCGACCCAGCGTCCATCGCACCATCGTGCCCCAGACACCCCGCGCCGATCCCGGAAACGCGACCCTGAGATGATCTGGACAGGCGATATGGTCGATGGAGTCCGGCCCTGAGCGACCGGGGACGATGAGGAGCGGCGAGTGAGCAGTGACATTCCGGACGTGAGCAAGATCTCGATCGGGATCCTGGGCGGGACCGGCGACCAGGGCAAGGGCCTGGCCCGGCGGTTCGCCCTCGCCGGGCACACCGTGCTGATCGGCTCGCGGAGCGCGGAACGGGCTCAGGCGGCGGCGGAGAGCATCGGCGGATCGGTGCGCGGCGCGGACAACCCGGCCGTGGCGGCCGAGGCCGACGTGGTGATCGTGGCCATTCCCTGGGACGGGCACCGCTCAACGCTGGAGTCCCTCCGCTCCGAGCTGGCAGGGAAGATCGTCGTCGACTGCGTCAACCCGCTCGGGTTCGACAAGCAGGGCGCCTACGCGCTCGCGGTCGAGGAGGGCAGCGCCGCCCAGCAGGCGGCCGCCGTCCTGCCCGACAGCCGCGTGGTCGCCGCCTTCCACCACGTCTCGGCCGTCCTGCTGCTGGATCCCGAGGTCGAGGAGATCGCCCTGGACGTGCTCGTGGCGGGTGACGACCGCGAGGCCACCGACACCGTCCAGGCGCTGGCGGGCCGGATTCCCGGCGCGCGCGGCGTGTACGCCGGCCGCCTGCGCAACGCCCACCAGATCGAGGCGCTGACCGCCAACCTCATCTCGATCAACCGCCGCTACAAGGCCCACGCGGGCCTGCGCGTCACCGACGTCTAGCGGGGCGGCGTTCCGGCCCGCGACGAGCGGGCCTCCGTCCGTGGTCGTCGCCTCACCGGCCGGCCGCGCGGTTCGGTGCCCCGTGGAGTGGCCCCGGGAACGCTTTGGTGGCCGGTCGCGTGGGTGCGGGGGCGGTGAGGGATTCAGGCTCGGCCGGTGACCGATCGGCCGGATCCGATCCCCGAGGCGGGCCAATCTTGCCTGATTGGATCTGACAAATAGCTAGTTAACCGGACATTCTTGACGCATGACTGATTTTCGTCCGGAGACCCGCACCGTCCACCTGCCCCAGCCGCCCCTGAACGGCAGCCGTCCCATCACGGTGCCGCTCTACCAGACCTCCGGGTTCGTCTTCGACGACCCGGCCGTTTTCGCCGACGGGATGGGCCGTCCGGACGGAGCCTTCGTCTACGGGCGGCTGTCGAACCCGACGGTCCGCTCCCTGGAGGAGGCCGTCGCCGGGCTGGAGGGCGGCGTCGGCGCCGTGGCCACCGGCTCCGGGATGGGAGCCGTCAACTCCGTACTGCTCGGGCTGCTCGAGCCCGGCGACCACCTGATCGCGCAGAAGCCGCTCTACGGCGGCACCGCCGCGATGATCAACGACCTGGTGGCGCGGTTCCGGATCTCGGTCTCCTACGTCCCCGAGGACGACCCGGCGGCGCTGCGCGAGGCCGTGCGGCCGGAGACCAGGCTGGTCTACCTGGAGACCATCGCCAACCCGGTGACCCAGGTCGCCGACCTGCCGGGCATGTGCGCCGCGGCCCGTGAGGCCGGACTGGTCTCGGTTGTCGACAACACCTTCGCCTCCCCGATCCTGTGCAGGCCGATCGAGCACGGCGCCGACATCGTGGTGCACTCCACGACCAAATACCTGAGCGGGCACACCGACGTGCTCGGCGGAATCGCCGTCTTCGCCTCCGACGAGCTGTACCGCAAGGTGTGGTCCTTCTCCACCAAGCTGGGCGCCACCGCGGACCCGTTCGCCGCCTGGCTCACCCTGCGCGGCATCCAGACGCTGCCGCTGCGGATGGAGCGCCACTGCTCCAACACCCGCGAGCTGGCCACCCGCCTGAACGCCCACCCCGCCGTCTCCGTCGTGCACTGGCCGGGACTGCCCTCGCACCCCTCGTACGAGCTGGCGGCCAAGCTCCTGCCCGACTTCGGGGGGGTCTTCTCCTTCGACCTGGCGGGCGGGCGGGAGGCGGGGGAGCGGTTCATGAGCTCGGTGAAGCTGGCCCTGCTGGCCCCGTCCCTCGGCGGCGTCGAGACCCTCATCCTGCACCCCGCGACCACCTCCCACCGCTCCCTGACGGCCGAGGAGCTCGCCCGGCACGGGATCGGCGAGGGCACCGTGCGGGTGGCGGTCGGCATCGAGCACGTCGAGGACCTGTGGGCCGACTTCGAGCAGGCGCTCTCCTGACGCCTCCTGACGCCTCCTGAGGCCGCCGGGAGCACGGCCCGCGCCGTCTCCTACACTGCGGCGCGGGGCCGCCCGCAGGACCGGGCGGCCGCCTCCGGATCGCTTTGCAGGGAGGGAGCGCGCGTGAGCGTGTCGATCGAGGACGTGGAGCGGGCCGCCGGGCGCATCGCCGGGCATGTCCTGCGTACACCGGTGGTCGAGGTGTCGCCGGGGTTGTTCCTGAAGCTGGAGGGACTGCAGCACTCGGGGTCGTTCAAGGCGCGCGGAGGCTTCAACCGCGCCCTGGCCTCGGAGAGGATCCCCGAGGCCGGGCTGATCGCGGCGAGCGGGGGCAACCACGGCCTGGCGGTGGCGTACGTGGCGCGCAGCCTCGGCGTCCAGGCGGAGATCTTCGTACCGACGGTGTCCAGCCCGGTGAAGGTCGCCGGGCTGCGCGCGCTGGGCGCGCGGGTGACCCAGATCGGCGCCGTCTACGCCGACGCGTACGAGGCCTCGGTCAAGCGCGCGTCCGAGACCGGAGCCCTGGACATCCACGCCTACGACCAGGCGGAGGTGGTCGCGGGGCAGGGCACGGTCGGCCTGGAGATCCTGGAACAGACCGGGGGTGTCGACACGGTCGTCGTCGCGGTCGGCGGCGGCGGGCTCGTCGCCGGGATCACCGTCGCCCTCGGCGGCCGGGCCCGCGTGGTCGCCGTCGAGCCCGAGCTCATCCCGACCCTGCACCGGGCCCTGGAGGCCGGCGGGCCGGTCGGCGTCGAGGTCTCGGGGGTGGGGGCCGACGCCCTGGGCGCCAGCCGGGCGGGCGAGATCGCCTGCGAGATCACGAGCGCGGCGGGGGTGCGAAGCCTCCTGGTCTCCGACGAGGCCATCGTCGAGGCGCGGCGCGAGCTGTGGCGGGGACACAGGATCGCCGCCGAGCACGCGGGCGCCGCGGCGTACGCGGCCCTGCTGTCCGGCGCCTACACCCCGGCCCCCGGCGAGCGGGTGGCCGTCGTCGTGTGCGGCGCCAACACCGACCCCGCCACGCTCGTCTGACCTCTCGTACGTTCCGTACGAGAGGGACGCCCCGGTGCCGCCAGGTTCTCCTGGGGCGCCGGGGCGGCTCAGCGGTGGTCACCGGTTCCGCGGCGCCCGGGGGCGGCGCGGTCCCGGCCGGTCAGCGGTAGCTGTGCTCGGCGGCGGGGAAGGCGCCGGTCGACACCTCGTCGGCGAAGCTGCGCACGGCCCTGTCCATCTCGTGGGCCAGGTCGAAGTACTTCTTGACGAACTTGGCGGGGCTTGCGGTCAGGCCCATCAGGTCCTGCCAGACGAGGACCTGCGCGTCGGTGCCGGGCCCGGCACCGATGCCGATCGTGGGGATCGACAGGGACGCGGTGACCCGCTCGGCCAGATCGGTGGGAACGCACTCCAGGACCACCGAGAACGCCCCGGCGTACTCCAGGTCCTTGGCGTCGGCCATCAGCTCGTCGCCCGACTGGCCGCGGCCCTGCACGCGGTAGCCGCCGAGCGCGTTGACCGACTGGGGGGTCAGGCCCAGGTGGGCCATCACCGGGATGCCTGCCGAGACCAGGGCCTCGACCTGGGGAAGCACCCGCCGCCCGCCCTCGAGCTTGACCGCGTGGGCCCCGGCCTCCTTCATGAATCGGGCGGCCGTCTCCAGGGCCTGCTGGGGAGATGACTGGTAGGAACCGAACGGCAGGTCGGCCACGACCATCGCGCGGGAGGAACCGCGGACCACGGCCGCCGTCAGGGGCATGAGATCGTCCACCGACACGGGCAGTGTCGAGTCGTACCCGTACACGACCATGGCGGCCGAATCGCCGACGAGCAGCACGGGGATGCCGGCCTCGTCGAAGACCCTGGCGGTCATCGCGTCGTACGCGGTGACCATCGGCCACCGCTCGCCGCGCTCCTTGGCGGCGGCGACGTCGCGTACGGTGATCCTTCGTCCAGCCTGGCCGCCGTACAGAGAGGTCGGCCGGTTGGTGACGGAAGAGGACATGGGACCTCCAGTGAAGTCTCGAGGCGCCCCTGTGGCGTCCCCGGACGTTTTCGATGATTGCACGCGTACGACAGGTTCAACAGACCCGATCGACGTGGTAATCCAATGGGCAGGTGTGGGTGGTATGTGACACGTTCATCCTTTTGGTGCCGTAACGGAGGGTGAGGACGCGCGCGTCCGGACGATACTCCGTGGCGAACACGCCGGTGCCGCGCGGGCGGGCGCGGCGGGCGCGCGTTCAGGGCGGTGGCGGGCGGTGCGCGGTGCGTCGGGGGTGTCCGGCGGGCGGTGCGCGGCGCCTCGGCGCGGTAATCCAGTGGCGGAAGTGTCAGGGGCGTACGGCACAATGCTCGCGGAGGTAAGTAATCACAATGGCTTTCGAACCTTACCGCCGCCTGCTGGCGATCCCGGGCGTGCGGTCGTTGCTGCTGGTGGGACTGGTCGCCCGCATCCCCTCGACCGCGGTCGCCATCACGCTGACGATGCACGTCGTCGACTCCAGCGGGCTCGGGCTCGGCTTCGCCGCGGCCGGTCTGGTGACCATGGCGAGCACGGTGGGGATGGCGGTCGGCTCGCCGCTGGCCGGAAGGTTCGTCGACAGCCACGGCCTGCGTCCGGTGCTGGTGGTGACCACGCTCGCCCAGCTCGCCTTCTGGTCCACCGCGTGGGCGATGCCGTTCCCCCTGCTGCTCGCGGCCTCGGTGCCCGCGGGCCTGCTCAGCCTTCCGGTGTTCAGCGTGATCAGGCAGTGCCTCACGGCGCTGGTCCCGGTCGACCGGCGCAGGATGGGCTTCTCCCTCGACTCCATGATCGTGGAACTCTCCTACATGGCCGGTCCCGCCCTGGCGGTCGCGGGGGTGACCATCCTCGGCAGCGTGCCCACCATGGGCCTCGTCGCGGCCGGTCTGGTCGCCTCGGGGGTGGCGCTGATCGCGCTGAACCCGCCCGTCCGCTCGGAGGAGGAACTCCAGGAGGTGGCGGGGAAGGTCTCGCGGCGCCAGTGGCTCACCCCGGGCATGCTCGGGCTCCTCGGTACGGTCGTCGCGGCGACCTTCGTGCTGGCCGCCACCGAGCTGTCCCTGGTGGCGACGATGAAGCAGGGCGGCGACACCGCCTGGATCGGGCTGGCGATCGGCCTGTGGTGCGCCTACTCGCTGATGGGCGGCTTCGTGTACGGCATGCTGCCCCGAGGGGTGTCGCCGCTGATCCTGATCGGCGCCATGGGTGTGCTCACCATCCCGGTCGGGCTGGTCGGCGGTGACTGGCACTGGCTGGTCCTGGCCCTGCTGCCGGCCGGGGTGCTGTGCGCCCCCGCGCTGTCCTCCACGATCGAGACCGTGACCCGCTGGGTGCCCGCCGGGGCCCGTGGCGAGGCGATGGGCCTGCACGGCACGGCGTTGCTGATCGGCGCCGGCTCCGCGGCGCCCATCGCGGGCGTGATCATCGACGGTCCCGGTCCCGGCTGGGCCTTCGCCGCCGCCGGGCTGGTCGGTGTGCTGATGGTGCTGGTCGCCCTGCCGTTCTGGCGGCGCACCGCGGCCGTGGCCGACGAACCTGTCCCGGTGGCCGCCTGACCTCGGCCGTACCCGATTCCGGGCTGTCGCCGGCGCGGGGGCGGCACCGCTCCAGCCGTACCCGGTCGGGGCTGTCGCCGATCCCGGCCGCCGCCCGTCCCGGTGCGTCACCTCGGGGGGCGCACCCTGAGATCGGGATATTTCACGACAAATATGAAACGATACGGTTGCGTATCGTAATGATCAACGCTACGGTGGTGTTTCGAAACTTAAGCGTATCGAATACGGGGCCTTCGTGGAACAACAGCTCGGTCACCCGCGGCGGTGGCAGATCCTGGGAGTGCTGGTCTTCAGCCTCCTGGCGGTCGTGCTCGACAACACCATCCTCAACGTCGCACTCAAGACGATCGCCGACCCCGTGGAGGGCCTGGGTGCCACCCAGAGCCAGCTGGAATGGGCGATCAACTCCTACACGCTCGTGTTCGCGGGCCTGCTGTTCACCTTCGGGGTGATCGGCGATCGCACCGGGCGCAAGCGCATGCTCATGGTCGGCATGGTGCTCTTCGGCCTGGCCTCGCTGGCCAGCGCCTACGCCCAGGACCCCATGCAGCTGATCGTCGCCCGCGCGTTCATGGGCATCGGCGGTGCCGCGATCATGCCGGCCACGCTGGCGATCATCTCCAACGTCTTTCCCCCGCAGGAGCGCGGCAAGGCGATCGGCGTCTGGGCCGGCGGGGTGGGCCTGGCCGTGGCGATCGGCCCGATCACCGGCGGCCTGCTCATCGAGCACTTCTGGTGGGGCTCGGTCTTCCTGGTCAACCTGCCGATCGTGCTGGTCAGCATGGTGCTCATCAGCCTGGTCGTGCCCGAGTCGCGTGATCCCAAGCCCTCCAGGCTCGACCCGGTCGGCGTGGTCCTCTCCATCATCGGCCTCGTCGCCGTCACCTACGGCATCATCCGGGGCGGGGAACTGGCCACGATCGCCAGCGCCGAGGTGCTCGTACCGACCATCCTCGGCATCGTCGTGCTCGCCGCCTTCGTCTGGTACGAGCGCCGTATCGACCACCCGGCCTTCGACGTCAGCTACTTCCGCGACCCGCGCTTCGCCACCGCGGTCGGCATGATCGGCATCGTGTTCTTCGCGATGATGGGCGCGATGTTCTTCCTGGTCTTCTACCTGCAGATCGTGCTGGGATTCAGCGCGCTGCAGGCCGGCGCCCTGATGATCCCCTTCGCCGCCGCACAGCTGATCTTCGCGCCGCTGAGCCAGCAGATGGCCGTGCGCTTCGGGGGCAAGCTGAGCGCCACCGTCAGCATGGTCGTCGTGGCCGCCGCGCTGGCCTCCTACGCGCTGATGGACCAGCACACCCCGGTCGTCCTGCTGGAGATCGTGTTCTTCGTCCAGGGCGCGGCGATGGCCAACATCATGCCCCCGGCGACCACCGCGATCATGGAGGCGCTTCCCAGGGAGAAGGCCGGCGTCGGCTCGGCCATGAGCAACACGGTCCGCCAGGTGGCCGGAGCGCTCGGCGTCGCGCTTCTCGGCTCGCTGCTCTCGGCCACCTACCGCGACCAGATCGCCCCGGCCTTGACGGGCCTGCCCGACCAGCTCAGGCACCTGGCGGGCGAGTCGCTGACCGGCACGCTGGGCGTGGCCCAGGGCCTCGGCGCCCGGGGCGCGGCGCTGATCGAACCGGCCAAGCTCGCCTTCGTCGAGGGCATGCACATCACCGCCCTCGTCTCCGCGGTCATCGCGCTGCTCGGAGCCCTGGTGGTGTTCAGGTGGCTGCCCGGCAAGTCCTCCGGGGCCGCTGCCGTCCCCGAGGAGATCAGCCCAGGTAAGGAACCGGCGGTAGTGTAGGAGCGCTATGACGACCACCGACGAGATTCAGGCGGCAGGGGCCCAGATGCCCCGTCCCGCGGGCCGTCCCCGCAGTGCCAGGGCGGAGAAGGCCATCATCGACGCGACCCTCGACCTGGTCGCGGAGAGCGTGGGTCTCTCCGAGCTGTCGATCGAGGCGATCGCGGCTCGCGCGGGGGTCGGCAAGACCACGATCTACCGGCGCTGGTCGAACAAGGAGGATCTGCTCGTCGACGCGCTGTCCACGCTCAAGACGCCGCTGCCCCCGGTCGCGGGCGTCTCGGTCCGCGAGGATCTCGTCGTCTACGCGCGGGTGTTCCTGCGCGACGCGTGCGACGCGCGCAACCGCTGCGTGATGAACATCGCGATGAACGAGGCCGAGCGGCACCCCCGTCTGGTGGAGCGCATCCGCCAGGCGACCATCGAGCCGCGCAGGGCGGCGATCACCGCCCTGCTGCGGCGCGGCGTCGCCACCGGCGAACTGCGGGCCGGCCTCGACGTCCCCCTCGCGATGGCGAACCTGGTCGGCACCGTCGTGTGGTACATCCGCACCGAGGGCGTCGACGACTACGCCGCGTCCTCCGACCTGGCCGAACGGATCGTCGACCACCTCCTGGCGGGCCTCGGCCCCTGAGGCTTCCCCGTACGGCTGTCCGGGGGACCTCTCGTACGGGTGGCGTCGTGGATGTCGTGACGAAAAACCCCGGCGGTTAACCGCCGGGGTTTCGGTGTCTTGAGCGCTTCGCGACCGAAAGCGGGTGTCAGTCGCCGAGGTGGTCGAACTCGCCGAGCTTCACGCCCGCGATGAAGACGTCCCATTCGGCCCGGGTGAAGAAGAGCTTCGGCCCGCCGGGGTTCTTGGAGTCGCGCAGCACGTGCAGCGTGCCGAGGTCCGCCTTGTATCCGGTGCGAGGAGCGTCGACGACCGCCACCTCGACGCACTCGCCGCCGCTGGAGCCGCTCAGGGAAGATTTGCGCCAGGTCGCGCCGGTCAGGTCTGCTGCCATTCCGTCATCACCTTCGCTATGAGGTCGGCGCTCGCCCGCGCGGGCAGGGCCGCCGAGCGGACCGCTTCGTACCGCCTGCAGATCGCCGCCACGTCGCGTGGATGGTCCGTGACGTGCCCTACGGCGGCGGACTCCACGAATACACTATCCAGGCTGCCCTCGACGCTCGCAATGAAGAATCCCCCTTCCAGACCCGCGATCGCACCGCCGGTCACGTAGGCGCCTCTGGGGACGACCTGGATGGAGATGTTCCTGTGCTCGGACGCGGCCAGAAGCGCGGCGAGCTGGTCGCGCATGATGTCCGGACCCCCGACACCCCGGTGCAGGATTCCCTCGTCGAGCACGGTCCACAGCGGCGGAGGGTTGTCGCGCGCCAGTAGTTTCTGGCGCTCCAGGCGGGCGGTCAGGAGCTCCTGCACCCGCTCGTCGGTCGCTCCGGGGTAGGCCTCCAGGATCGTACGGGCGTAGTCGGGGGTCTGGAGAAGGCCGGGGACCAATAACGGATGCCAGCCCCGCAGGGTGTGAGCCTGCCGTTCGATGTCCACCCAGGGCCGGAAGCGTGACGGGAGAACGCCGTAGGTCAGCATCGGCCAGATCCGGTTGAGTGCGCCGTCGGCGTTGAGCGCCCGGTCGCACCGCTCGGTGAAATCGAGTGACGGGTTGCGCTTGGCCCTCTCGACCATGCTGACCAGGCCGGTCGAATAGGCGATCTGCTGGGCCAGCTGGTCCTGTGACAATCCGGCCTGATCGCGCAGGCGGCGAAGCTCGGAGGCGAAGAAGGCGAGCGGGCTGGCCTCACCGTCCGGTTCCCACGGGGCGGGCATCGCGGGCTCCTTTCTCGCGCCGGGGCCACTGAGGGGCCGGCGCGTGCTTCGTCATCAGATCACTACGAAAAGTAATGGCCCGCTGCCGCAACAGGAAGCGCGTATCCGAAACGCGGTGAAAAGTACTTTGGGTCCGCAGCCAGGGGTCTCGCTGGATGCATATTTCCCCGGTGGCCGCCAGTCTTTTCTTATCAACATCTTCATTTGTTGAGAATCCGCGATAATCTGTTGAGGCTTTGTTGTTCTGGCGTCTGTGCCCCGAGGAGGCCGGGTCGAATGGCGGAGTTTGTCGGCATTGATCCGGCAGGGGCGCGGCGGCTCATCACCTCCATGGACGACGCCGTGCAGCGCGTTCAGAAGCTGAGGCCCTCGCTGTCGGCCTCCATCGCCGAGGCCGGCACCGACTGGCCCGCCGGGCCGGGCGCCGAGGTGCTCGATGGTGTCGGGCGCTTCCTTGACGAGACGCGGCGAGATCTGACCTGGCGGACCCAGACGATCGAGCGCGTCGAGGGCGCCACTTCACAAGGAGGCCTCAGGGCGGCGGAGTTCGCGTTCGGCGACGCGGTGGAGGCCCGGACCGCCGGGACCCTCGCCGGAAAACGAACCCTGACGGCATGGCAGGCGTACCAGAAGGACCCCAGCGTCCAGAACTGGAAGAAGGTCCAGGAGGCGCTTGGGGAAGGGCAGGACCGTCGACGCCGCCTACTCGGCGGGGTTGCTGACCACACTGGGCGCAGGCACTTTCGCGGGCATCTTCGCCGCGGTGAGCGCGAGAAACCAGAACGACGCGCGCGGCTACAGTCCCGCCAACCTGGCGAAGGCGAAGAAGGACCTGGGCCCGCTGGCCGAGGCGTTCGCCTCAACGGACGCGGCGGGCACCCTTCCCAGGGATCTGCGCGACCGCGCGTTGGGGGATCTGCCCATCGCGGACATGGCCGCTCTCCTCGGCCTGGCTCGCCAGTCGCGGGAATTCGTCTTGGCGGCCGGAGCCAAGTTGCTCCAATACGGCGGCTCGCGGGTGGACGGGAAAGACTGGAACGTCTATTGGCTGGTCAAGGCGTTGAGCGGGGATGCGGGGGCGACCCAGCGATTTCTGGCCTCGGCCGAGAACGCGGCATTGCTGTTGCGGTCCGAGGTAATGAACGGCCTCGACGGCACGGACTTCGAGCAACTACTGGCCACTGCTCTGGACGGGGCTTTGGCTCCGGGCGCGGGGGACGTCACCCTCCGTCGTGACGTCTGGCTTAACATCATCGATCTCTACAGCAGGAAGAACTTCTGGCCCGCGCTGTCCACCCCATCTCCGGTCGGCCGGGTGCTCGCCACACACATATCGCGGTATTTTCCCGAACTCATCGATGTCTGGAACCAGAAAAACGATGTCGTGGACGTCTCTGCGAGCGAAGAGTGGAAAGGAATCTCTCCTGAAAGAATTGCGATGTTCTTTGGAGGTCTGCTGCAGAGCCCTGAAACGTTACCTCTGCTTAAGAGCGGTTATGGCAGGTTTCTGTTGGGTCTGGATCTGGGTAAGGAGCATCCCTTCGGTGATGCCTCAACGGAGAGTGATCGGCAGGAACAGCGTGGTCGCTTCTATGAGAAAGCGCTCGCATCGGGGGCCCTGGCGTCGATACTGTTCAGCGGTTTGCATGAGGCCGATCTTTCGGCAGACGAAACCGATAAGATAATCACAGAGCTTCTGGTCCTTCCGCTGGATGTCCTGACCGCAGGGGCAAGTGGCGAACTTATTGGCGGCACAGCGAATGAGCTGTTGTTTGGCAAGGTGACCGACATAGCCCAGAAAAATCCATTGAAAGACTTCATCGAAGACTTCTTGGATGGTGACAGGGCGGGGGACGCCTCGGGCTTTTTCGACGCCCTTGTTGATGCCCAGGTGTCCGCTTTTAATGTTTCTCGCCAATTCCATGGCAATCCTGCTATCAGTGGTTCTGACCTTGACCAACTTAGAGCGGTATTCTCCGGTCAGTTGACTCCGGTCCTGAAGGCCGCCCTCAAGGCTCGTGGAGGGTAGGAGAGTGGAACCGGCCGAACTGATGCGAAAGGTTGAAGCAAAGGAAACGCTGGCTGATAGGTTCGATGCTTACGTAAAGAATCTCGAAGTGCTCCTGGACCGCATCAAGACCGGTACGGTCGGTGATGGTCCGATCTGGACAGGATCCGCCGCTCAGCGTTTTGACAATGACCTCGTTCGAAAGCGATCAGAGCTCGATCGTCTTGCAGATCAATGTCGGAGTGCCGCACGCAATCTACGAGAGGTCGCGTCGCAGCTCCGGGAACAAGCCCGCCTACCGAATGCCCCGCTCTAATGGGCTGGGGGCTGCTAAACAGTCGGTTTTCCCGATGATCTCCACATTGGGATCGGAAGCTTGCAGGAGAATGATAAGGGTAATTCCTGGATCTGTCTTTCTCAATATCGAAACACTTCGGCCAGGCTGTGACCAGCTAGCGTTTCGATCTATTTCGTAACCGATCTGTTGTAACTTGTCGCGTAAGGGCCGCCCAAGCAGGTCGGCTCGCTCGGCAGGGGTGGCCTGGACACCTTCACCGAAGTTGCCACTGATTTGATATGAGCGAATAGCGGTATCATTATTCGAGCAGTTTGAGAAATTATCGTTCCCTTTTCCGGTATTGTCGACGATTTTTTTGTTCGCCGTCGGATGGAAGGGTGCGAGTTTACTCACGTCCTGGGCGAGCACCTGGGCGGCCTCGTCGAGGCTGGGGCCGCCGGTGCTGCAACCGACGGCCAGAAGCAGTATCAGGGCACATCCCGCGACATGACGCACCCTGTCGACTGTACTGATCGTTTCCCCGGCGGGGGAGCCCGGCGTCCGGAAACGGTCCGGGGGTCAGGTGGTGGTCTCGCGCCAGCGGTTGGTGATGGGGAGGCGGCGGTCGCGGCCGAAGTTCTTGGGGGTGATCTTCGGGCCCGGAGGATACTGGCGGCGCTTGTACTCGGCCAGGTCGACCAGGCGGATCACCCGGGTGACCAGGGCCGGGTCGTGTCCGGCGGCGACGAGCTCGGCTGAGCCCATGTCCTTCTCGACGTAGTCGTCCAGCAGCCTGTCCAGGATGTCGTACTCGGGCAGGGAGTCGGTGTCGCGCTGGTCGGGGCGGAGCTCCGCGCTGGGCTCCTTCTCGATCGAGCTCTCCGGGATCGGCGGCACCGCGAACCCGTGCAGGAACTCGCCCGACCGGCCCGCCTGGGCGTTGCGCCAGCGCGCCAGCTCCCAGACCAGGGTCTTGAGCACGTCCTTGATGGGGGCGAAGCCGCCCGCCGAGTCGCCGTAGAGGGTGGAGTAGCCGGTGGCCAGCTCGCTCTTGTTGCCGGTGGTGAGGACGAGATGGCCGTGCTCGTTGGACAGGCCCATCAGGATCATGCCGCGCACCCGGGCCTGGAGGTTCTCCGCGGCCAGGCCGGAGAGCTCGATCTCCTTCTCGAAGCCGCTGACGATGTCGGCGATCGGCACGGTCCTGGCGTTGATCCCCTGCCGGTCGACCAGCTCCTGGGCGTCGCTCACCGAGTGGTCCGAGGAGTAGCGGGAGGGCATGAGCACCACGTGCACCCGGTCGGGGCCGATGGCGTCGGAGGCGATCGTGGCGGTCAGCGCCGAGTCGATGCCGCCGGACAGGCCGAGGACGACCGACTGGAAGCCGTTCTTGGCGACGTAGTCGCGGACCGCGAGGACCAGTGCCGAGTAGACCTCGGCGGTGTCGTCGAGGTGCTCGGCGATCGTGGGGGCCTGCGGCTCGTACGGCTCGACGGGGTGGGCCGACAGCTCCAGCCGCTCCACCGTGATCACGGTGCCGTCGCCGGCGTCCACCTGGAAGGTGCCGAGCCCTCCGTACCTGGCCTCGGGCAGTTCCAGGTCGGTGATCAGCAGCTCCTCGGAGAAGCGCGCCGCGCGCGCGACCAGCTCGCCGGAGGCGGAGACGACCACCGAGTCCCCGTCGAAGACCAGCTCGTCCTGGCCGCCGACCTGGTTGACGTAGGCGAGGGCGCATCCGGCCTCGCGGGCGCGCCTGGCCACCAGGGCCAGGCGTACGTCGTCCTTCTCCTTCTCGTACGGGGAGGCGTTCGGCACCACGAGCAGCCCGGCTCCGGCCTCGGCCACCACCGCGACGGGGCCGCCCTCCTGCCAGAGGTCCTCGCAGACCGCGATCGCCACGTCGACGCCGTGCAACCGGAAGATCGGCAGGCGGTCGCCGCGGACGAAGTAGCGGTACTCGTCGAAGACGCCGTAGTTCGGCAGGTGGTGCTTGGCGGTCTTGACGACCACCCGGCCCCGGTGCAGCAGAGCGGCCGCGTCGAGCGGGGCGCCCTTGGGCTGGCCGACGCGCGGGGCGAGCTTCGCGCGGTCCACGTAGCCGACGACCACGGGGATCTCGCCGAGCCCCGCCTCGTCCAGCCTTCGCGCGGCCTCCTCGATCGCGGCGATCGACGCCTCCACGAACGAGGTGCGCAGCACGAGGTCCTCGACGGGGTACCCGGTCAGGAACATCTCGGTGAAGACGACCAGGTGCGCGCCGCGGTCGGCGGCTCGGCGGGTCCACTCGACGAGCCTGTCCGTGTTGGCGGCCAGGTCACCGACGGCGGGATTGCTCTGGGCCAGGGCGATGCGGAGTTGAGCCACGTGGCCATCCTATTGGGGCGTGCCCGGAGCCCGCCGTGCAGGTGATCTCGCCCCGGCCGCCGATGGACGCGCGGACGCCAAGAGGTGACCCCTGCCGTCGCCGGGTTCCCCGGTCAGGCCTCCTCCGGGGACCTCGGCCCACTTCCCGGTCCTTTCCCGGTACCCGGCGCCGGACTCGCGGAGGCCCACCGTGCTTCGGTGTGCCCGGGGTCCTGGTTCCGCCGTTCAGCAGAAGCGGGCGTATCCGGCGTCGTAGCCGTCCAGCCACCCTCTGTCGTAGTCGCTGGGCCGCCCGATGTAGCTGCGTGACGTGGCCCTGCGGCAGTCCCGTGCGGCGGCCCGGTAGCCGTCCCGATATCCCCGCCAGTAGTCCCTCGGGTTTTCCGCCGATGGGGCCGGATCAGTCATGGTCCCTTTCTGCGGGGTGTTCGCCGTCACGCCCGGCTCGGGATCCGGCGTGGCCGAGGCCTGTGAGAACGAGGTGGGTCCGAGGGTGAGTGCGGCGAGGAGCGCCGCCCCGAGCACCGTCAGCTGTCGCTTGCCGTACATGCCTTCTCCTTTGATCGAGCCGCGAGCAGAGCTCGCTCGACGGCCGTGATTAGGGGGAAAGATATAAGGCAAGCCGTTCGGACTAAAGGACCGAACTGCCCACTTTCTTATTTTCAGGGTAAGTTAAGAAGGATTTGATTTTGCCTATTTTTGTTTATTTTGGCAATTTTCGAGAAAGTATGGTTTCTCGCTGGACATGAGCATTCGTCGACGGGTGGACCCTAAAGGCTCGGCGAGATCCGGGTGTGGCGGCCCGCCGTGATCGGTGCGGCCGGGATCGGCAGCACGGCCTCCACGACCGTCCCGCCGCCCGGGGCCGCCTCGATCACGCAGGTACCGCCCAGCTCGGCGGCCCGCTCACGCATGGAGAGCAGCCCGACCCCCGAGCGCGGTCCCGAGGGCAGCCCGCGCCCGTCGTCCTGGACGCGTACCACCAGCGACTCCCCGCGCCGCAACGAGATCACCGCGGAGCCGGCCCCCGCGTGCTTGCGGACGTTGGTCAGCCCCTCCTGCGCGATGCGGTACGCGGCCACCTCGGCCGCCGCGGGCAGATCCGACAGGTCGCCCTCGGTCTCCACCGCGACCCGCGGCGTGCCCTCCTGCGCCAGGGCACGTACGGCCCCCGCCAGGCCGAGCTCGTCGAGGGTGGGCGGGCGCAGGCCGTACACCAGTTCCCTGATCTCCTCGCTGACCGCGTCCATGCCGCCGCGCAGGTCGAGCAGGAGCCTGTCCGCCGAGGCGGGGGCGGTGCGCAGGCTGATCCTGGCCATGTTGATCGACATGGCCATGTCGGTCAGCGCGTGGCCGAGCCCGTCGTGCAGGTCCCTGCGCAGGCGGCGGCGTTCCTCCTCGCGGGCGGTGAGGATGCGCTCCCGGGAGCGCTGCAGGTCGGCGGTCATCCGCACGGCGTGCGCCACGTCGGCGACGTACGGGACGGCCGCCGCGACCAGCCGGCCGTTGTGCGCGGCGGCGAACCTGCGGGGGCCGGGGGAGCCGAGGAGCAGCCGCCCGACCGGCTCGCCGTGCCAGACCAGCGGTACCCGGCGCGGCGCCGGGCCCAGCAGGCCGACCTGGACCTGCCTGGCACCGGGCTCGTAGACCTCGACGGCGACGCCGGTGACGCTCAGCCCGTCCTTGACCACGGCGGCGACGGCGGCGAGCGCGTTGGCCGGCTCGGTCTCGCGGACCTCTCTGGCCAGGCGCTCGGCGAGCGCCTGCGGGTCGCCGTGCGTGCCGTACATGAGCCGGTCGACCAGGCTCCTGAGCCGGTGCCGGAGCGGCTGGAAGACGACCCCGGCGAGCAGGGCCGCCACCAGGCCGCCGATCCGGTCGTATCCCGACAGTGCGAGCCCGGCGACCGCGCCGACCGCGTACATGGCGCTGACCGCGGCGATCAGCCCGGCGGCGACGAAGGCGCGGCTCACCACCGTGTCGATGCCGTAGAGCTGGTAGCGCAGCACCGAGAAGACGATGGCCCCCGGGATCAGCCCGGTCCAGATCGTCCCGGCCAGCCACCAGGCCGGACCGGCGAGCAGGAAGGCGACGTAGACGGCGAAGGCGAAGACCGGCCAGGCGATCTGGCGGCGCAGCTCGGGGCCCGCCCGCCGGAAGCGCAGCACCAGGGAGACCAGCGCCAGGACCGCGAGGACCGAGATCAGGACGGCGGTGACCCCGCGCGCCGCCATGTTGTGGGGGGCGAGGAAGTCCACCGCGAGCGGGTTGGGGATGACCCGCGGCCAGGGGTAGAGCGCCGGGTCGGGGTCCGGGCGGGTGAGGTTCAGCAGCATGTCCACCGAGAACACGACCACGCCGGCCGCCGCCAGCGGCCACCACCGCCGCGAGGGCAGCCGGCCGTCGGGGGAGTACAGCGGGAACAGGATCGCCAGCAGGAACCCGCCGGCCGCCTTTCCCGTGATCATGCTCAGGCGGAGGTACCCGGCGGACTCCATGTCGCCCGCCGCGGCGAAGGTGAACATCGCCGCCTCGGAGAAGGAGTTGACCGCGCACATCAGGCCACCCGCGCACATCAGCCACGCGGTGGCCGGACGCGAGCGGTGCGCCAGCAGGAAGGCCCCCACCACGGGGAACGTCAGTCCCGCCGCCAGGTCGGGCGTGGCCGGCTCCTGTGGTTGCCACCCGGGCGGCAGGTCGAGACGCAGCACGAGGCCGATCACGGTGAGTCCGACCGACAGGAGCGCCGTGGAGAGGGCGGCGAGCCGCAGCGGGGAGCGCAGCAGCCCGCGTGCGAGCGAGGTGGCGGGCCAGGCGGGGGCGTCCTCGGTCACGGTGCCGGCCACGGTGACCGCGTCGACGACCCGCCTGGGCACGCCACCGGTGCCGTCGAGCACCCGGCCGCGGTCGCGGTGCCGCAGGGACACGGCTATCTGCCCACGTCGCCGGGGTTGACCAGCCCGGACTCGTACGCGGTGACGACGAGCTGGGCCCGGTCGAACAGCCCGAGATGGTCGAGCAGCTTGACCACCGACTGCGAGACCGACCGCTCGGGGACCGCCAGGGTCGCCGCGATCTGCCGGTTGGTCAGCCCCCGGGCGACCAGCTTCATCAGGTCGAGTTCCGTGTCGCCGAGACCGGCGAGGCCGGGTGGCGCCGACGGGTCGGTGCGCCCGGCGAAGGCCGCGATCAGGCGGGTGGTGACGGCGGGGTCGATCAGCGCGTCACCGGCCTGCGCGGCCCGCATCGCGGTGATGAGCTGCTCGGGCGCCGACGTCTTGAGGACGAACCCGCTCACCCCGGCCCGCAGCGCCGCGTAGAGGTTGTCGTCCGTGCCGAACGTGGTCATCATCACGACCTTCGGCGGCGCCGCGTCGGCCAGGATCCTGCGCGCGGCGGTCAGCCCGTCCAGCCTGGGCATCTGGATGTCCATCAGCACCAGGTCGGGGGAGGTCTCCCTGACCACCGTGATCGCCTGCTCGCCGTTCTCGGCCTCCCCGACCAGCTCGAAACCGGGTTCGCTGTCCAGCACCACGCGCAGGCCGGTGCGGACCAGCGCCTGGTCGTCCACCACCACGACCCGCAGCCCCGGCAGCGCCCGCTTCTCGGCGGGCGTCACGCGCGCCGCCGCCGCCGGTTCCGCGGCCCGTACCGGCTCCGCGGGCGGATGGAGATGGACGGCCTGGGCCAGCATGTCGGACTCCAGACGTTGCAGGGTGGCGCCCAGGTCGAGGCCGAGCTCGTCGCGGAGCATCATCCTGGCGCGCCGGAGCGCGCCCAGCGCGTCCCCCTGCCTGCCGTTGCGGTACAGGGCCAGCGCGAGCAGCCGCCAGGCCTCCTCCCGCAGCGGATGCGCCGAGGCGTGCGCCTCCAGGTCGGCGACCAGGGCGCCGGAGTGTCCCAGCAGCAGCCCCGCGTCGGCCCGGCGCTCGACCGCGATCAGCCGCAGCTCCTCCAGCCTGCCCGCCTCGCTCACCGCCCACGGCAGGTCGGAGAACTCGGCCAGGGCCGGGCCGCGCCAGAGGGCGAGGGCCGCCTCCAGGCGCTCCCACACCTCGGCGGGCTCGCCGCTCGTCTTGACCGCGCTCTCGAAACTCCAGGTGTCCACCTGGCCGGGCGAGGCGCGCAGCGCGTACCCCGGCGGGGCGGAGACCAGGACCTCGGCCTCCTCCCGTGGCGCGCGGCCGGGTTCCAGGGCGCGCCGCAGCCGCGACACGTATCCCTGGATGGTCGACAGGGCCTGGGCGGGAGGCTCACCGGGCCACAGCTCGTCGATGAGCATGGCCACCGGGACGGCGCGGCCACCGGCCACGAGGAGCCGGGCCAGCACCGCCATCTGGCGCTGGCCACCGAGGTCGAGTGATGTCTCACCATGAAGGGCCTGGAACGGGCCAAGAGCACGAAATGTCAGCATTGCAGGCGCAAGGGTAGGGCTACCTGAACCAACGTCATAGGGCAATACTCACCATCGTTCGCGAGCCGTAAGAAATCATCGGTGGTCAGATCTTCACATTCAAGTTCACCGGGAGTATCGCCTCGACCACGGTGCCCCCCTCGGGAGGCGTCGTGATCACGCATGTCCCGCCCAGTTCGGCGGCGCGCTCGCGCATCGACGCCAGCCCGACCCCTGAGCGACGCCCGGCGGGGACGCCGATCCCGTCGTCGCGCACCCGGACGCTCAGGCCGTTCTCGCCCCGCTCCAGCGACACCCGCACCGTCGCGGCCCCGGCGTGCTTGCGCGCGTTCGTCAGCGCCTCCTGCGCGATCCGGTACGCCGCGACCTCGGTCGCGGCGGGCAGGCCCGGCAGCTCGCCCCTGACCTCCACGGCGACGTCGGGGCCCGCCATCTCCGCCACGGCCCCGGCCAGGCCGAGGTCGTCCAGCGCCGGCGGCCGCAGGCCGTACACCAGGTGCCTGATGTCGTCGGTGACGCTGTCCATGCCGGAACGCAGCTCGCCGAGCATGCGCTCGGCCGTCTCGGGGGAGGCGCGCAGGGAGAGCCTGGCCGCGTTGATGGACATCGCCATCCCGCTGAGCGACTGGCCGAGACCGTCGTGCAGGTCGCGGCGGAGACGACGGCGCTCCTCCTCGCGGGTGGTGACGATCCGCTCCCGGGAGCGCCGCAGCGCGCCGACCAGCCGGACCGCGTGGGCGGCGTCGGCCACGTACGGCGTGAGCGCGGTGATGACCCGCTCGTTGTGCGCGGCCGGCAGGCGCCGGGCGCCCGGCGGGCCGATGAGCAGGCGGCCGACGGGCTCGCCGTGCCAGACCAGCAGGATGTCGCGCGCCACCTCCTCCAGCGTCCCCACCGTCGACTCCTCGGGCCAGCCGCCCTGGAAGCGCACGCCCGTGCCGGTGACCGCCAGGCCGTCGCGCAGCACGTCCAGGGCCGCGGCCAGTCCCCCCGCGGGATCGGTGCGCTGGAGCCTGCGCCCGAGCTCGGCGGCGAGCGCCACCGGGTCGCCCCTGCCGCCGTACAGGAGGCGGTCGGCGCCGCGCTGGAGCAGCCGCCGCATCGGGTGGAAGAACGCCCCCGCGCAGAGCGCGGCGACCAGGCCGCCGATCCGGTCCACGTCCGACAGGAACAGGCTGGAGGCGGCGCCCACCGCCACGTACACCCCGCCGATCACGCCGACCAGGCCCGCGCCGACCAGCGTCCTGGTGATGAGCGTGTCGATTCCGTAGAGGCGGTGCCGCAGCACCGAGAAGGTGATCGCGACCGGGACCAGCGGGATCGTGAACGACGCCAGCCACCACACCGGGTTGCCGACCACCCAGGGGACGATCACGGTGGCGAGCGCGACCAGCGTCCAGAGGATCTGCCCGCGCTCCTCGTGACCGGCCCGCCGGAACCGGGCGGCCAGCGAGGCGAAGGCCAGGATCATCATCGCGTTGGTGAGCATGTCCAGCGAGAACCGCAGGAGGTGGGGGGAGGAACCCACGGGCCGCTGTCCGAGGAGGGGCATCAGGTCCGTGACGAGCACGTCGGCCGCCAGGACGGCGACGGAGCCCCAGACCAGGGCCCGCCAGCGCGGGGAGGGCAGTTTCCCGTCCGGATAGAGCAGCGGCAGCAGCACGACCAGGAAGAGGATGGTCAGCTTCCAGCTCACCCCGGCGATCGCCCAGATCGCCTTCGGCAGGACCATCCACTCTCGCGTGGTGTCCAGGAGCGCGAGGTTCACCGTGAGGCTGTTCAGCGCGGAGCACAGCCCGCCCAGGCAGAGCAGCCAGCCGATGACCAGCCGGGGCCGCTGGAACACCAGGAGCGCACCGAGGATGGGGAACACGGCGCCGGCCACGTCCTCGGGCGCGAACGGCAGCGGTGTGTAGGAAGGCTGCGGGAGCTGCGCCGTGACCCAGATGTTGACGCACTCCATCGCCACGGACGCGGCGGCGGCGAGCACCGCCGTGATCCGCCTCTGGACGGGCGTCACCCTCGGGATTCCCCGGTACAGCCCGCGCATGATGGTTTAGGCCCTTCATTCGTGCTTAAAGGGACCTTAACCGGCGCAGACCGCAATTTAATCAACGAGCGATCAACGCGGGTCGGATCTCGTACGGCGCCTCGGATCCGGTTCGCCCGCCGGTCCCCGCCCCCGCCCGGGCACGTACGCGCGGGTGGGGGCGGCCGGTCACCGGGTCACGGCACGTCGTACCGGCTGGACTCCAGGAGCCATTCCAGCTGGGCCCTCGGCGCCGTGAGGAAGGCGCACGCGACCTTGCTGACGTCCCTGGCCTGGCCGGTCGAGAACCCGAAACGGTCGAACAGCGCCGGCAGCCGCCGTGCGGAGGTCCGCAGGTCCTCGGCTCGGGCGGCGATCCGGTCGTTCACCCAGGCGACGGCTCCGGTGTCGGAGAGGCCGAACGCGGTCGCGGCGACCGTCACGTAGTTGTGCACGTCGCCGTTGGCCCGTTCCTTGTGGTGCGAGGCGACGTCGTTGCACCAGGCGGTGACGTCGTTGCAGGCGTCCACCAGCGTCCGCCAGGTCGTGCTCTCGCGCAGTCCCGCGGGTACCTCCACCCCCAGGCAGGGCTCCACCAGGTCGAACAGGTAGGGGCCGGCGGTGCCCCGCCGCAGCCGCGGGTACTCGGCGGGGGAGGGCACGCGGCCCGCGCAGCGGTTCTCGGCCTCGGTACGGCAGGCCTCGCCCTGCGCCGCCAGCCCCGCCAGGAACCGGTGCCGCCAGCGGGTGCTCATCCGCCCGGTGGTGGCCTTCCAGAGGTCGCCGAAGGCAAGCTCGACGGGCGAGGAGGCGTGCGCGGGCGCGCGTGCGACGAGGTCGAGCCGCGCGAAGGTGGCTCCGACGATCTCGGCCGCGCGCCCGGCGGGCTTCTCGTCCCACTCGTCGTCGAAGTGGAACAGCCAGGTCAGCCATTTG
The DNA here is from genome assembly GCF_052983175.1 of Streptosporangium sp. G12. Taxonomy (NCBI): domain Bacteria; kingdom Bacillati; phylum Actinomycetota; class Actinomycetes; order Streptosporangiales; family Streptosporangiaceae; genus Streptosporangium; species Streptosporangium sp. G12. The sequence continues at coordinate 6,197 of NZ_JBRIQO010000011.1, read as the reverse complement.
GCGAACAGCAGCGCCGACTCCACGCCGAATCCGCAGAAGGCGCGGCCGGCCATCCGCTCGAATCCGGCGCCGGAGGGAGGTTCGAGCCCGGCCTCGCGGGCCCAGGCGGCCAGCTCGGTGCCGATCAGGTCGACCGAGGGGTGCATCGGGCACGGTGCCGACATCACCGGCACGAGCTCGGTGAGGGGCAGCAGCAGCGCCGCGGCCACTCCCGAGGGCCGCGGCGGCCCCGGGTGGCCCGGTGTTCCGGAGGGCGCGGCGGACGAGGGGGACGAAGAGGAGGAAGGGGACAGGGAAAGTGACATGGAGTGCGACAAGGGCTGTGGGTGGGGTCGGGAACGGGTGAGGGGATCGCCGAACGTCGGGGTGAGCGCCACTACAGCGGACCGAACAGCCAGTTGCCGGCCACTTCCGGATCGGCGCTCGTGTAGAACTGCCGGGTCGCCTCGACCAGCTCGCCCACGGACACGACGCCGTCGCCGTCGCCGTCGAGCCGCTCGAAGGTGGCCCGCACGTCCTCGCGCGCGGTGCCGAACGCGGCCATCATGGTCCAGAACTCGTCCGGCCCCACGGCCCCGTCGCCGTCGGTGTCGCACAGGCCGGCCACCGCCTCGGCGGCGGGCGCGAACACCGCGTCGAAGTGGTCGCCCTCGATGAACGCGGAGGTCATGCCCGCGCGGAACTCCTCGGACGAGATGGCGCCGTCGCCGTCGGTGTCGATCTCCGCGGCCAGGGTCCGCCAGATCCCCTCGAAGCCCTGGGCGAGCCTGTGACCGGCCGGGGAGGTCGGCGACTCGCCGAAGCCGACGAGGATCCGGGCACCGAGGCCGAGAAGGTCCTCGCGCTCGATCGATCCGCTGCCGTCGACGTCCATGTGCCCGAAGGCACGGTCGAGCTTGTGATTGAGGAGCATGGTGCTCATCGTTACTCCAGCATTACTTGTCGAAATCGAACCGTTACCCTAAGTGACGATAGCGAGGTGTTTCCAGGAGCCACTCCAGGTAAGCCCGAGGGATGGTCAAGAAAGCGCATGCCACCCGCGTCACCTCACGGGAGGCGGCGAAGCCCAGGTCGTGCCGCTCCGTGAGCGCGGGGATCGCGCGGGCGGCCGTCCACAGCTCCTCCATGCGGGTGGCGACACTGTCGATGATCCACTCTTCCGCCTCCCGATTGGAGCGTTCCAAAAAAACGGTGCCCGCATGGCCGCGTCCGGCCACCGCCTCCTCGCACCGGGCGGCCACGTTGCCGCTCGCCTCGACGAGCGCCCGCCACTGCGGGCTCCGCCACACCGGGGCCGGCACCTCCACCCCCAGGCACGGTTCCACCAGGTCGAACAGGTAGCGGCCGAAGGCGTCCCCGCCCGGCTCCGCGGGTGTCCCCGAGGAGCAGGGCTCCGCGGGTGCCCCGGAGGAGCGCGGCTTCGCGGGTGTCCCGGGGGAGAGGGCCGCGGCTGGCTCGCGCGGGAGGATCGCCTCGCGCTGGGCGGCCAGCCCGGCCGTGAACCGCTCGCGCCACGCGCCGCTCATCCTCGGCGCGCACGCCGCCCAGAGGCCGGAGAAGGCCCGCTCCAGCGGCGCCGGCCCCGGCTCGCCGCCCGCGGCCACGGCGAGGACCGGGGTGAGGGCCTCGGGGGCCTGGCGCAGGCGCGACATCCAGGTCAGCCAGCGGGCCAGCGGCGTGACCGCGCCGGTTTCGCAACGGGCGAACGCCCGCCCGGCCAGCCGGGAGGCGGCGGGGTCGGGGTCCAGCCCGGCCGCGCGCGCCCAGTCGGCCGCCGCGGCCTCGACCAGGTGTATCGACGGATGGACGGGGCAGGGCATCACCAGTGCCGCGAGGCGTTCGGTGAGCCTGGCCGGTGGTGAGATCGCGTGCGGTGGTCCGTGAACTTCGGTACGCGTCATCGTTTCCCCCCGGATCGAACTTCCAGCGGCTCCGGTCGCACACTGTAGGAGGAGAGGGAGGCCGCCACGCGGAGGCGCGACGGGCCGGATGCCACATCTCACCGTTCTTCCTCGTAACGTGTGCGAAACACTGAGAGGGCAAACTGGGAGACCACTAGGCGTGTTGCAGCACGTCGGCAATGAAGGAGAAGCCTTGGACCGCCAGCAGGAGTTCGTTCTCCGTACCCTTGAGGAGCGCGACATCCGGTTCATCCGGCTGTGGTTCACCGACGTGCTCGGGTTCCTGAAGTCGGTGGCCATCGCCCCGGCCGAACTCGAAGGGGCCTTCGCCGAGGGCATCGGCTTCGACGGCTCGGCCATCGAGGGCTTCGCCCGGGTCTACGAGTCGGACATGCTCGCCAAGCCCGACCCGTCGACCTTCCAGATCCTTCCCTGGCGCAGCGAGACGCCGGGCGCGGCCCGCATGTTCTGCGACATCCTCATGCCGGACGGCTCGCCCTCGCACGCCGACCCGCGCTGGGTGCTCAAGCGCACCCTGGCGAAGGCCTCGGATATGGGCTTCAGCTTCTACACCCACCCGGAGATCGAGTTCTTCCTGCTGAAGAGCCGGCCGGAGGGCGGCGAGCGGCCCGAGCCGATCGACGGCGGCGGCTACTTCGACCACACGCCGCACAGCTCGGGACACGACTTCCGGCGCAACGCGATCATGATGCTGGAGTCGATGGGCATCTCCGTCGAGTACAGCCACCACGAGGGCGGCCCCGGCCAGCAGGAGATCGACCTGCGCTACGCCGACGCGCTCACCACCGCCGACAACATCATGACCTTCCGCCTGGTCATGAAGGAGGTCGCGCTGGAGCAGGGCATCTGGGCGAGCTTCATGCCCAAGCCCTTCACCGAGCACCCCGGCTCCGGCATGCACACCCACATGTCGCTCTTCGAGGGCGACCGCAACGCCTTCTACGAGCCCGGCGCCGACTACCAGCTCTCCAAGATCGGGCGGTCCTTCATCGGCGGCCTGCTCACGCACGCCGCCGAGATCACCGCGGTCTGCAACCAGTGGGTCAACTCCTACAAGCGGCTGTGGGGCGGCGCCGAGGCGATCGCCGGAGCGGGCGGCGAGGCCCCGAGCTACGTCTCCTGGGGCCACAACAACCGCTCCGCCCTGGTCCGGGTGCCGATGTACAAGCCGCACAAGGGCGGCTCGACCCGCATCGAGTTCCGCTCGCTCGACTCCGCCTGCAACCCGTACCTCGCCTTCGCCGTGATCCTCGCGGCCGGTTTGAAGGGCATCGAGGAGGGGTACGAGATGCCCCCCGGCGCCGAGGACGACGTGTGGGCGCTGACCTCGGCCGAGCGCAGGGCGCTGGGCATCCAGCCGCTGCCCCAGTCGCTGGACGAGGCCATCGCGGTCATGGAGCGCAGCGAGCTCGTCGCCGAGACCCTCGGCGAGCACGTCTTCGACTACTTCCTGCGCAACAAGCGCGCCGAGTGGAACGACTACCGCCGCCAGGTGACGGAGTTCGAGCTGGGGCGCTACCTGCCGGTCCTGTAATCCCGGGTCAGATTGATTCTTACACCGTAAAGGGGGCGGGGTCGGACGGCGACGAGCCGTCCGACCCCGCCCCCTGTCGATTCCGGTGGCAGGAGGCTCCGTAGGAGAGGAAGTCCTGCGGCGGCAGAGGGAGAAACCCTCGGCGGAATGACAAGATCCCGCCCTCTCCGGAGGGCGGGGGCGGTGACCCGGGCCCCGCGGCGAGGAATCGCCCCGGCGAGGTACTCCGGGACCGCCCGCCGAACGTCATACCGGCGTTACCCGCAGCTAATGAGGTCGTCATCGAGCCCGAGTTGGCTGTATGTACAAGCAGTCCGGTAAAATCGGTCGGTCCGATTAACGTGATTTCTGAGGATTGATCGCCATAAAGGCGACAGGAGGTGCGGCATGACGACGACGTCCGAGCTGCAGACCGTGCTGACCGTTCCGGCGCGTTTCCGTGGTCCCGAGGGCTCCGCGAACGGCGGCTGGATCGCGGGTACGGTCTCGGAGGCGTTGCACGGCGCCCGGCACGACTCGGCCGTCGAGGTCACGCTGCACGCACCCACCCCGCTGGACACCGAGCTGTCCCTGGGCCACCTCGCCAACACCGCGACCCTCACCCACGGTGAGAAGCTCCTCGTCGAGGCCATCACGGTCGCCGAGGAGTTCGACGTCCCGGCCTTCGTGCCCTTCAACGAGGCCGCGAAGGCCGAGGGCGGCTTCGCCGGTCTCGTCGGGCACGCCTTCCCCGGCTGCTTCGCGTGCGGCCTGCGCGATCCCGGCGACGGCCTGCGGATCTTCCCCGGCCCGGTGCCCGGCACCGACCTGGTCGCCGCCGGCTGGCGGGTCCCGATGACCATCACCGACGCGGACGGCACCGTCCCCGACGCGATCCTGTGGGCCGCCCTCGACTGCCCCACCGGCTGGGCGCACTTCGGGCCCGGTGAGTTCGCCCTGCTGGGCCGCCTGACCGCGCGGATCCACCGCCGGATCTACCCCGGCGGCACCTACTCCGTCGTCGCCCGAGCCACCGGCCGCGAGGGCCGCAAGCTCTTCGGCGAGAGCGCCGTCTACGAGACCGACGGCACCCTGGTCGCCTCGGCCAAGGCCACCTGGATCACTCCCGCCCAGGCCGGCTGACCCGCGCCCGGTCCGGCCGGCTCCCGCCGGAAGCTCGGTGGGAGCCGCCGGAGGGCTCAGCGGGAGAGGTGCTCGGCGATCAGCGAGGCGCAGCGGTCGTCGAAGAGGATCGTGTAGTGGTTGCAGTCGTCGACGACCTCGTCCTCCAGCGCGGGCAGCCGCCTGGCCCACACGGCGGCCAGCTCGTCGGGCAGCATGCCGACCGGCTGGTTCAGCAACCCCCGCGGGGCGCGCAGCAGCGACAGGGGCGAGGTGATCGCGCGCAGCGCCGCGCCGACCGTCTCGCCCTCGGTGAGCATCCACCGGCCGTCCTCGCGGACCGGTTCCCGCCGCACCCGTGAGCGCACCGCCCCCTCGGGCCCCGACGCGTCGTAGCGGACGTACTCCTCCGCCTCCTCCGTCCACGCCTCGGCGAAGGCGGGGTGGGCCTTGAAGAAGTCCAGGTACGCGCCGACGCTCGGGAAGGTCTGGTCCAGCCGGGCGAGGGCCGGGCCGAGCGTGGCCTCCAGGACCGCGTCGGGGTCGGCGCCGGGGGGCGGCGGCAGCGGGAGCCCGCCGTCGATCAGCACCACCCTGGCGTAGTCGTGTCCCGCGGCGGCGAGGGCCGCGACGTAGGCGCCCATCGAGTGACCGGTGAGCACGATGCCGGACTCGGCGCCCACGGAGCGGGCGACGAGGTTCACGTCCTCGGCGTGCGCGGCCAGGCCGTACGGGCCGGGGAGCCCGGCGCTGTGGCCGCGGCCCCGCAGGTCCATCGCGACCAGCGACCACTCGGCGGGGAGCCGGCGGGTGACGCCGGCCCAGGCCATCAGCGAGGCGGTGATGCCGTGCACCGCCACGATCACGCGGGGCCCGGTGCCGAAGCGGGCGACACGCAGCGCGCCGCCGGGGACCTCGACATCACTGAGGACGGGGTTCATCGGTTCTCCTTGGACGTGACTCCTCCGCTCCCTGAAGGGAGCGGCTTCTCGTTAAGCCGCTTGCGCGACGTCGCGAAGGGCAAGCCCTGCCCTCAAGATGTTGATCGCCGCGTTCACGTCGGCGTGCGCCGTATGAGCGCACCGCTGACAGTGGAACCCGGCTTGGGTGAGGCGGTTCTCCTTCGCGACGTGGCCGCAGGCGGCGCACGTGCGGGAGGTGTTTCGGGGGTTCACTGCGATCAGCTCTCGACCGGCGCTTTCAGCCTTGTCCGCGAGGATTCGCAGGAACACCCCCCAACCCGCGTCCAGGAGGCTGCGGTTCAGGCCGGACTTTTGCGTGACGTTCCGGCCGGGTGTCTCCACGGTGCCGGACGCCGAGCGGGTCATGTTGGCGATCCGCAGGTCTTCGTGGGCGATGACGTCGTAGTCACGAACCAGGTGCAGAGCCGCCTTGTGCGCGCCGTCGAGGCGTTGGCGGCGGACCTTGCCGTGCAGGGCGGCGATCCGGGCCACAGCCTTGCGGCGCCGCTTCGAGCCGCGCTTGGTGCGGGCGAGGTCCCGCTGCGCGACGGCGAGGCGGTCTGCGGACGCCGCCAGGTGGCGCGGGTTGTCCAGGTGGTCTCCGTCGGAGGTGGTGACCAACGACGCCACCCCCAGGTCGATGCCGACGACCGCGCCGGTCGCGGGAAGCGGTTCGGC